>NZ_JBFODF010000015.1:0-330515 GCF_040908165.1 Aeromonas sp. R6-1
CCTGAGTACCTGAGTACCTGAGTACCTGAGTACCTGAGTACCTGAGTACCTGAGTACCTGAGTACCTGAGTACCTGAGTACCTGAGTACCTGAGTGCCTGAGTGCCTGAGTGCCTGAGTGCCTGAGTGCCTGAGTGCCTGAGTGCCTGAGTGCCTGAGTGCCTGAGTGCCTGAGTACCTGAGTGCCTGAGTGCCTGAGTGCCTGAGTGCCGGTGGGCACATCCGTGCATCAAGCGCAGGAGAGGAGTGGAGAGGGGCATCATAGGGAGGGGCGTTAGGAGGCTAACGTCTGGCCGAGCCTGCGGCTCAGAGCCTGTGAGTCAGGGGGCCTGTGAGGTAGGAAACGGCTTGCACACCGGCTAACGGCCATAAAAAAACCGGCGCCTGGGCGCCGGTTTTTGTTCACCGAGACGCTATTACAGAGAAGCGGTGAAGGTACGGGTGATGACGTCTTGCTGTTGCTCCTTGGTCAAGGAGTTGAAGCGAACGGCATAACCGGATACGCGGATAGTCAACTGCGGATATTTCTCCGGGTTTTCCATGGCGTCCAGCAGCATTTCACGGTTCATCACGTTGACGTTCAGGTGCTGACCACCTTCCAGGTTGGCTTCATGGTGGAAGTAACCATCCATCAGGCCGGCCAGGTTGGCTTTCTGGGCTTCCATGTCTTTGCCCAGGGCGTTCGGCACGATGGAGAAGGTATAGGAGATACCATCTTTGGCGTAGGCGAACGGCAGCTTGGCGACGGACGTCAGGGAAGCAACGGCACCCTTCTGATCACGACCGTGCATCGGGTTGGCACCCGGGCCGAACGGCGCACCGGCGCGACGACCATCCGGGGTGTTACCGGTCTTCTTGCCGTACACCACGTTGGAGGTGATGGTCAGCACGGACTGGGTAGCCACGGCACCACGGTAGGTGTTGAGCTTCTGAATCTTCTTCATGAAGCGCTCGACCAGGTCGCAGGCGATGTCATCGACGCGAGCGTCGTTGTTGCCGAACTGCGGGTACTCGCCTTCGATCTCGAAGTCGATGGAGACGCCATCGGCATCACGTACCGGCTTGACCTTGGCGTACTTGATGGCAGACAGGGAGTCAGCGGCTACGGACAGACCGGCGATACCACAGGCCATGGTGCGATAGACATCACGGTCGTGCAGCGCCATCAGGGAGGCTTCGTAGCTGTACTTGTCGTGCATGTAGTGGATGATGTTCAGCGCAGCAACGTATTGCTTGGCCAGCCAGTCCATGAAGTGATCCAGTCTGTCCATCACGTCGTTGTAGTCGAGGTACTCGGAGGTGACCATTTCGGTCTTCGGACCGACCTGGATCTTGAGCTTCTCGTCCATACCGCCGTTGATTGCATACAGCATGGTCTTGGCCAGGTTGGCACGGGCACCGAAGAACTGCATCTGTTTGCCGACGATCATCGGGGACACACAGCAAGCGATGGCGTAGTCATCGTTGTTGAAGTCCGGACGCATCAGGTCGTCGTTCTCGTACTGAACAGAAGAGGTCTCGATGGATACCTTGGCGCAGTACTTCTTGAAACCGACCGGCAGCTTCTCGGACCACAGGATGGTCAGGTTCGGCTCAGGGGACGGGCCCATGGTGTACAGGGTGTTCAGCATACGGAAGCTGTTCTTGGTGACCAGGGTACGGCCGTCAACGCCCATACCGGCCAGGGTCTCGGTGGCCCACATCGGGTCGCCGGAGAACAGTGAATCGTATTCCGGGGTACGCAGGAAGCGAACCATACGCAGCTTCATGACCATGTGGTCCATCAGCTCCTGGGCTTCTTGCTCGGTGATCAGGCCTTTTTGCAGGTCACGCTCGATGTAGATGTCCAGGAAGCTGGAGGTACGACCGAAGGACATGGCCGCGCCGTTCTGGGACTTGACCGCCGCCAGGTAGGCGAAGTAGGTCCACTGGACGGCTTCTTTGGCGGTCTTGGCCGGTACGGAGATGTCGCAGCCATATTTGGCAGCCATCACCTTCATCTGGGCCAGGGCACGGTGCTGCTCGGAGATCTCTTCGCGCAGACGGATGGTGGCTTCCAGGTTGACACCGTTTTCCAGGTCAGCCTGCAGGGACTTGAACTGGGCCAGTTTGTCGGCCATCAGGAAGTCGACACCGTACAGGGCAACACGACGGTAGTCACCGATGATGCGGCCACGGCCGTAGGCATCCGGCAGACCGGTGATGACGCCGGACTTGCGGCAGTTCAGGATGTCTTTGGTGTAGACGTCGAACACGCCCTGGTTGTGAGTCTTGCGGTACTCGGTGAAGATCTTCTCGACCATGGGGTCAAGCTGGCGACCGTACACTTCGCAAGAGGTCTTGACCATCTTGATACCGCCGTTGGCGATGATGGCGCGCTTGAGCGGCTTGTCGGTCTGCAGACCAACGATTTGCTCCAGGCTCTGATCGATATAGCCGGCATCGTGAGCGGTAATGGTGGAGGGCAGGTCGGTATCAAAATCGACCGGCGCGTGAGTGCGGTTCTCGATCTTGATGCCTTCCATGACCTTGTCCCACAGCTTGGTGGTAGCTTCGGTCGCGCCAGCCAGGAAGGACTCGTCACCTTCATACGGGGTGTAGTTCTTCTGGATGAAGTCACGGGTGTTGACAGAGGTCTGCCATTCACCGGCTGCGAAGCCTTCCCATGCTTTTTGGAACTGTTCGTTAAGTTCTGCCATTTTCATTACCTCTCAAGGTATTTATGTGTCTGCCGCCATCCTTAATGATGGCGACGGAAGATAAACCAGTAAGTCAGCCCAACCATGACGCCACCACCAATGATATTACCGATGGTGACAGGGATGAGGTTGTGCAGGACGAAGTTGGACACGGTCAGGTCGGCAAAGGTCGCCGGATCCTGGCCGATGGCCTGCCAGAATTCCGGGCTCGCGACGCTGTGGATGGCGATACCGACCGGGATCATAAACATGTTTGCGATGCTGTGCTCAAAACCGGAGGCCACGAACATGGCGACGGGGAGCAGCATCACCATCACCTTGTCGGTGGCGCTGCGGGCGCCGAAGGCCATCCACACGGCGAGACACACCATGAGGTTGCAGAGGATGCCAAGGGCCACGGCTTCAAAGAAGGTGTGATGGATCTTGTGCTGGGCCACTTTCATGGCGTTCAGACCCCACTGACCATCCGCTGCCATGTATTCCGCCGACATGATGATGAGGCCGACGATGATGAGACCGCCGATGAGGTTACCGAAGTAGACCAGTCCCCAGTTCTTGAGCAGCTGGGCCCAGCTGATGCGATTCGCCGCCTTGGCTACCAGGGTGAGGGTAGTGGAGGTGAACAGCTCGGCGCCGAGCAGGACGCAGAGGATGAGACCGAGGGAGAAGCAGATGCCGCCCACCAGCTTGGACATGCCCCAGGCCATGCCGCTTGAGCCCGTGGTGACGGTGATATAGAAGACGAAGGCGATGGCGATGAAGGCGCCAGCGGTGATGGCCAGGGGAATGACCTTGTATGCGGGCTTGGTGGCCTTGGCATAGGTAATGTCTTCGGCCAGGGCGGCGATGGCTTCGGGCTTCAGACAATCAAAGGGAGATTCTGCTTTCAATTCTCAGTACCTGCATATTTTGCCTGTGGAAATCATAACAAAGGGGCTGATCCCCAAAATTGACTCCGATCAAGAATTACAGATTGTGAATGTAATTTTACTACAGGATTTTTCGCCATCCGGAAGCGTTTCCTTACACCAGGTTTCAGGTGAAACAGAAATGGGTCTGTTATTAATTTTATGATTTTTAAGAACTTATAAAGGACACCCTGAAAAACGTACCGGCAAGGCACCTGTGCGGCCGCACTGCACCATGAGTGCCAAATTAACAACCCCCTAAGAGGTATTTTTTGTCTTTTATTTCATCTTTGTGGCACGGCCAGCCAAAGCGTAGACCATAAAACAGAAGGGGCCATAAGGCCCCTTCGTCACACTAGCATATCAGTTCCAGGTATGGATTCGTTTGGCTTTTTGCAATTTCTCGTAAGCGGCCAGCAGTTTCTGGTGCAGCGGGAACTGGGAGAGGGAGAGATCGGCGGCTTCCAGACCGTGGAAGCGCGCCTCGCCGCGGGCGTTGGCCCACGCCTGCGCCAGGGTCTCTTCCCCGAACATGCGGGCGAACACCGGGCGGTACTGTTCGGGGTCGCGTTCCTCGTCGAGGAAAAGCTCGACGCAGGCGCGCAGGGCGCGGTAGTAAGCGGCGCGGTCCGCCGGGAACACCGACTGGTTGAACTCCATGGTCCAGTCGATGAGGTCGAGGGCGCTCTCCAGGTCACCAGCGGCCAGCGCCAGCATGGCTTTGAGCTCACCGACGCGCAGGGTGTGCAGGGCAGTGCCCTTGGCGGCGGCGATGCCGAGCAGCTCGCGCACCCGGGTCCGCTCGTCGTGCCCCTCTTCATCCAGCTGGTCGAACAGGGCCATGTACTGCTCTGCGTCCCACTCGAGCGCCGGCAGCGCCAGGATGGTCTCCCGCAGGTGGGCCCCCATGGTGTTGTTGGCCAGCAGCAGATCTTCCACCGGATAGATGTCGGACATGCCGGGCACCAGGATACGGCAGGCGTAGACACCCAGGTGCTCGTAGTCGGCGATGTAGACCGGCTGCTCCAGCTCGTGGAAGATGCCGATCAGGTGGTCGAACTCCTCTTGCGAGGTGCCACGGAAGTCCCAGTCGGCAAACTCGAAGTCGGACTCTTCCTTGAACAGATCCCAGCTGATGAGGCCGGAGGAGTCGATGAAGTGGGTCTCCAGGTTGTGGTGATCCGCCACCTGCTCGTTGTCAAACGACGGCGGCACGAAGACGTCCAGATCCTTGAGACTGCGCCCTTGCAGCAGTTCGGTGACGGTACGCTCGAAGGCGACCTCGAAGCGCGGGTGGGCGCCGAAGGAGGCAAAGCAGGTGCCGTTGCTCGGGTTGAGCAGCACCACGCAGATGACCGGATAACGGCCGCCGAGGGAGGCATCGAAGCTGTAGATGGGGAAGCCTTCGGCCTCCAGTGCATCGATGGACGCCTTGATGCCCGGGTAACGGGCGATGACCTCGCCCGGGATCTGGGGCAGGCTGATGGCCTCGGCGATGATCTTGTTCTTCACGTGGCGCTCGAACACCTCCGACAACCCCTGGGTGCGGGCCTCGGTGCGGGTGTTGCCGGCACTCATGCCGTTGGAAACATACAGGTTGCCGACGATGTTCATCGGGATGTAGACGGTCTGGCGGTCGGACTGGCGCTCGAAGGGCAGGGCGACGATGCCGCGCTCCTCGTTGCCGGATTGCAGGTCCACCAGCATGTCGGCGGTCACTTCCCCGTCCGGGTTGTAGAACTTGCGGGTGAAGGAGTCGAGCAGACCAGTGGGCAGCTGATCCCCCTCGATGGGGAACCACTTCTCGTTCGGGTAGTGGACGAAGTCGCCATTGGCGACCTGCTCGCCCAGGTAGAAGTCGGCGAAGAAGTAGTTGGTGGAGAGACGCTCGAAATACTCGCCAAGGGCGGAGGCGAGCGCCGCCTTCTTGCTGGCACCTTTGCCGTTGGTGAAGCAGAGGGCGCACTCCTTGTCCCGGATGTGCACGGACCAGACGTTGGGCACGGGGTTGAGCCAGGAGGCCTCTTCGATATCAAACCCCAGGGCTTGCAGCTTGGTCTGGAAGCGTTCGATGGAGTCTTCCAGCGCTGCGTCCTTGCCGGGAATAAAAGTGTGGTCGGTCATCACAATGTCCTGATTTTATGGGCTCATGTTTGGACGCAGATAATAGCATGAGTGACGGGGAAAGCGGCCAGGGCAATGGTGTGGGCTTGCCCAGGTCTGCATTGGAGGGGCGGGGTGTGGTAGTGGGGCCGGGCGGTGCGCTGCGGGGCGGTGATTTTTCATGGGAAAGAGGGTTGGATCATCAGTTTTACTTAACATAATTAAGATAAAGTAAATTTTATTATGACCCTGTGCCCTTCATCATGGCGTCAACCATTGGTGGGGGGAGGAAAAGAGGGGAGCGCCCGTGCCCGTTCCCCCCCCGTCTTGATGAGCCTTGACCAGGAGTGCTGAATGTTCCCGATGATCCCCCGTATCGACCCCGAGATAGCCAGGTTGGCGCCGGGCTTTTGTGCCCTCAGCATCGTGGTGGAAGCCGCCCCCGTGATTGACACTCTGGTGGGGGAGCGGGCCCTGGCCCGGGCATGTGCGGCCCTTGGCACCGACGAGGCCCCCTGGGCCCTTGAACATCTGGCCGCCTGGGATCAGGTGTTCAAGGGGTTTGGCGCCAAGCCTGCCCGCACGCCCTGCTCGGCCCAGGCACTGCGCAAGCGGGTGCTGCGCGATGGCGTCTTGCCCGCCATCGATCCCGTGGTGGATCTCTACAACGCCATCAGCATCGAGTATGCCATTCCCGTGGGCGGGGAGGATCTGGCGGCCTATGTGGGAGCGCCGCGCCTGGTGATTGCCGATGGCAGCGAATGCTTTGACACCCTCAAAGAAGGGCTGCCAACCCAAGAGGCACCGGCTCCCGGAGAGGTGGTGTGGCGGGACGATCTCGGCGTCACCTGTCGCCGCTGGAACTGGCGCCAGGGGATCCGCACTCGCCTGAGCCTCTCTTCCCCCCGGATGTGGTTCATTCTGGAGTGTCTGCCGCCGATGCCGCGCACGGCCTTGTGGGAGGCCGGCGACAGGCTGATTGCCGGTCTCACGCAGATGATGCCTGGGGCCCGCATCGAGCAGACGCTGGTGGAGTGATTGAAGGAGCAGACGAAAAGATAAAAGGAGGCGCCCCATGTTCGCCCGGGCGGTCATGGGGCGGATCTTGCTCGCCATGCCACGTCTGTGCCGCCCGCCTTTACCCACCGCCTGCGAATACATCAGCAAGCAGAGGAACACGGCAACACGCCGGGCTGACATCGTCCCCAGGAGCTTGCCACGTCGGGGCCGGTGTACCCGGCCCTTTCAGCGCGCCTAACCGATGAATTTCAGACCCAGAATGCCGACGATGATGAGCAGCAGGCAGAGCACCCGGGCCAGGGTGGCCGGTTCGTTGAACAGCCAGATCCCCATCAGCACGGTGCCGACCGCGCCGATGCCGGTCCAGACCGCATAGGCGGTACCAAGGGGCAACTGTTTGACCGCCATGGCGAGCAGCAGCACGCTCACCCCCATGGCGATCAGGGTCAGCAGGGTGGGGAGGGGACGGCTGAAACCGTCGGTGTATTTGAGGCCGATGGCCCAGGCGACCTCGAACAGGCCGGCCAACAGCAGGAGCAACCAGGACATAAGGCAGATTCCGCAGGAAGCAGGGTCGTCCCTGCGTATCAGGAGGCCTCGGGGCCGTCCCCGAGGGGCAGCGGGGCTGCCGGTCGGTCTCAATGATGCCCCAACTGAAGGCAGGATGCCAACCGGCTGCCCGCAGGTCGGCCAGGCCGACGGATATTGCAGCGAATGGCACAGAATATTGCGCAATTCGACTTGCGCCCGCCGTCACAATCCGTAATGTGGACAGACGCATTTTTTGCAACTCATATATTGTGAATCCCTTGTAAACGGCTGGCGCCAAGGCAGGGGGTCACGGGTACCACACACGATTTCTATAAGCAGCTATCCAGGGTAGGACATTATGAAAAAAGTAGGTTTGGTCGGTTGGCGTGGCATGGTGGGTTCGGTGTTGATGAGCCGGATGCAGGAAGAGAAGGATTTTGCCCGCATTCAACCCACCTTCTTCACCACCTCCCAGGCCGGTGAGGCCGCCCCCAATTTTGGCGTCGATGCCGGCACCCTGCAGGACGCCTTCGATCTCGAGGCGCTGGCCGCGCAGGACGTCATCATCACCGCCCAGGGCGGCGACTACACCAAGGATGTCTATCCGCGCCTGAAAGCCGCCGGCTGGCAGGGCTACTGGATTGACGCCGCCTCCTCCCTGCGCATGGAGAAGGACGCGGTCATCATCCTAGATCCGGTCAACGGCGACGTCATCGAACACGCCCTGAACAACGGCATCAAGACCTTCGTTGGCGGCAACTGCACCGTCAGCCTGATGCTGCTGGCCCTGGGTGGCCTGTTCAAGGCCGATCTGGTGGAGTGGGTGAGCGTGGCCACCTATCAGGCGGCCTCCGGTGGTGGTGCCCGCCACATGCGCGAGCTGGTCACCCAGATGGGCATGCTGCGGGATGAAGTGGCGGTGGAGCTGGCGGATCCCGCCTCCGCCATCCTCGACATCGAGCGCAAGATCACCGAGAAGACCCGCTCCGGCACCCTGCCGGTGGACAATTTCGGTGTGCCGCTGGCCGGTGGCCTCATTCCCTGGATCGACACCAAGCTCGACAACGGCCAGAGCCGTGAAGAGTGGAAGGGCCAGGCCGAGACCAACAAGATCCTGGGTATCGAAAACGCCGCTATCCCGGTGGATGGTCTGTGCGTGCGGATCGGGGCCCTGCGCTGCCACAGCCAGGCCTTCACCATCAAGCTGAAAAAAGATGTGCCGCTGGCCGAGATCGAAGCCCTGCTGGCTGCCCACAACGACTGGGTCAAGGTGATCCCCAACGATCGCGACATCACTGCCCGCGAGCTGACCCCGGCTGCCGTCACCGGCACCCTCAGCATCCCGGTCGGTCGTCTGCGCAAGCTCAACATGGGCCCGGAATACCTGGCCGCCTTTACCGTGGGTGACCAGTTGCTGTGGGGCGCCGCCGAGCCGCTGCGTCGCATGCTGAACATCCTGCTGGCCCGCTGAGGTAGCTGCAGCAGGGAACAAGGAAGGCCTTGCCTTTCTTGATCCCCTCTTCGTGCCTGTCCATAAAAAAGCGGCATCCCTTGGGATGCCGCTTTTTAATTTATCCAGTTTGACTCTTAGATGTTCTGTGCTTCGTTTGGCACGATGACAGAGGCATGATTTCCTTTCGGCCCCTGCTGCAGTTCAAAGTTGACTGCCTGACCTGCTTTCAAGGTCTTGTAACCTTCCATTTGAATCGTGGAGTAGTGAGCGAAGATGTCTTCACCACCGCCTTCCGGACAGATAAACCCAAATCCTTTTGCGTTGTTGAACCACTTGACTGTTCCGGTTGCCATACATCTACATCCTTTTATTGATTACCCTGAAGTCGTTGAGTAACCTGCGCCAGCCTTATATAACTAGGGCATGACCCCGTAGCAGACGGGCGCCGATTAGCAAGTAACCAATCTAGTCCAACTTTTAAGCGAGTCAAGAAGTTGTTAACAACCGATGTGATCTGGTTAACAAGTCTATTGACAATCTTGAGCGACACGGTAGTAATCTAGAGGTACCAAAGCGCAACTATGAGCAAGCAGAAAGAACTCTTTGCTAATGAAGAGATTGCAGAGGCAGAGAAAACGAAGCTGCAACCGCCACCCATGTACAAGGTCGTCCTGAACAACGACGACTACACACCGATGGAGTTCGTGGTGGAGGTGCTGCAAAGGTTCTTTGGTATGGATCTGGAGAAGGCCACTCAGGTGATGCTGAGCGTGCATTATAGTGGTAAGGGAGTCTGCGGCACATTTACCGCCGAGATTGCCGAGACCAAAGTGGTCCAGGTCAACACCTATTCACGTAACAACGAACATCCACTGCTATGTACCATGGAAAAGGCTTGAATCTGATGACTTGATGGCGATAACGACACCGCATTGTTGCTGTACTGAGGGGAGGTGCCTATGTTGAACAAAGATCTAGAAAAGACGCTGAACGAGGCTTTCAAGCTGGCCCGTGACGAGCGCCACGAATTCATGACCGTCGAGCACCTGTTGTTGGCCCTGCTGGATAACAGCTCAGCCCATGAGGCGCTGAGTTCATGTGGTGCGGATGTGGAACAGATGCGCAAAGAGATCCGCGCCTTCATCAATCAAACGACCCCGCTCATCCCCCGTGACGACGAAGACAGGGAAACCCAGCCGACGCTGGGCTTCCAGCGCGTGCTGCAACGTGCCGTCTTCCATGTCCAGTCGTCCGGCAATACCGAGGTGAGCGGTGCCAATGTCCTGGTCGCCATCTTCAGCGAACAAGAGTCCCAGGCCGCCTACTTCCTGAAAAAAGCCGAAATAAGCCGCCTGGATGTGGTGAACTTCCTGTCCCACGGGGTGCGCAAGGACAACAAGCCCGAGAGTGGTGGCAACAATGCGGAATCTGATGACGAGGTATCCTCTGCCCAGATAGAAAGCTTTGCCACCAACCTCAACCAGCTGGTGCTGGAGGGGCGCATCGATCCGCTCATCGGCCGTGATCAGGAGCTCAATCGCACCATTCAGGTATTGTGCCGCCGCCGCAAGAACAACCCCTTGCTGGTCGGGGAAGCCGGCGTGGGCAAGACCGCCATCGCCGAAGGGCTTGCCTACCGTATCGTCAAGGGGGATGTGCCCGAGGTGATTGCGGGTAGCACCATCTACTCCCTGGACATGGGCTCCCTGCTGGCGGGCACCAAGTATCGTGGTGACTTCGAGAAGCGCCTCAAGGTGCTGCTCAAGCAGATCGAACGTCAGGAGGGGGCCATCCTCTTCATCGACGAGATCCACACCATCATTGGCGCTGGTGCGGCTTCCGGTGGGCAGCTGGATGCGGCCAACCTCATCAAGCCGCTGCTCTCCAATGGTTTGCTGCGCTGCGTGGGCTCCACCACCTACCAAGAATATGCCCAGATCTTCGAGAAGGACAGGGCCCTTGCTCGCCGCTTCCAGAAGATCGACATCGTCGAACCCACAGTAGACGACACCACTCGCATTCTGATGGGACTCAAGAGCCGTTATGAGTCTCACCATGGCGTGCGTTACACCGTCAAGGCGATCCGGGCGGCGGTGGAGCTTTCCGCCAAGTACATCAATGATCGCCATCTGCCTGACAAGGCCATCGACGTCATCGACGAAGCGGGGGCAGGGCAACGCCTCTTGCCCGTCAGCAAGCGCAAGAAGGTGATCAATGTGCCGGAAATCGAAGCCATTGTTGCCAAGATTGCCCGTATTCCCGAGAAATCTGTCTCCTCCTCCGACAAGGAAGTGCTGAAGAATCTGGAGCGTAATCTCAAGATGGTGGTGTTCGGGCAGGACAAGGCCATCGAGGTGCTGACCGATGCCATTCGGTTGTCACGTTCAGGGCTTGGCAACGAACGCCGACCTGTGGGCTGCTTCCTGTTTGCCGGCCCGACCGGGGTGGGCAAGACCGAAGTGACCCAGCAACTTGGCAAGGCGCTCGGGGTCGAGGTATTGCGATTTGACATGTCGGAATACATGGAACGCCATACCGTGTCCCGGTTGATAGGGGCTCCTCCCGGTTACGTGGGATTCGAGCAGGGAGGGCTGTTGACCGACTCCGTCCTCAAGCATCCGCACTCCGTCGTGCTGCTTGACGAGATCGAGAAGGCGCACCCGGATGTCTTCAACTTGCTGCTGCAGGTGATGGACAACGGTACCCTGACGGACAACAACGGGCGCAAGGCAGATTTTCGCAATGTGATCCTGGTGATGACCACCAACGCAGGGGTTCAGGAAACCCAGCGCAAGTCCATCGGCTTCCAGCAGCAGGACATGAGCCACGATGCCATGGCGGTGATCAACAAGACGTTCAGTCCGGAGTTCCGCAACCGGCTCGATCACACCATCTGGTTCAACCATCTCGACATGGGAGTGATCCATCAGGTGGTCGACAAGTTCATCGTCGAGCTGCAGGTTCAGCTGGATGCCAAGGGCGTTTCACTGGAGGTGTCTGAAGAGGCGCGCCACTGGTTGGCAGAGAAAGGTTATGACAGGGCAATGGGAGCAAGACCCATGGGCCGGGTCATTCAGGAGCACCTCAAGAAGCCCCTGGCCAACGAGATCCTGTTCGGTTCCCTGGTCGATGGCGGTATTGTGAAGGTTGAGCTGGTGAACAACAGCCTCAGCTTTGATTTTCAGGTCAACGTTGAAGCTGTCTCTCACTGACTGTGAGCAAGGCCGGAAATGACAAAAAACCCCAACCGAGAGGCTGGGGTTTTTTGCTGAATTCCTGGCTTAGCGAGAGCGGAAAACAATACGTCCCTTGGAGAGATCGTACGGAGTCAGAGCCACCGTTACTTTGTCCCCAGTCAGGATACGGATGTAGTTTTTGCGCATCTTGCCGGAAATATGAGCGATAACCACGTGACCATTTTCCAGTTCCACACGGAACATGGTATTGGGCAAGGTTTCGAGAATGGTACCCTGCATCTCAATACTGTCTTCTTTAGCCATTGAATCCTCTTGATAAGCCACAACAAAAAACCGCTGGATCATGCCGGATTTAAGGCTATGTGTAAAGTTTACTCGGGCTTGGTGTCGATTTTTTTCCATTCTCCCTGGACCAGCAGCTCATGGGGCAGGTATTGGCGCTTGTAATTCATCTTGCGGCACTCCTCCACCAGATACCCCAGATAGAGCCACTGACGACCGGTACGTCTGGCCAGTTCCAACTGGCTCAGGATGGCGAAGGTGCCGAGCGACCGATCGGCATAGTCGGGGTCGAAGAAGGTGTACATGGCGCTCAGAGAGTGGGGAAGCAGGTCCGTGGTGGCCACGCCGATGAGGCGTCCCTCCTTGCGTATCTCCAGATAAAGGGGGGGCATCCAGTCGCAGTGCAGGAACCCCTTGTATTGAGTCCGGCTCGGTGGGTACATGCTGCCATCCCGATGACGCTCACGGATATAGCGTTCATAGAGCTGGTAATACTCGGGCTTGTCGTCATAGCTCAGCACGAGTTCGAGATCCCGGTTCAACTGGCGGATGCGTTTCTGCCCACGACTCGGGATGAAGCGTTCACTGTGTATGCGCAAGGATTGGCAGGCGCTGCAGGCGGGGCAGTGAGGACGATAGATGTCGTTGCCACTGCGCCGGAATCCTGCCGTCAGCAGCCGTTCGTACCCGGCGGCGTTGAGCAGTTCATGGTCCATCAGGACCAGCAACTGCTCCTGCTCGTGACCGAGGTAGCTGCACGGGTGCCTGGGGGTCAGCCCGACCTTGAGGATCACTTCTTCACTCATAGGCTGATTCTCCTCGGTTGCCAGCATCCCTCTTGCAACGGTTGCCGGGTCAGGGTGGCCAGGGTGGTCAGAAAGCGCTGCCTTGGCCACTCCTGGACGCCCAGCGTGGCCAGAAAGTCGTTTTGCATCTGGCAGTCGATGAGGGCACCGCCGTGCCCTGCAAAGTGGCGGCAGAGGGCCACCATGGCCAGTTTGGCGCCATTGTCGATGCGGCTGAACATGGATTCACCACAAAAGAGTCGGCCTAGGGAGAGGCCATAGAGACCTGCCTGCAACTGATCATCCTGCCAGATCTCGATGGAGTGGGCATGACCGAGGCGATGAAGGCGCCGATAGGCGTCGATCATGGGGGCACTTATCCAGGTGCCGCTGGCGGTGCGACGGGGGGCGGCGCAGGCTGCAATGACGTCATCAAAGGCGCGATTGATGTAAATCTCGAAGGGGGTGCGGCGCAAACACTTCTGCAGGCTGCGGCCGATGTGGAGTTCCTCGGGCACGATGACTCCCCTGGGGTCCGGTGACCACCACAGCAGTGGCTGATGGGGTTCATTCCACGGAAAGATCCCGCTGTGGTAAGCTGCCAGCAATCGAGCGGGGGAGAGATCTCCCCCAATCGCGAGCAGCCCGTTGGGCTCTTCCAGCGCATGGCTGGGGGAGGGAAACCAGCACAGCTCATCATCCAGTTCGGTAAGATAGCGAGACATAAGGCAGAGGTTCATAGATGAAGGCCATTATCCTGATAGTATCCAGCTTGCTTGGCTTTGTCACGGCGCCGGCCTGGAGTGCGGTGTATGAACGCAACACGGCGCGTCCGGTGGAGCAGGTGGTCTTCGGCCAGGTGGATGCGGTGCGCAACATCACCCAGCGCCAGATGGTGGAATCAGAGCATTCCGGCTGGAAAACCCTGGGAGGGGCCGTGCTTGGCGGGCTGCTCGGCAACCAGTTTGGCGGTGGGCACGGGCGGGAAATTGCCACAGCGGTCGGGGCGCTGGCGGGAGCGGCGGCGGTGCAGCAGTTTCAGTCAGGGGGCAGCGTGGTGGAGAACAAGTTGGTGGAGCTGCTGATCCGCAACGAGCAGAATGGGCTCATCAACGTGATCCAGGATTACGATCCGGCCATGGTCTTTGCGCAGGGCGACAAGGTACGCATCCTCTATTTCAACGATGGAGTGCGGGTCGACAAGACCTATTGAACGGTGAAGAAGGGATTGACCCGGCGGCCGCCACACAAGGGGCGCCGGGCGGTACTACACGGAGTGCCTCTGCTGATGCTTGCTCAGACGTCCTGACAGACTATCTTGTCTCGCCCGGTATTCTTTGCCTGATACAACTGGCGATCTGCCTCGCTCAGCGCCTCGTCCATGGAGAGCCGCCCGACATTGATGACGCCGAAACTGGCGCGTACAAAGAGCGATATCTCCCGCGACAGCGGTTGCTGACGCATTTGCAGACGAAGCCCTTCCAGTCGCTTGAGCAGCACGGGAACGGGGCAGTGTGGCACCATCAGGGCAAATTCTTCACCACCGAATCGGGCTATCATGGCATCCGGGAAGAACTGGGTGAGCAGCCTGGCCAGATGACAGAGCAGCTGATCGCCGATGGCGTGCCCCCAGTGATCATTGACCTGCTTGAAGTGATCCACGTCGAGCACGCACAGGGAGAGCTGCGCCTGATGGCGCTGATGCTCCTCGAACCACTTTTGACCCTCGTTGAACCAATAGCGTCTGTTGTAAAGCCCGGTCAGGTAGTCTCGGTTGGCCGATTCCTGGATGTTGTTGAACTGCTCAAGGGCCTCCAGGTTGTGGCTGACCCGGCACTGCAGCTCCTCGGGTTCAAAGGGCTGATTGAGAAAATCATTCGCCCCTTGCTTGAGGTAGCGTGCCGAGAGGCCGTGCTTGTCCGACACCGAGATGCCGATGATGGCGAGCTGCTGCTTGCTGTAGCGCTCGCGCAGCATTCGCACCAGGCTGATGCCATCGATCTCCGGCATGTAGTAGTCCACCAGCATCAGGCGAATGGCGGGGTGCTGCTCAAGCTGTGCCAGCGCATCGCGGGCTGAATTGGCCTCGTGCACCTGCAACAACTGCTTGCGCAACTGGGCCGCGGTACGGTGACGGGAGGTGCGTGAATCGTCGACCACCAAGACTTCGATGGCCTGGTTGAGGTAGAGGCGGTGCACCAGACCGACGGCATATTGCAGGGAGTGACGTGAATCCTTCATCACATAGTCCAGCACCCCGGCCTCCAGCCAGGCTTCCCGCTTCTCTTCGCTGATGTCAGCCGTCAGGATCACCACCGGCAACCCACGCTCCCTCAGCACGTTGACAGCCTCTCCGCCGGGGGCGTCCGGCAGGGTGAGATCCACCAGGGCGACCACATAATCTTCCCCATGGCAATCGCGAGCCCCTTCAAGGGTATCGAACGCGTCGATTTCCAGTCCGGTCTGCTGCGCAATGGCCTGGGTCAGCATACGGCGTACCGTCAGGCTGTCTTCCACTATCATTATTTTTCGTTTCATCCTGCTCCTTGCAATAAAAAAGGGCATGCCAACTGGCATGCCCTTTATATCCTTCCGATTATTGTGCGTCCAGATATCGCTCTGCATCGAGGGCGGCCATGCAGCCGGTTCCTGCGGAGGTGATCGCCTGGCGGTAGACGTGGTCGGCCACGTCGCCGGCGGCGAACACGCCCGGGATACTGGTCTGGGTTGCGAACCCTTCCAGTCCGCCACGCACTTTCAGATAGCCGTTTTCCATCGCCAGCTGCCCTTCGAAGATCTGGGTGTTGGGCTGGTGACCGATGGCGATGAAGACCCCCATCAGCGGCAGCTCGGAGGTGGTGTCATCCCGGGTGCTGCGCAGGCGCACGCCGGTGACGCCCATGTCGTCACCCAGTACTTCGTCCAGGGTCTGATGGGTGTGCAGGACGATATTGCCGCTCTCGACCTTGTCGTTGAGGCGCTTGATCAGGATCTTCTCGGCGCGGAACTCGTCGCGGCGATGGATGAGGTGCACCTTCTTGGCGATGTTGGCCAGATAGAGTGCCTCTTCCACGGCGGTGTTGCCGCCGCCGACCACGGCCACTTCCTGATTGCGGTAGAAGAAGCCGTCACAGGTGGCGCAGGCGGAGACGCCGCGGCCCTTGAAGGCCTCTTCGGAGGGCAGACCCAGGTATTTGGCGGAGGCGCCGGTGGCGAGGATCAGCGCATCGCAGGTGTATTCACCGTTGTCGCCCTTGAGGCGGAAGGGACGCTCGGTCAGCGTCACTTCATTGATGTGATCAAAGAGGATGCGGGTATCGAACTTCTCTGCATGCTCTTTCATGCGCTCCATCAGGGCCGGGCCGGTCAGCCCTTCCGCGTCCCCTGGCCAGTTTTCCACTTCGGTGGTGGTGGTCAGCTGACCACCTTGCTGCATGCCGGTGATGAGCAGGGGATTGAGGTTGGCGCGAGCGGCATAGACGGCCGCAGTGTAACCTGCCGGACCGGATCCCAGGATCAGCAGTTTGCTGTGAGTGACTTGGCTCATGATGTGATTTCCGAGACGTGATGAGTTTGCGCGATTGTAGGTAATTCGTGATCCGTGGTCAAAGGCCAGCGCATCGATTGGGGCAATCGCCAACAAGAGGGGTGAGCCGGGGATGGCAGGCATAAAAAAACCGCCCATCGCGGGCGGATTTTCACTCATCTACCTCCCTTTGCAGGGACGCGATCAGTTCAGCAGGGTCAGGGGATCCGTGTAAGCCAGGTTGTGGGCCACGGCAACCTCCTTGCAGGTGATTTTGCCCGCCATCACGTTCAGGCCGTGCAACAGGTGGGGATCGGCGAGCAGAGCGTTGCGATAGCCCTGTTCGGCCAGCTTGATGATGAAGGGGAGGGTGGCGTTGTTCAGGGCCACGGTGGAGGTCCGCGCCACGGCACCCGGCATGTTGGCCACGCAGTAGTGCACCACCTCGTCGACGATGAAGGTGGGATCTTCGTGGGTGGTGGCATGGGAGGTCTCGACACAGCCGCCCTGGTCGATGGCCACGTCCACGATGGCTGCACCGGGTTTCATGCGAGCAATGTGGTCACGGCTGACAAGTTTTGGCGCAGTGGCGCCAGGCACCAGCACGCCGCCGATGACCAGGTCCGCCGCCAGCAGATGGCGCTCCAGGGTCTCGCGGTTGGAGTAGACCACCTTGGCAGCCCCTTGGAACTCGCTGTCGAGACGGCGCAGGGTATCGACGTTGTTGTCGAGGATGGTGACGTCGGCACGCAGGCCGACGGCCATGCGGGCTGCGTTGGAGCCCACCACACCACCACCGATGATCACCACCTTGGCCGGTTCCACACCGGGCACACCGCCGAGCAGCACGCCGCTGCCGCCACGGGATTTCTCCAGTGCCTGGGCACCGGCCTGAATAGACATGCGTCCGGCCACTTCCGACATGGGGGCCAGCAGGGGCAGACCGCCACGACCGTCCGTGACGGTTTCATAGGCGATGCAGACGGCACCACTGTCGATGAGATCCTGGGTCTGGGCCAGGTCCGGCGCCAGATGCAGATAGGTAAAGAGGGTCTGGCCGGGACGCAGCATGGCCCGTTCCACTGCCTGGGGTTCCTTGACCTTGACGATCATCTCCGCCTTGGCGAAAACTTCGGCAGCGGAGGCCAGGATCTCGGCTCCGGCAGCCAGATAATCTGCGTCACTGAACCCAATGCCATTTCCTGCGCCGCTTTGGACGAAAACAGTATGGTTTCGTGCTGTCAGTTCACGTACACTGGCCGGAACCATGCCTACGCGATATTCATGGTTTTTTATTTCCTTAGGTACACCGATAATCATGCTATCCCTCGTCTATCGATTGGTGGTTTATGTTGCCTAGATGTTAAGCGACATTTGCGCCTAGTATATTCAGGTATTGACAGGATTTGTGACCATTATTATAAAATGACTGGTGATTCTTACCAAAAAATAGCCAAAGGATGGAATTAAATGATGGAAGCTAAGAGTCGGCTAAAGGATTTGGACAGGATTGACCGCAACATTCTGAATGAACTGCAAAAGGATGGCAGGATTTCGAACGTTGAGTTGTCCAAACGAGTTGGCCTGAGTCCCACACCGTGTCTGGAACGGGTTCGTCGCCTAGAGCGACAAGGGTATATCGAAGGATATGCCGCCATTCTGAACCCTCATTATCTGGACGCGTCTCTGCTGGTGTTCGTGGAAATTACCCTCAATCGTGGCGCCCCCGATGTGTTCGAGCAGTTCAACAAGGCTGTTCAGGTGCTCGAAGAGATCCAGGAATGTCATCTGGTGTCCGGTGATTTCGACTATCTGCTCAAGACCCGCGTCAGCGACATGTCCGCTTACCGCCGCCTGCTGGGTGAAACCCTGCTGCGTCTGCCGGGCGTGAACGACACCCGCACCTACGTGGTGATGGAAGAGGTCAAACAGAGCAGTCGTCTGGTGATCAGCACCCGATAAGCGGGGTTGTGCTGTGACTTGCAAGTTCCATGACGAGTCACGATAGTCAGAAACGAGCGGCCGGTCCGCTCGTTTCTTCTTATAGAGAGTTTCAGGCTCGCCCTCAGGCACTGGCTGACAATCGGTGGGCTTTTCAGGGATACTAGGCCCCCTATCCCCGCATTCATGTTTTCACAAAGGAGCCGGAGTTTGGCCGATAAAAAGCTGTTTACTCCTTTATCAGGTACACAACGGATCTTCGAGGCCGTCTTGATCGCCATCACCCTGATGGCTGCCTATCTTTTGCTTGCCCTGCTGACCTACCATCCCGCCGATCCCGGCTGGTCGCAAACCTCCTGGCAAGGGGAGGTGAAAAACCTCGCGGGCAGCGCCGGTGCCTGGCTCGCCGACATCACCATGTTTACCTTCGGGGCCTTCTCCTATCTGGTGCCCCCTCTGGTGGTGCTGCTTGGCTGGAGCCTGTTCTGGCGCCCGAGCAAGCTGCTGGAAGTGGATTACCTCACCCTGTCGGTACGGATCATCGGCTTCGTGCTGACGGTGCTTGGCATGTCCGCCATCGCCAGCATGAACTTCAACGACTTGCAGAACTTTTCCGCCGGCGGCCTGGTGGGGGATGTGATCGCCTCAGCCGTGGTGCCGCTCTTTGGCGGCGTGGGGGCAAACCTGATGCTGCTCTGCTTCGTGGCCACCGGCATCACCCTCTTTACCGGCTGGTCCTGGCTCACCATCGTCGAGCGCATCGGTGCCGCCTGCACCGGCTCAGTCAGCGCCATCTACCATTTCCCCACCACCCTGGGCCGCTGGCTCACCGGTGGCTGGCGCCAGCCCCGCTATGAGGGGCCGGATCCCCTGCTGGAAGGCGTGGGCAGCTTCGATCAGGAAGAGGATGACGAAGACCCCCACGGCAGCTGGACACGCAACCCCAAGGCGAAGAATTGCGCTCAAAAGACAAAAGCTGACGAATGGCTGCCGGAGCTTGACGAAGACACCTTCCAGTTCGATCCACAGTTTGACGACGAAGAGGACGAGGCTCCGGCGCCTGCCGCCAAGGGCAAGCGCGTGGCCAATGGCCGTCCGCGTCCCGCCGTGCGCCAGGAAGAAGATGACCTCGACTTGCCCTGGGCGGAGGGGGATGACGAACCCGATGCTCCCGTTGCCGCGGCGCCGGTGAAAGCCAAGCGCCGTCCCCAGCCCGGTCTGGCCCCTTTGCCGAGCATCGATCTGCTGGACAGGCCGCCCGCCAAGACCCAGATGATGAGCAAGGACGAGCTGGAGCGCATGGGCCGGCTGGTGGAGGCGAAGCTCGCCGATTACAACGTGCAGGCCAAGGTGGTGGGCGTCTATCCCGGTCCCGTCATTACCCGCTTCGAGCTGGACCTGGCGCCGGGCATGAAGGCGAGCAAGATCACCAACCTCTCCCGGGATCTCGCCCGTTCTCTCTCTGCCAGCAGCGTGCGGGTGGTGGAAGTGATCCCGGGCAAGACGTTCGTCGGGATCGAGCTGCCCAACCGGGTTCGCCAGACCGTCTACCTGCGGGAAACCCTCGACTGCGAGGCGTTCGCGGCCAGCCGCAATCCGCTCACCATGGGGCTGGGTCAGGACATCGCGGGGGAACCCGTGGTGGTGAACCTCGCCAAGATGCCCCACCTGCTGGTGGCGGGTACCACGGGCTCGGGCAAGTCGGTGGGGGTGAACACCATGATCATCTCCATGCTCTACAAATCCTCCCCCGAGGATCTGCGCTTCATCATGATCGACCCCAAGATGCTGGAGCTCTCGGTCTATGAAGGCATTCCGCATCTGCTGACCGAGGTGGTCACCGACATGAAGGATGCCGCCAACGCCCTGCGCTGGTGCGTAGGCGAGATGGAGCGTCGTTACAAGCTGATGTCCGCGGTCGGGGTGCGCAACCTCAAGGGGTACAACGACAAGGTGCTGGCCGCCATCGAGGCGGGGGATCCCCTGGTCGACCCCCTGTGGCGTCCGGGCGACTCCATGGATCAGATGCCGCCGGAGCTGGAAAAACTGCCCCACATCGTGGTGGTGGTGGACGAGTTCGCCGACATGATGATGATCGTCGGCAAGAAGGTGGAGGAGCTTATCGCCCGTATCGCCCAGAAGGCGCGGGCGGCCGGTATTCACCTTATCCTCGCGACCCAGCGTCCGTCGGTGGATGTCATTACCGGCCTCATCAAGGCCAACATCCCGACCCGTATTTCCTTCCAGGTGTCGAGCAAGATCGATTCCCGCACCATCCTGGACCAGGGGGGCGCCGAATCCCTGCTCGGCATGGGTGACATGCTCTACATGCCTGCCGGCACCTCCAACCCCACCCGTGTCCACGGAGCCTTCGTCGATGACCACGAGGTACACAAGGTGGTGGCGGACTGGAAACTGCGTGGCGAGCCGGATTACATCGACGAGATCCTCTCCGGCGAGTCGGACGGCGAGGGCGGCGGTGGCGACTTCGGCGGTGGCGGCGATGAAGAGCTCGATCCCCTGTTCGACGAGGCGGTGGCCTTCGTGGTGGAATCCCGCCGCGGCTCGACCTCCAGCGTGCAGCGCAAGTTCAAGATCGGTTACAACCGGGCGGCCCGTCTCATCGAGCAGATGGAAAACCAGGGCATCGTCAGCGCCCCGGGCGGCAACGGCCAGCGCGACGTGCTGGCACCGCCGCCGGTCCGTGACTAAGCCTCACATCATCCTGGCCATGCCCTCTGCGGGCGTGGCCTTTTATCGAGAACCTCCCTATGAAGAGCCTGATGAAAAAACAACTGTTGATGGGTTCCATTCTGCTGGTCGCCAGCAGCCAGGTATGGGCCGATGCGGCCAGCGATCTCAAGGAGAAGCTCTCCTCCGTCAATGTCTTCTCCGCCACATTTGCCCAGACCGTCTATGACAGCAAGGGCAAGGAGCTGCAAAAGGCGAGCGGCTCCCTGCTGGTGCAGCGACCCAACCGCTTCAACTGGCACACTACCTCCCCGGACGAGAGTTTGATCGTGGCCGATGGCAAGGATGTGTGGGTGTACGACCCCTTCGTCGAGCAGGTCACCGCCCTCAAGATGAAGGATGCGGTGCTCAACACCCCCTTCGTGCTCATCGCGGGCAACGACAACAGCCTCTGGAAGAACTATGACGTGACCCAGGAAGGGGATGTCTACACCGTCACCAGCCGCAACAAGGACGAGCTGATCGCCTCCTTTCGCATCACCTTCGACCGTCAGAACAACATCAGCCGCTTCGACGTGAAAGAGGCGCAGGGGCAGTGGAGCGAGTTCACCCTGAGCAGCTTCAACCGCAAGCCGGTGCTCAAGGGCAACGAATTTGTCTTCAAGATCCCGAAGGGGGTCGAGCTGGACGACCAGCGTTGATGAGCCAGCCGTTACCGGCGTTATCGTCTGACCGGGCGTCATGGACGACCGGTCAGCTGCAAGGTCAATGCAGATGAGCAATTTATCCCTGGATTTCTCCTCGGACTTTCGTCCGCTGGCGGCCCGGATGCGGCCGCAAACCCTCGAGCAGTACATCGGCCAGCAGCATATCCTGGGGCCGGACAAGCCCCTGCGAAAAGCGATCCTGGCGGGGCACTGCCACTCCATGATCCTCTGGGGGCCCCCCGGTACCGGCAAGACTACGCTGGCAGAACTGGTTGCCCACTACTGCCAGGCGGAGGTGGAGCGGCTCTCGGCGGTCACCTCCGGCATCAAGGAGATCCGCGCCGCCCTCGACAAGGCGAAGGAGAACGGCTGGCGTGGGGTGCGCACCATCCTGTTCGTGGATGAAGTCCACCGCTTCAACAAGAGCCAGCAGGATGTCTTCCTGCCCCACATCGAAGACGGCACCATCACCTTCATCGGCGCCACCACCGAGAACCCCTCGTTCGAGCTCAACAACGCGCTGCTCTCCCGGGCCCGGGTCTATCTGCTCAAGAGGCTGGAGGAGCAGGATATCCTCGCCATGATCGATCAGGCGATGCAGGATGCTCGCGGGCTCAATGACCCTAGCCTGCGCTTTGCCCCCGGGGCCAAGGAGGCGCTGGCGAAAGCCGTGGACGGGGACGGGCGCAAGTCTCTGAACTATCTGGAGCTCCTGGCCGACATGGCCGAGGCCGACAGCTCAGGGGCGCGGGTGATCGACAGTACCCTGCTCGCCGCCGTGGTGGGGGAGCACGTGGCCCGTTTCGACAAGGGCGGCGATCACTTCTACGACCTCATCTCGGCGGTGCACAAGTCCATTCGCGGCTCGGCACCGGATGCAGCCCTCTACTGGTATGCCCGCATGGTGAGCGCCGGCTGCGATCCCCTCTACATCGCCCGCCGCTTGCTGGCCATTGCCTCGGAAGACGTGGGCAACGCCGATCCCCGTGCCATGCAGGTGGCGCTCTCGGCCTGGGACTGCTTCCATCGCATCGGCCCGGCGGAAGGGGAGCGGGCCATCGCCCAGGCCATCGTCTACCTCGCCTGCGCCCCCAAGAGCAATGCGGTCTACACCGCCTGGAAGGCGGCGCTTCACGACGCCAAGAACCTGCCGGACTTCGAGGTGCCGTCGCACCTTCGCAATGCCCCTACCAAGCTGATGAGCGAGCTGGGCTACGGCGCTGAGTATCGCTACGCCCACGACGAGCCGGGGGCCTATGCGGCCGGCGAGCAGTACTTCCCCCCGGAGCTTGCCGGCAAGCAGTACTATCAGCCCACCGAGCGGGGGCTTGAGAAGCAGATAGCCCAGAAGCTCGACTATCTGCATGAGCTGGACAAGCAGAGCCCGCGCAAGCGATAGGAAAGACCTTCAGGTTCCTTGCCCGGAAAAGGGCACGGCAAGGGCATCAGGGGAGGGGGTTTCCGGCAAAAACGGGCGCAATAGTCCCTGTTCGGGCGGGGGGGCGGTCTGCTACACTGCCCGTCTGACCCCGGTTGTCTTGGCCTTGCACCATCTTCTTGATTTCGAAGGCCCGATTCCGAAGGCAAAGGGGTGCGCCAACCGATGTTAACTTCCGGATCTGTTTCCCAACCCGGTCACGATGACCCGGGCCCAGATCCCATTAAAAAAAGTAGGTAAACCATGCTGGATCCCAAATATCTGCGCAGCGACATCACCGAAGCTGCCGCTCGTCTGGCGACACGTGGCTACGTTCTGGACGTAGCGGCGGTCAATGTTCTGGAAGAGAAACGCAAGGATCTGCAGTCCCGCACCCAGGAGCTGCAGGCCGAGCGCAACGCCCGCTCCAAGTCCATCGGTGAGGCTGCCCGTCGTGGTGAAGATGTTGCCCCCCTCAAGGCCGAGGTGACCAAGATCAACGACGAGCTTGAGACCAGCAAGGTCGAGCTGGAGGCCCTGCTGGCCCAGCTCAAGGGGATCGCCGACGCCATCCCCAACCTGCCGAGCGAGACCACCCCGGTGGGCCGTGACGAGAACGACAACGTGGAGGTCCGCCGCTGGGGTACCCCGCGTGAGTTCGATTTCCCGGTGCGCGATCACATCGATCTGGGTGAGGCGGCCAAGGGGGTCGACTTCAAGAACGGCGTCAAGCTCTCCGGTGCCCGTTTCGTGGTGATGAAGGGCCAGATTGCCCGTCTGCACCGCGCCCTGGCCCAGTTCATGCTGGACCTGCACACCCTGCAGCACGGCTACACCGAGTGCTACGTGCCCTATCTGGTCAACCCGGACAGCCTGTACGGCACCGGCCAGCTGCCCAAGTTCTCCCAGGACCTCTTCAATACCGGCATCGAAGGGGAAGGGGAAGACGAAGGCAAGGTGCGCAAGTTCTCCCTCATCCCGACCTCCGAAGTGCCGCTCACCAACATGGCCCGTGACGAGATCTTCGACGAGCAGGAGCTGCCCATCAAGATGACCGCCCACAGCCCCTGCTTCCGCTCCGAAGCGGGCTCCTACGGTCGTGATACCCGTGGCCTCATCCGTATGCACCAGTTCGACAAGGTCGAGATGGTGCAACTGGTGCACCCGGAAAAATCCTGGGATGCCCTGGAAGAGATGGTGGGTCACGCCGAGAAGGTGCTGCAACTGCTGGAGCTGCCGTATCGCGTGATGGCGCTTTCCACCGGTGACATGGGCTTCTGCGCCGCCAAGACCTACGATCTGGAAGTGTGGCTGCCGGCCCAGAACACCTATCGCGAGATCTCCTCCGTCTCCAACTGCACCGACTTCCAGGCACGCCGCATGCAGGCTCGCGTGCGCATCGACGGCAAGCCGCAGCTCATTCACACCCTGAATGGTTCCGGTCTGGCGGTGGGTCGTACCCTGGTGGCCGTGCTCGAGAACTACCAGCAGGCAGATGGCCGCATCGCCATCCCGGCTGCGCTGCAATCCTATATGGGCGGCCTGACCCACATCGGGTAAGCGCTCGTTGCAGACGACAACGCCATGGCATGCCATGGCGTTGTGCATTCTGGGCCCGGGAAACCCGCCGCAAGGGGAAGGGATAGCTCCCTTCGGGCCTGTAACACAATTTTATCAAGCATTGCGCAATCGTTTTTGTTAGACTGCGCCGCAATTTCGCAGGACATCTTTTTCTATGGTCTGGATTGATTACGCCATCATCGGCATCGTCGGTTTCTCCGCCCTCATCAGCCTGGTGCGCGGCTTTCTCAAGGAGGCCATGTCTCTGGTCACCTGGTTCGTCGCCTTTTTCATTGCCAGCCATTTCTATCCCGATCTCGCCGTCTATTTCACCTCTTTCTCCGATGCCATGGTTCGCAACGGTCTGGCCATCGCCGCCCTGTTCGTGGCGACCCTGATCCTCGGCAGCGTGGTGAACTACGTGGTGGGCCTGCTGGTGGAAAAGACCGGGCTTTCCGGCACAGACAGGGTGCTCGGGGTCTGTTTTGGCGCCATTCGCGGGGTGCTGATCGTCAGCGCCCTGCTGTTTTTCATGGATACCTTCACCAGCCTCTCCCAGAGCGACTGGTGGGTGGCGTCCAGGCTGGTGCCGGAGTTCAAGCCGGTGATCCAGTGGTTTTTCGGGTTCATGATGAACTCGTCCAGTTTTCTTCAACAGGTACAGTGACTTCGAGGTAGCAAAGACATGTGCGGTATTGTCGGTATAGTTGGCACCACCCCCGTCAATCAGGCCCTCTACGACGCCTTGACGGTGTTGCAGCACAGGGGACAGGATGCCGCCGGGATCGTGACCATTGACAGTGGAAACTTCCGGCAACGCAAGGCCAACGGTCTGGTGAAGGATGTGTTTGAAGTGCGCCACATGCAGCGCCTGAAAGGGAATATCGGCATCGGACACGTCCGTTATCCCACCGCAGGCAGCTCCAGTGCGGCAGAGGCGCAGCCGTTTTACGTGAACTCCCCCTACGGCATGGTGCTGGCCCACAACGGCAACCTCACCAACGCCAAGGAGCTCAAGGAGCAGCAGTTCAAGGTGGCCCGCCGCCACATCAACACCACCTCGGACTCCGAAGTGCTGTTGAACGTGCTGGCCCACGAGCTGGACTTGTGCGACAAGATGGCGCTGCGCCCGGAAGATATCTTCTCGGCGGTGCGCAAGGTGCACCAGCAGATCCGCGGCGCCTATGCCGTGGTCTCTCTGGTGATCGGCCACGGTCTCATCGGTTTTCGCGACCCGAACGGCATTCGCCCGCTGATCCTGGGTCGCCGGGTCGACGAGCAGGGGCAGGTGGAGTACATGCTCGCCTCCGAGAGCGTGGCCCTCGACGCCATCGGCTTCGAGACGGTGCGTGACGTCGCCCCGGGCGAGGCCATCTACATCACCGAGCAGGGCCAGCTCTTCTCCGAGCAGTGTGCGGAGAGCCCGCAGATGAACCCCTGCATCTTCGAATACGTCTACTTCGCCCGTCCCGACTCCTTCATCGACAAGGTCTCCGTCTATGCCGCCCGCCTCAACATGGGTCGCAAGCTGGGCCAGAAGATCGCACGGGAGTGGGACGATCTCGACGTGGACGTGGTCATCCCCATCCCCGAGACTTCCTGCGACGTGGCGCTGGAAATCGCCCACACCCTGAATCTGCCGTACCGTCAGGGCTTCGTGAAGAACCGCTACATCGGCCGTACCTTCATCATGCCGGGCCAGACCCAGCGCAAGAAGTCGGTGCGCCGCAAGCTCAACGCCATCAGCTCCGAATTCAAGGGCAAGAAGGTATTGCTGGTGGACGACTCCATCGTGCGGGGCACCACCTCCGAGCAGATCATCCAGATGGCCCGTGAAGCGGGGGCCGCCAAGGTCTACTTCGCCTCGGCCGCGCCGGAAATTCGCTTCCCCAACGTCTACGGCATCGACATGCCCACCGCCAACGAGCTCATTGCCCATGGTCGTGAAGTGGAAGAGGTGTGCAAGCTTATCGGTGCCGACGGCCTCATCTTCCAGGATCTGGAAGATCTGGAAGAGGCGGTGCGGGAGATCAACCCCGAGCTGCGCCACTTCGAGACCTCGGTCTTCAACGGTCACTATGTGACCTCCGACGTGGATCAGGGTTATCTGGACCACCTCAATGCCCTGCGCAGCGACGACAACAAGGCGGTGCGCGAGTGGCAGGAAGGGACCAGCAACCTCGAGATCTTCAACGAAGGCAGTTAAACGTTTTCAGATTGCCAGCGCGATGAAAAAAGATGGGGGTCTAGGCCCCCATCTTGTATTCGTGCACTCGGCGCAGCGCCTGGACAACCCACACAAGGGTCCTCAGGCCAGATCCTCCCCGTTGCTCGCGATCACCTTCTTGTACCACCAGAACGACTTCTTGCGCCGGCGGGCCAGGGTGCCATGGCCGGCGTCGTCCCTGTCCACATGGACGAAGCCGTAGCGCTTGCTCATCTCGCCGGTGGAGGCGGAGACGAGATCGATGCAGCCCCAGCTGGTGTACCCCATCAGGGGCACGCCGTCCTCGATGGCGTCCCCCATGGCCTCGATGTGGGCGCGCAGGTAGTCGATGCGGTAGTCGTCCTCTATCTCCCCTTGCTCGTTCACTTCGTCCACCGCTCCCAGGCCGTTTTCCACCAGGAAGAGGGGCTTCTGGTAGCGATCGTGCAAGGTGTTGAGGGTGATGCGAAGGCCCAGGGGATCGATGCCCCAGCCCCACTCGCTCACCTCGATGTGGGGATTGCGCAGGGACTTGACCACGTTGGCCTCGCTGGTGTTGCCCGCATTCATGTCGGCGGCGGCGCAGCGGGAGGCGTAGTAGCTGAAGGAGACGAAATCCACGGTGTGCCTGAGGATCTCGTCATCTTCCGGCCCCTTCACCAGGGTGACCCCCTTGTCACGAAACACCCTCTGCGCATAGGCCGGATAGGCGCCCCTGGCCTGCACGTCGATGAAGAGGAGGTTCTCCCGATCTTTCTGGAGGGCGGTCCAGACGTCGGCGGGCTTGCAGGAGTAGGGGTAGAAGTTGCCCCCCGCCAGCATGCAGCCCACCTGGTTGGCCGGGTTCACCTCGTGGGCGATCCGGGTCGCCAGGGCGCTGGCCACCAGCTCGTGGTGGGCGGCCTGATACTTCACCTGATCCTGGTGCTCCCCTTGCTCGAACACCAGCCCCGCCCCGGAGAAGGGGCTGTGCAGCAGGATGTTGATCTCGTTGAAGGTGAGCCAGTACTTCACCAGGCCGTCGAACTGCTCGAAGCAGGTGCGGGCGTAGCGGGTGAAAAACTCCACCATCTGGCGGTTGCGCCAGGAGCCGTACTCGGTCACCAGGTGCATGGGCACATCGAAGTGGCACAGGGTCACCAGGGGCTCGATGTTGTACTTTCTGCACTCCTCGAACACCGCCCGGTAGAAGGCGATGCCCTCGGCATTGGGCTCGCGCTCGTCCCCCCTGGGGTAGAGACGGGCCCAGGCGATGGAGGTGCGAAACACGGTGAAGCCCATCTCGGCCATCAGGGCGATGTCCTCCCGATAGCGGTGATAGAAATCGATGGCTCCGTGGCTTGGGTAGAACTCGTCATCTTGCAGGGTGATGCGCTTCTCCTGGCCGAGTTTGACCGCCATGCGGCGCGGGCCATGGGGGATCATGTCCACCGTGGTCAGCCCCTTGCCCCCCTCGAGATAGCCGCCCTCCGCCTGATTGGCGGCCAGGGCACCGCCCCAGAGAAAGCCCTCGGGAAATCTTGTTAACGACATTGGTTACCTCTTGTCATGTCTGAATGGGGTGTCACAGCCCGGCCTGCGCCTGGCTGGTGGCGACGGGTTGCACGGGCTCGGCGCGGGAGGCCGGGCTCTCGACCGGGATGTCCTCGAACCCCATCACCAGGGTCAGCACGAAGGAGAGCACCACCGAGAGGGCCATCACGCCGAACACCCAGGCGATGGTCATGGGGTTGGCCGGATCGAAGAACTGCACGCTGGTAAAGAGCCCGGGGGCGGCCATGGAGTGGCTGGCGAGCCCCGCCATGCCGGCGACGGCACCGCAGACAAAGCCGCTGATGAGGCTCGCGATGAGCGGACGCTTGAGGCGCAGGGCCACACCGTAGAGCGCGGGTTCGGAGATCCCCGCCATGATGGCGGAGGCAGCCGCCGCGAGCGCCGTCTGGTGCAGTTCCGGGTTACGGGTGCGCCAGGCCACCGCCAGGGACGAGCCGCCAAGAGAGAGATTGGCGCCGATTTCGGAGGGCATGACCATGCCTTCCTTGCCGGTCTCGGCGATGGTCTGGATGATGGTCGGGGTGAAGACGCGGTGCATGCCGGTCATCACCAGCAGGGGCCAGAGCGCCCCCATGATGGCCACCGACAGCCAGCCCAGGTAGTCGTGGACCGTGTAGACCAGGCCGGAGATGGCGGTGCCAATCCAGATGCCGACGGGGCCGATGAAGAGGATGGCCAGCGGCGCCGCGATCAGCACGATCAGCATGGGTTTGAGGAAGTTCTTGGTGACCGCCGGGGTGATGCGGTCGACCCAGCCCTCGATGTAGGAGAGGCACCAGGTCATCACCAGGGCCGGAATGACGGTGTAGGTGTATTTGACCGCGGTCACCGGGACCAGGGCGAAGGTCACCTGCTCCCCTTCGGCGGCTCTGGCCATCAGCTCGATGAAGCTGGGGTGCACCAGCACGCCTGCGATGGCGATGGCCAGAGACATGTTGGTCTTGAACTTGACGGCGGCGGAGGCGGCCACCATCAGGGGCAGGAAGAAGAAGGCCCCATCCCCGGCCACCGTGAGGATGGTGAGGGTCGAGGAGCCTTTCTCCAGCACGCCGGTCATCTCCAGCACCATGGCCAGCAGCTTGAGCATGGAGCCGCCGATGATGGCCGGGATGAGGGGGGACATGGTGCCGATCAGGGCGTCGAGGATGACGGCGCCCATGCGGCGCAGGCTCCAGCCAGCGGAAGCCTCCGCAAGCGGAGTCTGTCCGCCGCCCTGGGGCAGCAGGGCCAGCACTTCGCGATAGGCGTGGGAGACGGTGTTGCCGATGATCACCTGACACTGGTTGTCCGCCTGCACCACCCCGAGCACGCCCGTGATCGCCTTGAGGGCAGGGCCATTGACCCGGGCGGGATCGCCCAGCACAAAGCGCAGCCGCGTCATGCAGTGGGTCACGGCGACGACGTTGTCGGCGCCGCCGAGTGCGGTGATGACGGTACCGGCCAGAGCCGCATAGTTTTTTGACATCGAGGTAGATCCTTTTAACCAAGTGGGCCTGCTCGCCCCCGCCGCCGCGAAGGGCGGGAACGCGCATGAAACTGAATGTGGAACCGGTTCCACATAGAGTGCGCGGCCTGAGCGCGGGAGACAAGCACCTTGTGCAGCGAGCGTCCGGATCCGTGAATGGGATCACTGAACTCGGGCCTGCACGCCATTCGTGCGACGACAAGCCGGGGGCGGTGCAGTACACTGCGCCCCGTTACGAGCAAGGGAGAACACAATGACGACGATGCTGGAGGTGGCAAGGCGGGCAGGGGTGTCGAAGGCGACGGTCTCCCGGGTGTTGTCGGGCAATGGTTACACCAGCCAGGAGACCCGGGACCGGGTGCAGCAGGCCATCGAGGAGTGCGGCTATCGCCCCAACCTGGTGGCGAGGCAGCTGGCGACCAGGCACACCCGGACCCTGGGACTGGTGGTCACCAACACCCTCTACCACGGTGTCTACTTCGGCGAGCTGCTCTCCCAGGTGGCGCGGATGACCGAGGATCGCGGGCGCCAGCTCATACTGGCGGACGGCAAGCACAGCGCCGACGAGGAGCGCCAGGCCATCCAGTATCTGCTCGATTCCCGTTGCGATGGCGTCATCATCTATCCGCGCTTTCTTGGGGTGGAGGAGATGGACGAGATCATCGAGCAGCATGAGCAGCCCATCATGGTGCTCAACCGGCGTCTGAGCCGCCATCCGGCCCACTGCGTCTATGTGGATCAGCAGGCGGCGGCGGAGGCGGTGGTGGACAAGCTGGTGGCCATGGGGCACAGGGAGATCGCCTTCATCGCAGGCTCTGCGGATTCCCCCACCGGCGCCGAGCGCCTGGCTGGCTACCGGCAGGCGCTGATCCGGCACGGCATCCCTGTGCTGGAGACCTTGATCGCCCCCGGCAAATGGACACCCGCCTGTGGCGCGGCCGCCGTCTCGACCTTGCTGGCGCGAGGCGCTCGCTTCACTGCCCTGGTGGCCAGCAACGATGACATGGCGATCGGGGCCATCAAACGGCTGCACGAAGCCGGTGTGATGGTGCCTGACGAGGTTTCGGTGGTGGGGTTTGACGACATCCCCCTGGCCCCTTACGTCATTCCCGCGCTGTCGAGCGTCAAGATGCCGGTGAACGGGATGATCCAGGAGACCATCAACCGCCTGATCACCATGGTGGAGGAGGGGAGCCGGGACGCACTGCCCGCCTTCAGCGGCACCCTGATCCGCCGTGACTCCCTCAGGCGTCTGACGGGCTGAGCCATGATGGCGGTGGGCAGGCCGGGCGGGATCCGTTAGCATAGGCCCCCCGGCGCCAGGCGCCGCGTGTCGTATCAACAGATGAGAGTTCAGATGGATGACCTGTTAGCCCCCGTTCGCCAGTTCCTGCATTGCGAGACCCCGGATGAGTGGGTGGAAATGGCGCGGGATCCCGCCCAGTTGCCGACCCTGCTTATCGATCACGCCAACTGCGAGAACAAGGCGGCACTCACCGCCCACAGCCTGGTGCGCCGCTACTGCCTGCCCAAGGAGAAGCGTCACCTGCTGCCCAAGCTGACCTTCTACCGGGAGCTCGATGCCTTGCCGGAGAAGGCGGAGATCCTCGGCAAGCGCACCATGGGCGAATCAGACAGGAGCGTGTTTGCCGAGCTGGAGCGCAATCCCCTGCTGTTCCCCATGGTGCGCCTCATCCAGGAGGAGCTGCACCACTTCGAGCAGGTGCTGGAGATCATGGCCGCACGGGGCATCCCCTATGGTCCCGTCACCGCCTCCCGCTATGCCCGCAGCCTGCTGACCCATGTGCGCACCTACGAGCCGGCGGCCGTGGTGGACAAGATGATCATCGGTGCCTATATCGAAGCGCGATCCTGCGAGCGTTTTGCCAGGCTGGCCCCTCATCTGGACGAGGAGCTTGGCCGCTTCTATGTCTCCCTGCTGCGCTCGGAGGCGCGTCACTATCAGGACTACCTGGCCCTGGCACAGACGTTCGCAGACGAAGACATCAGCGAGCGGGTGGCCTTCTTCGGTCGCCTGGAGGCCGAGCTCATCTGTTCGCCGGATCCGCAATTCCGGTTCCATAGGGGACTGCCTGTCAGATCTGACAGTTGTTGAGGTGACGGGGGCTGCCTACCATTCCCCTGTTCCTACTACGAGCGACGCAATCACTTTTTTGAGCGCAATCCCCCGGCGACTGATGAGACATCAGGCCGGGTTTTTTTATGTCTGGCGCAAGGGGAAACGCGCCGCGGGATCAGCGGCGGTATTCGTTGTTGTAGTTCTGAATGAGGCGGCGGGTGACGTCGTGCTGGGGATCGGCGAAGACCCGCAAGGTCTTGCCGCGCTCCACCACACGCCCTTCGTGCATCACCAGCACCTCGTCGCTGATGTGGCTGACGATCCCCAGATCGTTGGCCACCAGCACATAGCTCAGCCCCATGGTCTCCTGCATCTCCAGCAGCAGGTTGATGATCTGGGAGCGTACCGAAATATCCAGGGTCGAGAGCGCCTCGTCCGCCACCACTATCTTGGGATTGAGGATGAGCGCCCGCGCCAGCCCCACCCGCTGCTGCTGGCCGGCGGAGAGCATCTGGGGATAGAAGAGGGCGTGGTCGGGCAGCATGCCCACCATGCGCAGGGTCTGGATCACCTTCTCCCGGCGCTCCTCCTCGCTCAGGGCCGTGTTGAGGCGAAGGGGGGTCTCCAGGATCTGGCCGACCCGGATTTTCCGGTTAAGGGAGGTGTTGGGATCCTGGAAGATCATCCGCAGCAGCTTGCAGCGGGTCTGGTAATCGCCGTGGACCATGGGTTGCCCCTCGATGGCGATCTCCCCGCCGCTCGGTTCAATCATGCCCGCCAGAATGCGGGCAAGGGTGCTCTTGCCCGAGCCCGCCTCCCCGACGATGGCCAGGGTCTGGCCCACCTCGAGATCGAACGAGAGAGGCTTTATCGCCTCCACCGCGCGGCGCCTGAACAGGCCGGTGCGGTTCTGGTAGGTCTTGCACAGGCCCCTGACCTGCAACAGGGAAGGTTCGGTCACGACGTGGTCTCCTTGGGTGCGCTCGCCGGATAGAGGGGCTGACGGGGCGGGCAGGTGCCCCGGATCAGGGTCTGGTGCCGGTTCATTTCTTCGGTTCTTCCATGTTGAGGGGGAAGTGGCAACTGAACTGATGCCCCTTGACCTTGCTCATCAGCGGTGTCTGCACGCACTGCTTCTGGGCGTAGGGGCAGCGTGGGCCGAGGCGGCAGCCGATGGGCAGATGCTGCAGCGGCGGTATCACCCCGGGCAGGGTCTCGAGCCGGGACTTGTGGCGCACCAGTTTGTCAAAGTCCGGGATGGACTTGAGCAGGGCATCCGTATAGGGGTGGTGAGGGGATTCCAGGATCTGGTCCCGGGTCCCCACTTCCACCATCTGGCCGCAATACATGATGTTGAGGGTGTCGGTCAGGTTCGCGATGGCGGCGATGTCGTTGCTGATGATGAGGATGGTGGTATTGCCCAGCTTGTTCATCTTGTCCAGCAACCGCAGGATCTGGGAGTGGGTGGTGGACTCCATGGCGCTGGTGGGCTCGTCCGCCACCAGCAGGCGCGGCTGGTTGGCGATGGCCATGGCGATCATCACCTTCTGGCACATGCCGTCTGACAGCTCGTGGGGATAGGCCCGCATCACCTTGCGGTGATCCTTGACCCCAACCCGGTGCAGCAGGGCGATGGCCCGCTTCTTGCGCCACTGGAAACGCTGCCAGAACTTGCCGGTGAAGGCGCTGGTGGGGATGGCCTCTTCGAGCTGGGTGCCTATCTCCTCGGAGGGGTCGAGGCAGCTGATAGGGTCCTGGAAGATCATCGCTATCTCCCGCCCCATGATGCGGCGCCGCTCCTTGGGCGCCATGGTCAGCAGATCCATGTCGTTGAAGCGCATCCGGTCGGCGCGCACCGTCCAGTTGTCCTTCTGGATGCCAACGATCACCTTGGCCACCAGGCTCTTGCCCGAGCCGGATTCCCCCACCAGCCCGCGGATCTCCCCCTCGTTCAGGGTCAGGCTGACTCTGTCCACCGCCTTGACCTTGCCCTGGGGGGTGTCGATTTCGATGGTGAGGTTGCGTATGTCGAGCAGGGGCATCAGCAATGTCTCCCGTTCAGGGCGCAGCCGGGTCGCTCAGGGCGTCCGGGGGCGGGGATAGATAACAAGGCTGGCAACATCAGTCGTTCCCCTCTTTGAGTGCTTCGCGAATGCCTTCGCCCACCAGGTTGGTCACCAGCACGCTGAACAGGATGGCCATCCCGGGCAGGGTCACCGTCCAGGGGGCCAGATAGATAAGATCGCTCGAGTCGGCCAGCATGGCACCCCACTCCGGCTGGGGAGACTGGGCCCCGAGACCGAGGAAGCCCACCGCCGAGATGTCCAGGATGGCGGCGGAGAGGGTGCGGGTGGTCTGGGTCACCAGGGTCTCGACGATGTTCGGCAAGATGGCCAGACGCATGATCCGCTGGGGCGGAGAGCCGTCGAGGCGGCTGGCGATGATGTACTCCTTCTGCATCTCGGCGTGGACCGCGTTGTAGGTCGCCCGGATGAAGGGCGGTATCAACGCGAGCGTGATGGCGATCAGGGTGTTGAACAGACCCGGCCCCAGGATGGCCACGACGATGATGGCCAGCAGCAGGGACGGGATGGAGAGCAGGGTATCGAGCAGGTGATGGAGCACGCTCGACTTCACCCCCTTGCTCATGCCGCCGAGGATGCCGATGGCAGAGCCGATGACCAGCGCGATGAGCACCACCAGCAGGGCGTTGCCGAAGGTGAGTCTGGCCCCGGCCACCAGACGGGAGAGGATGTCGCGCCCCAGATCGTCGGTCCCCAGAAAGTAATCGATGTTGCCGCTGTTGGCCCAGGAGGGGGCGAGCAGCAGGTGGTTGCTGTGCTGATCGTCGATGCCGTAGGGGATCACCAGGGGACCGATGAGGGTCACCAGCAGCAGCAGCCCGAAGCACCAGAGCCCCGCCATGGCCAGCGGGTTGCGCCGGTAGGAGGCCCAGGTCTGCTCCAGGGGGGAGAGGATCTTGAGCTCCGGATAGATGTTCGATTTATCGTGCATGATGCAGGCTCCCGTGCTGGTCGCAAGGGGATGGGCACGCCTGTGCGCCGGTGGCCCATGGGCCGCCGTGGTTCATCCACAGACCGCAATCAATCTTGTCTTGCATAGAGTTCTTTACGCCGTGCCGGATACATGATGGTGGTCAGCAGATCGGTGCTGACGCTGATGAAGATGACGAAGCTCGCCACCACCAGGAAGGCGCCGCGGATGGCGGCATAGTCCTGCAGCGCGATGCTGCTCACCAGCCAGCGGCCGATGCCGGGCCAGTCGAACACCACCTCGGTGATCATGGCGGAGGTGAGCACGCTGCCAAGTTGCAGCCCCAGCAGCGGCAACACGGGGGGCAGGGCGTTCTTGAGCCCGTGACGCCAGACGATCTGGCGGCGGGAGAGCCCGCGGCTGGCGGCGGCCTTGATGTAGTTCTGCTTCATCACATCGATGAGGGAGCTGCGCACGTGGCGGATCACCTCGGTGGTGGGCACCACGGCCAGCACCAGGGAAGGCAGTACCAGATGGCGCAGGGCGTCGTGCAGGGCCGCCTCCCGCCAGGGCTCCTGGCTCATCAACACATCGACGATGGCGATCCCGGTGATGGAGGGCACGTCGTAGAGCAGGCTGATCTGGCCAGAGGAGGGGAGCCAGCCAAGATCCAGGGAGAAGAACATCACCATCAGCAGCCCCAGCCAGAAGACCGGGATGGCATAGCCGACGAGGCCGGCGGCCATGATGGAGAGATCCGGGCTGCGCCCCTGATAGAGGGCCGCGAGGGTGCCCAGGGGGATGCCCACCAGCAGCGAGATGGCGAAGGCGGCGAGGCAGAGGGTCAGGGTCGCCGGGAAGTAGTGACGGATCTCGTCGAGGACCGGCTGGCCGGAGACGCTGGAGAGCCCGAAATCCCCGGCGGCGATGCGCTGGAGGAAGTCAGGATAGCCGTGCCAGAAATCCAGCACCTGGGTGATGAGGCGAAACTCCAGGAGGTAGGCCCCCAGAGTCAGCACCAGGAGGGTGATCACCAGCAGGGTGATGCGGCGCAGGATATAGAAAAACATGCTTATGCCTCCTGGGGACGGTGCGCCGATGGCCCGACGATGGAGTGGTTATCTGTCATGGTCACTCCCGATGGGCCTGGTTGAAGGTGGTGCCGCCAAAGGGCATCAGGGTCAGCCCCTGAATGTCGCTGCGATTCACCTGGGTTCTCAGGGCATGGGCCAGGGGAATGAGCGGCAACTGCTCGTTGAGCAAGGACTGGGCATAGTAATAGTTGCGCAGGCGGAAGGCGAGCTGCGGGGTGGTCACCGCATCGTCCAGCAGCTGATCAAACGCCGGGCTGCACCAGCGGCTGTAGTTGTTGCCCCGCTCGACGGCGGCGCAGCTCAGCAACTGGCGGAAGAAGTTGTCCGGATCCGCGTTGTCGGCGATCCAGCCCGAAAGCAGGCTGTCATATTGTCCATGGGCGAGCCGGGTCTCGATGACCGGCCAGGCCTGCTGCACTATCTTGAGGCTCACCCCAATCTTGGCGAAATCGCTGCGCATCAGTTGCGCCGTCTTGAGGCCGTCCGGGTTGTAGGGACGGGCGCCGGGTTGCACCAGCACCTGCATCTCGAAGCCGTGGGGGTAGCCCGCGTCCTTGAGCAACTGGCGAGCGAGCTTGAGATCCGGCGTGCGCTGGGGCAGGGAGGGATTGTAGCCCCAGGAGAGGGGCGGCAGCAGGCTGGCGGCGCTCTGGCCGGTCTCGAAATAGACAGCCTGCAGCAGATTCTGCACATTGATGGCGCTGGCGAGGGCCTGGCGCACCTGCACCTTGTTGAACGGGGCCTTGCGGGTATTGAGGGCGAGGAAGGCGACGTTCATCCCCGACTGCACCGACAGATCCAGGTGGGAGTCCTTGTCTATCACCGACAGCTGGCTGGCAGAGGGGGTGCTCATCACGTCGCACTCGCCGGTCAACAGCTTGGCAAGGCGTTTGGAGGACTTGGGGGTGATGTCGTAGATGAGCTGCTCCATTCTGGCCTCGCCGCCCCAGTAGCCGGGGTGGCGCAGGTAGCGCACGAACTCGTTGTGGCGATACTCCTTGAAGCTGAAGGGGCCGGTGCCGATGGGGCGGCTGTCCAGCAGCGCCGGGGTGCCGGCCTTTAGCATCTGCTCCCCGTACTCGGCGGAGAGCACGATGGCGTAGTCGCTGGCCAGGGTGGCGAGGAAGGAGGCATCGGGGCGGTTCAGCTCGAACACCACCTCATAGGGCCCCTTCTTGTAGACCCGCTTGATGAGGTTGCCGAGCCCCAGGCTGTAAAAATAGGGGTACTCGCCGCCGGAGACGGCGTGGAAGGGGTGGTGTTCGTCCAGCAGGCGCTGCCAGGTGAACAGGACGTCGTCGGCATTGAAGTGACGGGTCGGGCTGAACCAGGGGGTACGGTGGAAGGTCACTCCCTTGCGCAGGGTCAGGGTATAGGAGAGACCGTCCTCGCTGCTTTGCCAGCGGGTGGCGAGCCCCCCTTCGATGCCGAGGGTGTTGGCATTGACCTCGAGCAGGCGATCGTAGATGGGACGGGCACTGGCATCCAGGGTCGCATCCGAATTGGCAAGCTGCGGGTTGAAGGTTCGGGGTGCCCCTTCGGCACAATAGATGAGCCCGGTTTTGGAGGCTTCATCGCGTTTCTGACAGCCGCTGACCAGGACCAGGAGACCAAGCAGCAGGGGGGTGAGCATTCTCATGTTGGAACCATGTTTTCAGACAAAGTTGCCCGCCAGGGGGCGGGCGCGTTGCGGGGGGCGGCCGGGCAGGCGCTCCCGTCAGGGGTGACGTGCGCCGCGTTATCCGCGCGCACAGACCCGGTGCCAGGCATCAGCCCGCCTCCTGGTTGCCACTGTTGTCATCCCCGTCCAGCAATTGATATTTGCGCAGCATCCCCCGGAACTGGTGATAGCTCAGGGCCAGCAACTGGGCTGCTTTGCGCTGATTATACTGGGATTGCTGCATCGCTTGCTTGAGTAAATTAATCTCGTACTCCGCCACCGCCCCTTTGAGATCCAGCGGCAGGGTCAGGGTAGGGGTTGTCTCTGCCGAGGTCGGCGCGTCCGTGGAAGGGGCGGCGTCACCTCGGGCACGGGGGCGCCAGGGGGAGTCAAAGGGATTGAGTACCAGCTCCGCCAGCGGCAGCTGGGGGTTGCCCTGGCGATAGAGACTGCGCTCCACCACGTTCTTGAGCTCCCGCACGTTGCCCGGCCAAGGATAATCTTGCAGCAACTGGGTCGCCTTGCGCGAGAAGCCGGCAAAGAGCGGATACCCCAGCTCCCGGGTCATGCCGTGGGCGAAGTGCTCCGCCAGCATCAGGATGTCCTCGCGCCGCTCCCGCAGGGGGGGCAGGGTGATGACGTCAAAGGCTAGCCGGTCCAGCAGGTCGTGACGAAACTGTCCTTTCTGTGCCAGTGCAGGCAGATCCTCGTTGGTGGCGCACACCAGCCGCACATCCACCTTGAGGGGCTTGGCACCGCCCACCCGTTCGAACTCCCCGTACTCGATGACCCGCAGCAGTTTTTCCTGCACCCGGGCGCTGGTGGTGGCCAGCTCGTCGAGGAAGAGGGTGCCGCCGTCGGCCCGCTCGAAGCGCCCCTGATGACGCTTGGCGGCGCCAGTGAAGGAGCCCGCCTCGTGGCCAAACAGCTCGGTCTCCAGCAGGCTCTCGCTCAAGGTGGCGCAGTTGATGGTGACAAAGCTTTGATCCCAGCGATCCGAGAGATAATGTAGGCGGTGGGCGATGAGCTCCTTGCCGGTCCCCCGCTCGCCGATGATGAGTACGGGCTTGCGCAGCGGCGCGAGGCGCGATGCCTGCTCGATGATTTCTAGAAATGCGTTGGATTCACCCAACAGACTTTCCGTGGCCGTGGTCATCCCTGCCCCTGTGAGTTGAAAAATCTGGTTAATCTTACCAAAAGTTGGTTATTTTAATCATCACTTGTTTCCCCGGGACTTGAACTGCATTCTGAGTGCCCATATAAATCAACAAGTTAAATATTGTTCCAGATTGGCACACAAGTTGCCATTGTCAATGGAGACACAACCCGATGCCTATCACAGGAGTACAATCATGAGCATTTTTTCTCGCCTGGCCGACATCATCAATTCCAATCTGACGGCCCTGCTCGACAAGGCGGAAGATCCCCAGAAGATGGTGCGTCTGATCATCCAGGAGATGGAAGATGAACTGGTGAAGGAGCGCTCCAACCTGGCCCGCTTCCTCGCGAATCAAAAAGAGATCGGCCGTCAGGTGAGCCGCCATCAGGAGCGGGTCGCCGAGTGGCAGGGCAAGGCCGAGCTGGCCCTGACCAAGGGGCGCGAAGATCTGGCCCGGGCCGCCCTCATCGAGAAGAGCAAGCAGGCGGAGCTTGCCGACGCCCTGTCTCGGGAACAGCAGGCGGTGGACAGCGGCATCGAGAAGCTGGGGGAGGAGATCCGCCAGTTGGAAGCCAAGCTGGAAGACGCCCGTGCCCGCCAGAAGGCGATGGCCATTCGCAGCGAAGCCGCCAGCAGCCGTCTCAATGTGCAAAGCCAGGTGGCCCGTGGCGACAGTCAGGCCGTGGTGAGCAAGTTCGAGCGCATGGAGCGCCGCATCGACGAGATGGAAGCCCGCGCCGATCTGGGGCAGTCCGACAAGGCGCTCGCCCAGCAGTTTGCCGAGCTGGAAGCGGACGACCAGATCAGCCGCGAGCTGGAAGCCATGCGCCAGAAGCTGGGCCAGCACAATCCGGCACCGAAACAGGGAGAGTAACAGATGGAAGATCTGCTGGGTGTATTGATGGTTCCCATGGTGGTCTTCATGGTGGTGGTGGCCCCCATCTGGCTGGTGCTGCACTACCGCGCCAAGGGACGCATTGGCGCCGGTCTTGCCGATGGTGAGCGTGAACAGCTGCAGGGCTTGCTGGTGCGTGCCGAGAAGATGCAGGAACGGGTCGGCGCCCTGGAGTCGATTCTGGATGCGGAAGTCCCCGGTTGGAGGAACAAGGTATGAACAGTGTCAGTCGTGAAGGGCGCAACCTGTACCGGGATCCCCAGCGAGGCAAGATTGCCGGGGTCTGTGCCGGTCTGGCAGAGTACTTCGGGGTGGAGACCTGGATCGTGCGGCTGCTGGCCATCAGTGGTCTCATCTTCGCCGGTTTCATCACCTTCACCGCCTATATTGCCGCTTGGTTCTTGCTCGACAAGAAGCCGGTCACCCTCTACTCCCAGGAAGATGTCGAGTTCGCCGAGGTGCGGATGAAGGCGCGCAGCTGGCAGGCAGGCGTCACACCTCATCAGGCCCTTGCCCGCATCGGCCAGGAGCTGGATGCACTGGAGCCCAGGGTGCAGCGCATCGAGAAGCTGGTGACCTCCAAGGAGTTCACCCTGCAACGGGAGTTCAGCAAGCTCTAATCGTGCCGGGCCGCGAGGATACTGCCTCGCGGCCGTCTCTCTGATGTGATCACAAGGAGAAGAAGACCCGCCTTGATACGCAACAAACTCGAACACTCCTGGTCGGTGCTCCAGCACAAGGCCGTTGACGCGGTGAACCGGGCCCGGGATCGCCACATCCGGCTGGCGGTCACCGGCCTCTCTCGCAGTGGCAAGACCGCGTTTATCACGGCGCTGGTCAATCAACTGGAGCACGCGGCCATCGATGGCCGTCTGCCACTCTGGGACGCCCAGCGCCAGGGACGCATCCTCGGTGCTCGTCGGGTGCCCCAGCAAAACGCCCACATTCCCACCTTTCCCTACGAACGGGGCCTCGATGCCCTGTTTGGCGATCCGCCCGCCTGGCCCGCGCCGACCCGGGGGGTGGCCGAGGTACGCCTCGAGATCCGCTATCGCACCCGCCATCCGCTGCGTCGGCACTTGGGGGAGATCTCCACCCTCTATGTGGATCTGGTGGATTATCCCGGGGAGTGGCTGCTGGATTTGCCGCTGCTGGATCTGAACTACGAGCAGTGGAGCGAGCAGGTGCGGGAGCAACTGCGTCGTCCCGAGCTGCAAGCCCTGGCGGCAGGCTGGTTGACGCCGCTCTGGCAGGCGGATCAAGCCTTCGAGGAGCGGGCCGCCAGCGAACTGGCCGCCCGCTATACCGATTATCTGCACGCCTGCAAGCAGGCGCTCGGGCTTCACCTCATCCAGCCCGGGCGTTTCGTGTTGCCCGGCGAGTATGCCGGTGCGCCGCTGCTGCAATTCGTGCCCTGGGTATGGGAGATGCCCACGCACTCCCCCGAAGACGGCACCCTCTACGCCACCTTCAAGCAGCGCTTCGAGCAGTACAAGCAGCATCTGGTACAGGGCTTCTATGAGCAGCACTTTGCAGGCTTTGATCGCCAGATCGTGCTGGTGGACTGCCTGGCGCCCCTCAATGCCGGTGCCGCGAGCTTTGGTGACATGCAGCAGGCCATCGCCCGCATCATGGAGAGCTTCGCCTACGGCAAGAGCAACTGGTGGCGCCGCCTGTTCGCCCCGCGCATCGACAAGCTGCTGTTTGTGGCGAGCAAGGCCGATCACGTCACGCCGGAGCAGCACGGACCTCTGGTGTCGCTCCTGCAGCACCTGGTGAGCCGTGGCCGGGGTCAGGCCCGCTTCGAGGGGATAGAGACCGAATGCCTGGCGCTCGCCGCCATCAAGGCCACCGAGGTGGGCAAGGGGGTGGCAGACGGACGGGAATTTCCCGCCATTCGTGGCACTACCCTCTCGGGCGAGCCCTTGCTGCTCTTCCCGGGGGAGGTGCCTGCCCAGATCCCGCCTGCGCAGTGGTGGAAAACTCAAGGGTTTGATTTTCAGGCCTTTCGCCCGTTGCCCATGAGCGCCCATCAGGCGCTCCCCCATATCCGGCTTGATGCGGCGCTGGAATTCCTGCTCGGGGATCACCTCGAATAACGGGTGGGTGGCCCGCTGTGCTCGAGGGGCGCCCACAGGAGAGAATGCGATGAACGATCAGACAAGATGGCGCACCGATGACGCCGCTCCCCTGCAAGGCAAGGTGACGCTGGAGCCCGCGCCCTCGATGGCAAGCGAAGCGCAGCCACCGGCCCCGGCCCGGCGGCTGGAAGAGGAGAGCTTCGAGCCTCTGGACGCGCTGGACGAGCTCACCGAGGTGGAGCCCGCGCTTAACGTCAGGCCTCGGCGCCGTCATCGTCTGCTGGCCTGGGGGCTGGGCGGGGTGGGGCTGCTGTCGCTTGGCCAGTTTGGCGCTTTTCTGGTGGATCAGTTTGCCGCCTCCCCCTTCTGGGGTGGGGCCTGGCTGCTCGCCTCCGGCCTGGTGGCGGTGGGCACCGCCGGGGTGGCGGGGCGCGAATGGCTGCGGCTGCGCACTTTGAAGCGGCGCCAGGATGTGCGCTCAAGAGCCGAGGATCTGCTGGCCCATCAGGGGGTCGGTCAGGGGCAGGCCTTCTGCGAGGCCCTGGCCGAGAAGAGCGGTGACAAGGGGCGTGAAGGGTATCGCACCTGGTTATCCCAGCTTGACGAGAGCCACAGCGATCGGGAAGTGCTGACCCTCTACAGCCAGCTGGTGCTCACCGAGCGGGACAAGCTGGCCCAGGCCCGCGTCGCCAAATGGTCGGGGGAGGCCGCCGTGCTGGTGGCCCTGAGCCCGCTCGCCACCGTCGACATGATGCTGATGCTCTGGCGCAACCTGCGGATGATCGAGGACATCGCCGATGTCTATGCCATCGAGCTCGGCTACTGGAGCCGCATCCGCCTCATTCGCCAGGTGTTTCGCAACATGCTCTATGCGGGGGCCACCGAGCTGGTGACCGAGGTAGGGATGGATCTGCTGGGGGCCGAGCTGACCGCCAAGCTCTCCGCCCGCGCTGCCCAAGGGGTCGGGGCCGGGTTGCTCACCGCGCGCCTCGGGATGCGTACCATGGAAGCCTGTCGTCCGCTCCCCTGGTGTGCCGACGAGAAGCCGAAACTGGGCGAGTTGCGCAAGCGGCTGATCGGCCAGTTGGCGGGTTATCTCAACAAGTCGTGAGGTGGCTGGGATTCGATAGGGATGTCACAAATAATTTACAATTGTCAAAAGCAGCCGACCCCGGGGTCGGCTGCTTTTTTGAGGGGCAAACCGTTACAGTGATCCCATGACTCAACGACCAGTGACCGCCCGGATGGCGGCTGGCACCCGAAGGATGGGATCACTCATGGCAAGTCTCTACACGGCCCGCCAACCGGATGGGCAGGGCAGGATCCACTACACGGACGAGGAGCACGGCACCTGGCGGATCCTGATTGCACGCCAGCTTGCGGCGCTCGATGGCAAGGCCTGCGACGAATACCAGGCCGGACTGGCACGCCTCGACCTGCCTCTGGACCGCATCCCCCAGCTAGGCGAGATCAACGCTGCCCTGATGCCCGCCACCGGCTGGTCGGTGGCGGCGGTGCCGGCCCTCATCTCCTTTGATCACTTCTTCGCGCTGCTCGCTGATCGCCGTTTTCCCGTCGCCACCTTCATTCGCCGCCGGGACGAGCTCGACTACCTGCAAGAGCCCGACATCTTCCACGAGATCTTCGGCCACTGCGCCATGCTGACCAACCCGGCCTTTGCCCACTTCACTCACCTGTATGGTCGGCTCGGACGCCATGCGAGCAAGGAGGAGCGGGTCTATCTGGCGCGGCTCTACTGGTTCACGGTGGAGTTCGGTCTCCTGCAGGGGGAGGAGGGGCTGCGCATCTACGGCGGCGGCATTCTCTCCTCCATCGGCGAGACCGCCTATGCCCTCTCGGGCAAGCCCGAGCTGCAACCCTTCGATCTGCTGGAGATCCTGCGTACCCCCTATCGCATCGACATCATGCAGCCGACCTATTTCGTGCTGCCTCGTCTCGATACCCTCTATGGTCTGGAGGGGCCGGGGATCATGGCGGCCGTGGCCGAGGCCCGTTGTCTTGGCCTGCGTCCACCCCGCTTTGCCCCCGTTGCCGGCAAGCAGGCGAGCTGACCCGTATTCATTCCCACGATGTTTCATGAAAGGAGTCCCGAATGACTGAACTGGCGAGTCAACGATGCGAGGCGTGCCGCGCCGATGCCCCCAGGGTGAGCGATCAGGAGCTGGGGGAGCTGATGCACCTCATCCCCGACTGGCAGCCCCTGGTGGTCAACGGCGAGCTGCAACTGCGTCGTGAATTTGTGTTTCGCAACTTCAAGGAGGGGCTGGCGTTCACCAACCGCCTCGGAGAACTGGCGGAGGCGGAGTTCCATCATCCGGCGATCTTGCTCGAATGGGGCAAGGTGACCGTGAGCTGGTGGACCCACAAGATAGGCGGCTTGCATCGCAACGACTTCATCATGGCAGCCCGCACCGACGGTCTGATGAAGTAACCGCCGTCTGGCGCCAACGCAGACAGGGCCTGCCCGGTGAAAGCGGGGCAGGCCCGCATTTTTGTGGGGGAGCGCTCGCACTGGCGGGATCGAGTCTGTATTATCCCGTTATTCAGAATGTTAGCTAGGAAGTGTGTGCCGAATGCGTCTTGAAGTCAGCTGTGAAGACCGTCTGGGCCTGACCCGGGAATTGCTCGACCGACTGGTGGAGCACAACATCGATCTGCGCGGCATCGAAATCGATACCTCAGGCATCATCTATCTCAATTTCCCCGAGCTGGAGTTCCGTGACTTTCAGCATCTGATGCCGGAAATTCGCCGCATTCCCGGCGTCTATGACGTCAAGACCATCCCCTACATGCCCTCCGAGCGGGAACACCACGAGATAGAGGCCCTGCTCAAGGCACTGCCGGACCTGGTCTTCTCCCTCGACAGCAAGGGGCGGGTGACCCAGGCCAACCAGGCTGCCCTCACCACCCTGGCGTTGCCACCGGACGAGGTGCGCGGCGTGGCGATCGCCTCCCTGGTCAAGGGCTTCTCGTTTGGCCGCTGGCTGGAGTCGGGGGAGATCAAGCCCCAGACCTGCAAGCTGAGCCTCGGTGGCGAAGAGTACCTGGGCGATCTGATGCCGCTGTTCGTGGCCGAAGAGAAGGGCAAGCAGGCTCTGGCCGGCGCCGTGGTGGTGCTCAAATCCGCCCGCCGGGTCGGCATGCACTTCAGTGCCCTGCACGCGGTGGAAGTGGGGGGCTTTGAGCACCTCCAGGCCGAGAGCCAGAAGATGAAAGAGGTGCTGGCCCAGGCTGCCAAGCTCGCGATGCAGGACGCCCCCTTGCTCATCGTGGGGGAGACCGGCACCGGCAAGGAGTTGCTGGCCCGGGCCTGCCACGGCGCCAGCCTGCGCTCCAGCCACCCCTTCATGGCGCTCAACTGTGCGGCCATGCCGGACAACGTGGCCGAGAGCGAGCTGTTCGGCTATGCCCCCGGCGCCTTTGGCAACAACACCGAGGGCAAGCGCGGGGTGCTGGAGCTGGCCAGCGGCGGCACCCTGATGCTGGACGAGATCGGCGACATGTCCCCCCATCTGCAGACCAAGTTCCTGCGGGTGCTGCAAGATGGCGTGTTTCGCCGGGTCGGTGACGAGCAGGAGGTGAGGGTCAACGTGCGCTTCATCTGTACCACCCAGAAGCAGTTGCTGGATCTGGTCCATGAAGGGAAGTTTCGCGAAGATCTCTACTACCGCCTCAATGTGCTTAGCCTCAATCTGCCGCCGCTGCGCGAGCGCAAGGCGGACATCATGGCCCTGGCCCAGCAGTTCGTGTCGCGCTTTGCCAGCGAACTGCAGCGCCCGCGTCCGCGCTTTACCCGCAACATGGCCGAGTACCTCACCGCCTACCGCTGGCCCGGCAACGTACGCCAGCTGCGAAACTGCCTCTATCGGGCCATGACCCTGCTGGAAGGGGACGAGATTGGACCCGAGCACGTGGACTTGCCGGTGGCGGCCGATGCCATGCCGCTCATCGACGAGTGGTTCGAGGGGGGGCTCGACGAGGCGGTGAAGCGTTTCGAGAGCCGCCTGCTGGAGCGGCTCTACCCGGCGTTCCCCTCCACCCGCCAACTGGCCAAGCGGCTCGGTGTCTCCCATACCGCCATCGCCAACAAGCTGCGCGAATATGGGATTGGCAAGAAGTAGTGTCGATGGACGGTGTCTGCCAGGGGCATTGAGCGCCTTGCAGGCACGGCTGCGACACCCGGTGACGCAACCGTGCCACTTGCCTCTGGGGGCTGGCCACCCGGCTGGTAAGCTCGGTGCGGTGCCATGCAGGCACTCTCATCATGGGCGTCGGGTTACCCCGGCGCCGACCTGGACACTCTCTCGGGCACCATGCAGATGTTTTGTTACCTCCGGTTACTGATGTGGCTGGCGCCACTGTGCTGCATGCTGATGCTGGCAAACCAGGCCATGGCGGCAACCTCCGCCGAGGCGCGCAGCGACATGGTGCGCCAGACCGTGCTCGATATCCTCAGTTACACCCGCTGGCCCAGCGAGCCCGCCAGACTTCGGCTCTGCATCACGGCGCCGACGGAATATGCGTCATCCCTTCTGACCATCGAACGGCAGGCCAATGGCCGACCGGTGGAGGTCCATCACTACGACATGGACGATGAGGCGCTGATCCAGCGCTGTGACGTCATCTATCTGGGGGTGCTGGCACCGGCGCAGCGCCTCTCCCTGTTCGAGCGCCTGCGCGGTCACGCCATCCTCAGCATCAGCGAGCAGAGCCGCGAGTGCATCGCCGATGCGGTCTTCTGTCTGCAGGCCGGGGAGGAGAGGGTGCGTTTTCGGGTCAATCTGGATGCGCTGGCCCGCAGCGGCGTGCGAGTACACCCGGCCGTGCTCAAGCTGGCGCGAGCCGATGAGGAGGTGCGATGACGGTCCATCACGCCACTCCCCGGCTTACCCTGCGACAGAGTCTGGGGCGCACCCACATGATGATCTCCCTGACTGCCGTCTGCATGGCCGGGCTGTTTCTGACCGTCACGGCGCTGCTGGCGCTGCGCCTTTATGCGGATCACAACCTCAAGCTGGTGGCGCGGGCCATCAGCTACACCACTGAGGCGGCCGTGGTCTTCCATGACAAGGAGGCGACACTGGATGCCCTGGAGACCATCACCTCCCGGGAAGACATAGCCAGCGCCAGCATAGTGCTGCCGGACGGCCAGGTGCTGGCGAGCTGGCGCCGGGACATCACTACCCCCTGGACCACCCTGGAGCAGCACCTGGCCCGCCTGATCCTGCCGGGACCGGTGGCGCTACCTATGGTGCGGGAGAATCAGGAGATAGCCCGGGTTCACCTGGTCGGTCACGGCCAGTACCTGCTGCGATTTCTGTTGCAGACCCTGCTGGCTACCCTGGTGTGCCTGCTCATCAGTATTCTCGGGGCACTCCATGTGGCGCGCCGGATGCAGCGCTCCATCACGGCACCCCTCAAGGCCCTGACCGAGGTGGCTTACAACGTCAGCCGCCAGCGGGCCCTCAAGGAGCGGGTGCCGGCGGCCAATATCGCCGAGCTGCACGAGCTGGGGGAGGATTTCAATTCGCTGCTCGACGAGCTGGAAGCCTGGCAGGCCCACCAGAAGCGGGAGAACGCCAGCCTGCTGCATCAGGCAACCCATGATCCCCTGACCGGTCTGCCCAACCGCGCTCTGTTCGAGGCTCGCATGGAGCAGGCCATCCTGGCAGGCAACAAGGGGCATGAAGGTTTTGCCCTGCTCTATCTGGATTGCGATCGTTTCAAGCAGATCAATGACAACCTGGGCCACGGCATCGGCGACGAAGTGCTGATCGCCGTGGCGCGGCGGGTGCAGCATCAGCTCAGGCCCCTGGATCTGGTCTGCCGTCTGGGGGGAGATGAGTTCGTCATCCTCCTGACCCCGATCCAGGGGGAGGACGAGGTGCGCGAGGTGATAGGGCGAGTGCAGCAGGCCATGAACACCCCCGTGGTATTGAGTGACGGTCGCCATCTCGGGGTGGGGATCAGCATCGGCTCTGCCCGCTATCCCGAGCAGGGGAAGACGGCGGATGCCCTGCTGCAATGGGCAGACGACGCCATGTATCAAGCCAAACGACAACGCAGGGAGGAGAGAGAAACACGAAAAACGAGCACGTGAAGTTGAACCGGAAATAGTGAAAGGATGATAAGAATGCGCATGTTGAACCCGATCAAAGCGGGCCTGGTGGCACTGTTGCTGAGTGTGCTGGCGGCGTGCCAGAGCCCTCCCCAGGGGCTCACGGCGGAGCAGATCGCCGCCTTGAAGGAGCAGGGCTTTCACCTGACCGACGAGGGATGGACCCTGGATATCTCCAACAAGGTGCTGTTCGCCAACAATGTGGGGGCCCTCAACCCCGAGACCCGCCAGGTGGTGGAGAAACTCGGCAAGGCCCTGATTGAGGTAGGACTGAACCGGGCACGGGTGGACGGTCATACCGACTCCAACGGTGATGAGGCCTACAACCAGCAACTCTCCCTCAAGCGGGCACGGTCGGTGGCCGATGTCCTGGTGTCGGTGGGTATGCCCCAGGGGAACCTGGATATCCGCGGCCGCGGAGAAGAGGCGCCCATCGCCGACAACGCGACCGCTGCCGGACGAGCGGAAAATCGCCGGGTTGCCATCATCATCGGCAATGGCTGACCCCCGTCAGCCGGTATCGGCGCGGCGCTCCCGTCGGGAGCCTTGAATCAACCGCCTGATCCTGTGTGTGCCACCACTCTCCAGTGGGAGAGTGGCTCTCTTCCCTTGTTGTTTCACGCCTTCCTTGTCTGACGCGCTGTTGCCCTGATGGAGACAGAGTGACGACTCAATCCTTCCCGACTTGATCCAGCACAAATACCTGCAACTGATATTCGTTATCATTTGCGTTATTTACGCAGGGTAACCCCAGTGACGACTCTCCAGCTTTCTTCGACCATGACGGGGCTTTGTACCCCGGATCCCCTCAAATTCGCCTTCACCGCCAAGACGTCGGCCCATGCCAGCCGGGGAGGGGCCGCCCCCCTGATGCTGGACGATGCCGGCTGGCAAGCCTGGTGGCAGCAGGAGAGCGAGGCCAAGGCCCGAGCGCTCTATATCCATATCCCGTTTTGCCGCAAGCGCTGCAGTTTTTGCAACTTCTTCGAAAACGGCGCCAATCCGACGCGCATGAGCCGCTACATGGAGGCACTCTGCGGGTCGCTGCACCAGGCAGCCGAGACGCCGCTCGTCCAGAGCCGGCCTTTCTCGGCGGTCTATGTGGGGGGCGGCACGCCAACCGACATGGCGGCGGGCGATCTCGCCCGCCTGGCCAGCGCCATCCGCCGTTTTCCCCTGACCGTGGATGCGGAGCTGACCCTGGAGGGGCGACTCAACGGCTTTGATGACGAGAAGTGGCAGACGGCCCTGGCGGGCGGTTTCAACCGCTTCTCGTTCGGCGTGCAGAGTTTTGATACCCGCGTGCGCCAGCAGGCGGCCCGCTTCGATGACAGGGAGACCTTGCTGGCCCGGCTGGCGGCGCTGACCCGCCACAACGAGGCGGTGATCGTGGCGGATCTCATCTTCGGTCTGCCGGGGCAAGATGAGGCCGTGTGGCGCCAGGATATCGCGGATGTGATGGCGAGCGGTGTGCACGGGGTGGATCTCTATCAACTCATCTCCATGGCGGGCACCAACCTGGCGCGCGCCGACGAGAAAGGCACCCTGGGCTGGGCCGCCGATGGCCAGCAGCGGGCAGTCATGTATGCCGACGGGGCACGGACGCTGGAGGCGGGGGGCTGGGATCGGCTCTCCTGCAGCCACTGGCGGCGCACCGATGCCGAGCAGAGCCGCTACAACCAGATGGCCAAGTGGGGCGCCGAGATCCTGCCCTTCGGCGCAGGGGCGGGGGGCAACATTCACGGCCACGGCCTCATGTATGGCCGGGATCTGGCGCCCTGGCATGAGGCGCAGGCGAAGGGCGTGCGTGCTCCCGGCATGGTGATGAGGCCCAATCCTGATGCCCGTCTCGACGGGTTGCTGAGAGGGGGGCTCGACACCGGATGGCTGGCGTTGTCGCAATTGCCACAGGGGCTGGTCTCCCACCTGATGCCGCTCTTTGAGGCCTGGCTGCGACACGGGCTGGCACGGCTCTCGGCCGAGCGTCTCGCCCTCACCCTGGCGGGGCGTTTCTGGAACGTGAATCTGCAGGCCGGGTTGTTTGAATACTTACAGACCAACCCGCTGGCGGGGTCGGATACGGCGTCTGCCGATCCGGCGCAGGCGGTGCGCCATTCACTGGTGTGAGTGCGCTGGCCGAGAGGGCCGGGCAAAGAGGGGATGATAGACAAGGGGGCACTTGATGTGCCCCCCTTGTTCGTTATGGCTGGTGGACCTCGTCCACCCGTACCCGCAGCGCTCCCTCTGCGAGGGTGGTGATCAGGGTCTGGCCTGCATTGACCTGGGATGCGCGGCGGATCACCTCCCCGGAGGGGGTGCGCACGATGGCGTAACCGCGCCCCAGGGTGGCCAGCGGGCTGATGCCGTCGAGGCGGGCTCCCAGCATGGCGAGGCGGTGGCGGGCGAGATCCTGGCGTTTTGCGATGAGGGCATGGAGGCGCTCCTCGGCCAGCTGGTGACGACGTTTGCCGATGGCCAGCAGCTTTTCGGGGCTTCTGGCCTGCAGGCGCATGGCGAGGCCCGCGAGGCGCCGCTCCCCCTGGTGCAGGCGATCACGCAGGTGCTGCTGCAAGCGGCGGTCGAGCTCGTCGAGGCGCTGGGACTGCTGCTCCAGCCGTCGCTTGGGATCCTGATGGTCGAGCCGCTTCTGCAGCAAGACGAAGCCATGGCGGGCGGCGACCTGGTGACGGCTCATGGCCTGGGTGAGCCGCTGGCGCAGGTGCACGAGGCGCTGGGCGCGGGTGCGCCTGTCCGGCGCCACCAGCTCGGCGGCGGCAGAGGGGGTGGGGGCACGAAGGTCGGCGGCAAAGTCGCTGATGGTGACGTCCACCTCGTGTCCTACGGCGCTCACCACGGGGATGGCGGAGCCTGCGATGGCCCGTGCCACCGCCTCTTCGTTGAAGCACCAGAGATCTTCAAGGGAGCCGCCGCCGCGTCCGACGATGAGCACATCCACCTCGGCGCGGCGGTTGGCAAGCATGATGGCCGAGACGATCTGGGCGGTGGCGGCGCTCCCCTGCACCTGGGTCGGGTAGATGAAAACGGGCAAGTCCGGGGCGCGGCGTTCAAGCACCGTCAGCATGTCGTGCAGGGCGGCGCCGGTGGCGGAGGTGACCAGCCCCACGGCGCGGGGTTCCCGGGGCAAGGGGCGCTTGCGCCCTTCGTCAAAGAGCCCTTCGGCCCCGAGGCGGCGCTTGAGCTCCTCGAAGCGCAGGGCCAGCATGCCATCCCCGGCGGGCTGCATGGACTCGATGATGAGCTGGTAGTCGCCCCGGGGTTCATAGAGGGAGACTCGCGCCTGCACCAGTACCTGCATGCCATCCTGGGGACGGAACGGCACCCGGCGGTTGTTGCCCTTGAACATGGCGCAGCGCACCTGGGCCGACATGTCCTTCAAGGAGAAGTACCAGTGGCCGGAACTTGGCATCGCCAGGTTGGAAAGCTCGCCGGTGAGCCACACCAGCCCCAGATCCTGCTCCAGGATCATGCGCACGGCGCTGTTGAGGCGGGTGACGGTGAAGATCTGCTGTTGTCTGCTTTGACTGGCGGGTTCGAGGTGATTCAAGGCTGGCCCTGCTGTGGTGTCCGCCGGGGCGGGAGAAACGATGGGGGTCATCTTACCCCAGTTGCGCCCATCTGCCGAGCCATGGGTCCGGCAGATGACGCGGAGCCTAGGCTTGTGCCTTGGCCGGCTTGACGGCTCTGGCGGGGCTGGTCACCAGCCAGACCGCGAGGCAGACCACGGCGCCGCCGAACACGAAGCCGCCGGTGAGGGTTTCCCCCAGCACCAGATAGCCCCACAGGATGCCGAAGGGCGGAATGAGGAAGGTGACAGTGAGGCTTCGCAGGGGGCCGATGTCGGCGATCAGCCTGAAATAGAGCAGATAGGCGAAGGCGGTGCAGAGGAAGCCGACCGCCAGCACGCTGGCCCAGACCCCAGGCTGGGCCCAGTCGACGGCGGGGCCGGTCGCCAGGGTGTAGCCGAAGAAGGGAAGCAGGAAGAGGACGGCCCCTATCTGGCTGCCAAAGGCCACCAGTTTGGCGTCCAGGCCTCCCCGCTCGGTGACCCAGCGCCTCGTCAGAAAGCCGGCGCAGCCATAGCAGGCGGTGGCGATGAGGCAGGCCAGCACCCCGATGGCCAGTTGGCCGCTCAGGTCGACCTCCCCGGTGGTGGTGATGAGCCCGATGCCCACCAGCCCCAGCATCACCCCGGCCCACTTGCGCAAGGTCAGCGCCTCGTGAAAGAAGGAGAAGCCGATGAGGGCTCCCATCAGGGGCGTGGTGGCGTTGAGGATGGCGGAATACCCCGCGGGCAGCCAGAGGGCCGCCACGGCATACATCAGGAAGGGGACGCCGGAGTTGATGATGCCAAGCACCATGATGGATTTGAGCTTGCCCTGAAACTGCATGGGGGTGCGCAGCAGCAGGAGCATGGCGGCGAGCCCGACGAGGGCGAAGAAGACCCGCAGGAAGGTGGTGTTGACCGAGCCGAACGCCGGCGCCGCGATGCGCATGAACAAGAAGCTGGCACCCCAGATGGCCGCCAGCGCCAGCAGCCTCACGTAATCCGATGGTCTCATCTTCTCTCCTTGAAATGGCGGGGCGGCCTTGCATCATGCAGGGCAGTCCCGCCGCTGGCAACCGGGTATAGGGGGGGCCAATAAACAAGGCACCACCTGGGTGATGCCTTGTTACACGAGTTGCTCTCTTCCTGGCCATCACTCGCTTTCAGGCTGGCTGACGAACGCTATCTTGTGTAACCCGTGCTGGGAGGCCTGTGCCATCACCTTGGCGATGGCGCCGTACTCCACGCTCTTGTCGATGCGCAGCTGGATCTCGGGGATCTCCGGCTTGGCCTCGCTGGCCTTGACCATCTCGGCGAGCAGCGCCGTCTCATCGACCTGCTTGTCGTTCCAGTAGATCTTGCCGGCACCGTCGATGGAGAGGATCACATCCTCCTGCTTGGGCTGATTGACCTGGCTGCTGGCCTCGGGCAACTCGAGCTTGACCGCGTTGGTGAGCAGGGGGGCGGTGATCATGAAGACGATGAGCAGCACCAGCATGACGTCGATCATCGGGATCATGTTGATCTCACAGAGGGGCTGCTCGTCCGATTCCCCGGGAAGTTTTCCGAAAGCCATTACATCTGCCCCTGCTTGGCGCTGTCGACGGCGGCCAGTGGCGTCACCCTGGAGGCGCTCTGCTCCACGCCGGTCACCAGCAGGGCGAACAGGTCGTAGGCAAACTCGTCCAGCGCCGCGAGTTTGAGGCGGTTGCGGCGCACGAAGAAGTTGTAGATAAGCACCGCCGGCAGGGCGACGGCGAGACCGAAGCCGGTCATGATGAGGGCCTCACCGACCGGGCCTGCGACCTTGTCCAGGCTGCTCTGACCCGCGGCCCCTATGGCCAGCAGGGCGTGATAGATGCCCCAGACGGTGCCAAAGAGCCCGATGAAGGGGGCCGCGGAGCCGACGGAGGCGAGGAAGGCCAAGCCGTGCTCGAGGCGGATCCGCTCCGCGCTGATGGTCTGGCGCAGGGCGCGCAGCAAGAAGTCGTCGGGGGAACCCAGCTTGAGGGAGGCGGCCCGTCCCTGGGATCGCTCAATCTGGGCAACCGCCGTCAGTGCCGCACTCGTTATCCTGCCGCAGGCTTCTTCAGGGGGCGTCTGGGCGAGCTGGTTCGCCATCGCCTGCACGCTCTCATGGTGCCAGAAGGCCCCCAGGAAACGGGCGTTCAGACGCTGCTCGCGATGGTCAAGCCAGAGCTTGAGCAACCCGTAGTAGCAGGTGCCGAGCGACATCAGTACCAGCAGGATCAGCGGGATCAGGCCCATCCCGGTGTTTTGGCTGAGCAGATGCGTTATGCCCATCCCGCTTGTTTCGATTTCCGGATTCATGGTTAGTTTCCTAGCTTGAAAATAATGGTAACCCCTGTCCAGGCTGGGACGGCGGTATTGTTCTGTTTGGCTGGAATGAAGCGCCAACGGCTGACGGTCTTGCGGGCGACCATGTCCAGGCGTCGATGACCACTGCTCTGCTCCACGTCGACCGACTCGGCGGTGCCCTCCTTGCTGACTCGGACCTTCAATACCACGCGCCCCTCTTCTCCCCGTCGGCGTGACTCCGGAGGGTAGGGAGGCTCGGGGTTGTTCAGCCTGGCATCCCGTGCGATGGGGGCACTGCTGCCGGCCCCGGCCCCAGTCTGGCGGGACTTGGTCGGCGGCGCACTGGCGCCACTCGCGCTCTGGGTATTGGCCGCCGTCTGCGGGGTAGCAGGCGCAGAGGGCGCGACCACCGGCTCGGCCCTGGCCACTGGCGCTGGTTTGGTCATCGGTACTGGCTTGGGCTTTGGCGGAGTGGGCGCCGGTTTGGGAGCCGGTTTCTTGACGACCGGCTTGACCACTTTCGGCGGCACAGGTGCCGGTTTCTTCACCTCCCGAGGGGGAGCCGGAGTGGCCGCTGGCGCCGCCGGCTTGGCCGGTGCGTCATCTTTGTCCGACTCGCCGGCCCAGCGGGCAGACAAGGTGATGGGCTCGGGGGGCGTGACGGGGGCGGGGCGGCTGCCTTGCATCAGCCAGAGGAGGGCGAGATGCAGGGCAAGGGCGACGGCCAGGCAGGCAAGGTGAACCGGGCCAAATGCCAGCTTGTCGCGGCCAAAGGCCGGCCTCATTGCGCAGGCGTCCATCAGCCTGCCTTCTCGCTGGTCGTCATATTCGTACTCGAATGTCGATGGAATTGGCCCCGAAACCGGGCCTCGGCGCCCAGCATGCGCCATCGGATAGCCTGCAAACAAGAAACATTATCAATCGCGTTTTAATCAGGTGTGTCAGCGCCAGGGCCGCCCCGAGCCATGATTGGAGGCGAGAAAGGGAGCGCCTTCGGGGCAGACACGCCCAGGGACTGTCCATGTCAGGGGGGCGCCACAGCGGGTCGCGCTGCTCTCTCCCTCGCTCAAGCAGAGATGAAAGCGCTATCAATCACATCTGCATTATCCACGGGGCGATTTCGGTCACATTTCATACGCATTGGCCATGAATCGACCAGTGCACGCCCTAGACTGGCGTGACTCATTCGAAGGCGGGACATTGCGGATGAGGAATGCCGGGACACACCGGCATCACACACAAACAATGAAAATAAAGGACTATCAATGGCTAGATGGATACTCGCGGCCGGATTGTTGGGAACCCTGATCACGGCGCCGAGCACGGCGGCGGAGTGGTTCTTCCGGGGCACCGCGAATGGATGGGCGGCGACCGCCATGACGTCGACGGACGGCGTCAATTTTGATACCTGCCAGCGCTTCGTGAGCGGGGATGCCAGCGGCGGCCCGCGCTTCAAGATAGACAGGTACGGCAACTGGCAGCAGAGCTACCCGGCGGCCGACTACGGGGTCAATGCCAATACGGCGTACCAGATCCGCATCAACGCGAGCACCCAGGCGGTGAGCGCGACGGCGGTGGCCAGTTGCGAGGCCTCGGGGTTTGCCAGCACCTTGCCGCAGCTCAACGTGCGCGGCACCTTCAACGGCTGGGCCAGCCTCCCCATGACCCTGGTAGGGGATCACCTGTGGCAGGTGGAAGCCTACCTGGATGGCAAGGCGAGCCAGCGCCTCAAGTTTGATCAGGCTGGGGACTGGGCCGTCAACTTTGGCGACAGCAACGGCGACGGCGTGCTGGAGAAAAGTGGCGGCGACATCTTCTGGAGCGCCGTGGGCACGGTGCGCATCCAGGTCAACGATCAGACCCTGGCCTACAGCATCACCCCCCTTGGGGATGACAACCAGCCGCCGCTCGCGGTCATCACCCCGGGGGGGACGGTGAACGTGACCCAGGGGGCGTCGCTCACCTTGAGCGGCAGCGACTCCACGGATCCCGACGGCCAGATCGCGAGCTATCTGTGGAGCAGCAGCGAGACCACGGAGAGCATTGTCGTCAACACCACCCAGACCGGCACCTTCACCTATGGCCTCACGGTCACCGACGATCAGGGCGCCAAGGGCAGCAGCAGCGTGAGTGTGGTGGTCGGGGCAGGACAGAGCAGCGACAGCTGGTACTTCCGGGGCACGGCCAACAATTGGGGGCTCACCCCCATGACCAGCGAGGATGGCACCACCTTCTGCACCGAGCAGGCCTTTGGCAGCAACAACCCCCGCTTCAAGATTGACCACAAGGGGGACTGGACCGAGGCGTATCCGGCCCAGGATTATCTGGTCAGCGCCAACACCAGTTATCGCATCTGCTTTGACAGCCTGCGCAAGGCCATCGAGGTGGAGACGCTGGCCGGGGCCGATCTGCAGGCCCCCACGGTGACGGCTACCCCGTCTCCGGGGAGTTATGTGGACAGTCAATCCATCACCCTGGGAGTGAGCGACGATCAGGACAGCGCCCCCGCCGTGCATTTCACGACGGACGGCAGCCAGCCCACCACGGCATCGGCCCGCTATGCAGGCCAGCCCCTGGTGGCGAGTGACAAGGGGAGCGGCACCGATCTGGTGATCCGCACCCTTGCCATCGACGCCAGCGGCAATCAGCGCGAGCAGCGCTTCGAGTACCGTATCGGCGAGCAGGGGGTGGCGAGCGGCGACTTTCGTGCCGAGAGCATCTACTTCCTGCTGACTGCCCGCTTCTATGATGGCGATGCCAGCAACAACTACTACAACCGGGATCGCTACAAGGCGGGGGATCCCCAGTGGCGTGGCGACTTCAAGGGGTTGATCGCCAAGCTCGACTACATCAAGGATCTCGGCTTCACCGCCATCTGGGTGACGCCGCCGGTGGAGAACCGCTCCGGCCTCGACTACCACGGCTACCATGCCTACGACTTCTACCGGGTCGATCCCCGTCTGGAGTCGCCGGGGGCGGGTTACCGGGAGTTCATCCAGGCGGCCCACGCCAAGGGGCTCAAGGTGATCCAGGATGTGGTGCTCAACCACTCGAGCCAGTACGGCCTGCGCGGCAAGACCTGGATCGATCGCCTGCCCGTCAAATACTACGTACCGGCGGGGTCGAGCCAGGGGCTCATCAACAATGGCCCCTATCAGGGCAATCTTGGGGATTACGCCAGCGCCAATCGCTGTGACGACGACAACCCGGCGGCTCCCGACTGGTACAAGGCCCGCTGCCAGTCCGATCCGGCGGGCACCCAGCCCCTGGTAGATCCCAAGACCGGCGCCACCGTGCCGAGCGCAGGCTACAACCCAAACCGCTTCTTCGGCATCGACGCCCAAACCCTGGATCCCGCCTGGTATCACCTGGACGGTTTCATGTCCGGCGGTGACTGGGAGAGCCCGCTTGCCCTGCAGCGCAAGCACATGGCGGGGGACTGCATCGATCTCGCCACCGGCAACCAGAACGTCAAGGACTACCTCAACGGCGCCATTCGTCAGTACCTCGACATGGGGGTGGATGCGATTCGCATCGATACCTTGAAACACATCGAGCGGGACGAACTGCTGACCTATGTCCATGACTGGCAGGCCCACAAGCCGGGGCTGTTCGTCTTTGGCGAAAACCTGGTCAAGGGCACCGGATGGGGCTCTGAGCTGGCCAACGACAATGCCTCGGCGGTGATCCGCCCCTGGTGGTATACCCGCACCACGCCGAACCCGGCCAATCCCCGTGCAGGGGGCGATTCCGGCCTCTCGGTGCTGGACTTCTCGCTGTTCTCCACCTTCCGTGACAACGTCACCCGGGGGAACTTTGGCGGGGTAGGGGGGATCTTCGCCATGGATTGGGTCTATGGGGATGCCACCAAGCTCATCACCTTCTTCCAGAACCACGACGTGGGGCCGGACAATGACTTCAAGTACCGCTACGGCGGGGAAGAGGGGAATGCGGCCATGACCTACAACCTGCTCTGGACGGCGCGGGGGATCCCGACCCTCTACTACGGGGAGGAGGTGATGTTCCAGGCGGGCAAGCCCCAGGACATCGACGGGGCCACCATGACGGTGGATCAGACCGGTCGTGCCTACTACGGGGAGGTGCTGGACAACCCCGCCACCCCGAGCCACCCGCTCTATCAGCACATCAAGCGCCTGAACCAGATCCGCAAGGCGGTGCCCGCCCTGCAAAAGGCGCCCATGAGCCAGGTGAACGAGTGGGGGAGCGGCATCAGCTTCGTGCGTGATCTGAGCGCCCAAGGGAGCTACGCTGCCGTGGGCCTTGCGGCCAACTCGGCCCAGCAGATAAACCTGAGTGGCCTGAAGAACGGCACCTACACGGACGCGGTAACCGGTGCGAGCCAGAGCGTCAGCAACGGCAGCCTGAGCTTTGCGGTGCCCGCCTATTCGGCGAGGGTCTGGGTACTGAACGGCCCGGGCAAGGTGGGCGCGGACGGCAAATACCTCAAGTAAGGAAGCCCTGTCACAGGGGACAGCGAGTCGGCCTTCGGGCCGACTTTTTTATTCTGCCTTCTGCCTATGCCTGAATGGATGCCCCATCCTGATGGGACTCTGGCTGCGGAGGGGCTGGTGAATGGGCAGACCTGTGGACTCGCGACCAGCACGCTCATGGGAAGGGGGCTAGAGGGAAGGGAAGTAGTGCATCCGCCGCCCGAGTCACTTCATGCTCTGCATATTGCAGTGCTCATTGCAGTGCTCATTGCAGTGCTCATGGCAGTGAGCAAAGCGGTGCCCATGTCGCCTTTGCGCCGCGATGCAAGGCAAACTGTGCCACTCAGTTGCTCCATGATGGTGCAAGCGCACTTGATTGGTGCACTCCATCCACATCCGCCCCTGGAGCCCGCCCCGAAGAAACACGCCGTTTGGCCCCCGGATTTCCCCCATGACAGGCATCATCCATGCTGAAAAGCGGCATCCTATCGACATGATCTGCCGAAAAACCGGGCTGTGAAGGGGATACCACGAGGCCTTTCTCGGTGACTCGGGTAAACATGCTGCGCCACTGTGATGGCCGATCACGGAAGTGGTGCATTCGACCTGCATATTGCGCATTTATCGGAATTTAAATCCGATTATTTATGGTATCACGGACTCTTGTTTTGATTGGCGCTCTTTTTGCTGTGCCTTGTCATCCCCATGATGGCGAGATCAGGGGGCGGGGGACGCAAGATTGGGGGTGGGGACGGCAAGGTGAACGGGTCGCCGCCATCAGCCCCAATGCGGCCTGGTTGTCGGGCAACGGATGCCACCATCAAATCGGATCTAAGGAGTCATATGGAAGGTGAAATGACCATGCAGCCAGCGGCTGCGGGCAGGGGGCTGGCCCATACCCTCAAGGACGATGTCTACGGCATGGTGCTCGGGGTCATGTTTATCGCCGTGGGGCTCAATCTGCTCAAGTGTTCCGGCATGATCACCGGTGGCATCGCGGGCATCGCCCTGCTGATCGCCCATGTCAGCACCCTGCCCATCGGCGTGCTCTTCTTCCTGGTGAACCTGCCCTTCATGGTGTTCTGCTACGCCACCATGGGGCGCGCCTTCACCCTCAAGACGCTGATCGTCAACGTCGCCCTCTCGGCGGCCACCCAGGCGGTGCCGCTGCTGCTGACGGTGAGCTATGTCCATCCCCTGTTTGCCGCCCTGGTGGGGGGAACCTTCCTCGGCATGGGGGTCTTGTCTCTGGCGCGCCACAATGCCTCCGTGGGGGGCACCGGCGTGGTGACGCTCTGGCTGCAACGGCGCACCGGCATCAATGCGGGAAAGAGCCAGATGGTGCTGGATGTGCTGGTGTTTGCGCTCTCTCTGCTCACCCTGCCGCTTCCCCTGCTGCTCTGGTCAACCCTGAGTGCGCTGGCCATGAACGCCATGCTGATGAACTGGCACAAGCCGGGCCGCTATCAGGGGAACTGACCGCCGGTCTGGCTGACGGCTGAGAGGGAAAAAAGGTCGTTCCGGGAGACTGGCGGCAGAAAGGGGCTCAACGGCAAAAAAGATCATCTTGTCGGGAAAAACGGCATGGTTACGGCTGAATTTATTGGTTTTTTGCCCTGTTGGTGGCGTTAAATCGGGCTACGCCATAAAAAATTCAAAAAACTTCTTTACCACTGCCCAATGCATGAGTAAAATTTGTCGGCAATATTTTACACCCCCACTCCTCAACGGTGAGATATTGCCATGCTCAGGATTGCCAAAGAAGCGCTGACCTTCGACGATGTACTGTTGGTTCCAGCCCACTCCACTGTTCTCCCCAATACCGCCGACCTGCGTACCAAGCTCACGTCTGCGATCACGCTGAATATCCCGATGATCTCCGCTGCCATGGACACAGTGACCGAAGCCCGTCTGGCTATCGCACTGGCCCAGGAAGGCGGTATCGGCTTCATTCACAAGAACATGTCCATCGAGCAGCAGGCTGCCGAAGTGCGCAAGGTCAAGAAGTACGAGAGCGGCGTGGTCAGCGACCCCGTTACCGTGCGCCCTGACATGACCATCGCCCAGATCAAGGAGCTGAGCCACAAGAACGGTTTCGCCGGTTACCCCGTGGTGACTGACGGCAACCAGCTGGTGGGCATCATCACCGGCCGTGACGTGCGCTTCGTCATTGATCTCTCCCAGACTGTCGAACAGATCATGACCCAGAAAGATCGTCTGGTCACCGTGCGTGAAGGGGCCCCTCGCGAAGAGGTGGTGGCCCTGATGCAAAAGCACCGCATCGAGAAGGTGCTGGTGGTCAACGGCGACTTCAAGCTCAAGGGCATGATCACCGTGAAGGACTTCCAGAAAGCCGAGCGCAAGCCCAACGCCTGCAAAGACGAGCGTGGCCGTCTGCGGGTCGGTGCCGCCGTCGGTGCCGGTGCTGGCAACGAAGAGCGCGTCGCCGCCCTGGTGGAAGCCGGTGTGGACGTGCTGCTGATTGACTCCTCCCACGGCCACTCCCAGGGCGTGCTGGATCGCATCAAGGCGACCCGTGAAGCCTATCCTGACCTGCAAATCATCGGTGGCAACGTCGCCACTGCCGCTGGCGCCAAGGCGCTGGTGGAAGCGGGTGTCAACGCCGTCAAGGTCGGTATCGGCCCGGGCTCCATCTGTACTACCCGTATCGTGACCGGCGTGGGCGTGCCCCAGATCACCGCCATCTCCGACGCCGTTGACGCCCTGGAAGGCACCGGCGTGCCGGTGATTGCCGATGGCGGCATCCGCTTCTCCGGTGACGTGGCCAAGGCCATCGCCGCGGGCGCAAGCTGCGTCATGGTGGGCTCCATGTTTGCCGGTACCGAAGAGGCGCCGGGCGAGATCGAGCTCTATCAGGGCCGCTCCTTCAAGTCCTACCGCGGCATGGGCTCTCTGGGTGCCATGTCCAAGGGCTCCAGCGACCGTTACTTCCAGACCGACAACGCCGCCGACAAGCTGGTGCCGGAAGGGATCGAAGGGCGCGTGCCGTACAAGGGCCGCCTCAAAGAGATCATCCACCAGCAGATGGGTGGCCTGCGCTCCTCCATGGGTCTGACCGGCAGCGCGACCATCGACGACATGCGCACCAAGGCCGAGTTCGTGCGCATCTCGGGCGCCGGGATGAAAGAGTCCCACGTTCACGACGTGACCATTACCAAAGAAGCCCCCAACTACCGGATGGGCTGATGAAACGGGGCTCTGCGCCCCGTTTTTCCACCCTTTTTTATCCCGTGCTTTTTGTGACAACATCAGCCTGATGCAGGAATAAAATGACTAAAGACATTCACGCCCACCGTATCCTTATCCTGGATTTCGGTTCCCAGTACACCCAGCTCATCGCCCGTCGCGTCCGTGAAATCGGCGTCTACTGCGAGCTGTGGGCCTGGGATGTAACCGAAGAGCAGATCCGCGAGTTCAACCCGAGCGGCATCATCCTCTCCGGCGGCCCGGAATCCGTGACCGAGGCGGGCAGCCCGCGCGCCCCCGAGTACGTCTTCAACGCCGGTGTGCCGGTGTTCGGCATCTGCTACGGCATGCAGACCATGTCCGAGCAGCTCGGCGGCAAGGTGCAGTCCTCCAACCTGCGTGAATTCGGCTATGCCCAGGTCGAAGTGCTGGGCCAGTCCGGCAAGACCAGCGCCCTCTTGCGCAACATCGAAGACGCCATTGCCGACAACGGCAATGCCCTGCTGGATGTCTGGATGAGCCACGGCGACAAGGTCACCGAGATCCCCGCCGGCTTCACCACCATCGCCCAGACCGCCACCTGCCCCCATGCCGCCATGGCCGACGAGGCCAAGCGCTTCTACGGCGTGCAGTTCCACCCGGAAGTGACCCACACCCGTCAGGGTGCCCGTATGCTGGAACACTTCGTCAAGGACATCTGCGGCTGCGAATGCCTCTGGACCCCGGCCACCATCATCGACGACGCCGTTGCCCGCATCCGCGAGCAGGTGGGTGACGACGAGGTGATCCTGGGCCTCTCCGGCGGCGTGGACTCCTCCGTGGTCGCCATGCTGGTGCACCGCGCCATCGGCGATCGCCTGACCTGCGTCTTCGTCGACAACGGCCTGCTGCGCCTGAACGAAGGCCAGCAGGTGATGGACATGTTCGGCGATCACTTCGGCCTGAACATCATCAAGGTCGACGCCGAAGAGCGCTTCCTTTCCGCCCTCGCGGGCATTGACGAGCCGGAAGCCAAACGCAAGACCATCGGCCGCGTCTTCGTCGAAGTGTTCGACGACGAGTCCAAGAAGCTCAAGAACGCCAAGTGGCTGGCCCAGGGCACCATCTACCCGGACGTCATCGAATCCGCGGCCAGCAAGACCGGCAAGGCCCACGTCATCAAGTCCCACCACAACGTCGGCGGCCTGCCGGAAGAGATGAAGATGGGTCTGGTGGAGCCGCTGCGCGAGCTGTTCAAGGACGAAGTGCGCCGCGTCGGCCTCGAACTCGGCCTGCCCTACGACATGCTCTACCGTCACCCCTTCCCGGGTCCGGGCCTGGGCGTGCGCGTGCTTGGCGAAGTGAAGAAAGAGTACTGCGACCTGCTGCGCAAGGCTGACGCCATCTTCATCGAAGAGCTACGCAAGGCCGACCTCTACAACCAGGTCAGCCAGGCGTTCGCCGTCTTCCTGCCGGTGCGCTCCGTCGGCGTCATGGGCGATGGCCGCAAGTACGACTGGGTCATTGCGCTGCGCGCCGTCGAGACCATCGACTTCATGACCGCCCACTGGGCTCACCTGCCGTACGACTTCCTCGGCCACGTGTCGAATCGCATCATCAACGAGATCAACGGCATCTCCCGCGTGGTGTACGACGTCTCCGGCAAGCCGCCCGCGACTATCGAATGGGAATAAGCGGTTAACGCCTCTCCCTGAGATCACGCAAAACTGTCAAAAAGGCGCCCTTGAGGCGTCTTTTCTTTTTCCAATCGTTTGCGAGAAAATTTTGCTCCTGGCGAAGGAGGTGAGGGCTCTGTTGCCAACGTTGTCATGGTAAGTGCCCGAGTCGATAGGCAGAGCCTCATCTATCGCATCCACACAAGGCGGCAGGCTGTGGTTTATCCAAACGGGGAGGGGGAGCAACCCCTGTCCGTCAGGTGCCATGTGGGAAATGGAGTCGGATACCAACCGTGTCGATGCCCCATCTTGAAGCAAGAGGGTGATGCGAGCTGCTGCTGTGCCCCCAAGATGGGGTAATTTCTTGATCTGGCTTGGAAAACGCCCACCTTCCGCTTTTTCTTGTCGCTCTCGCTCGCTAGGATAGCCGTCTGGGTATGACCTCCTTGGAGTTACCGATGAGCCAAGCCAGATACACCGCGTGGGTTAAAGGCAGCAAACTGATGGCTGCTGGGCGGTAGCTTGGCTGTTATTCGGGAATGGTGAGACATGCTGAGCGCCAGTGGGACCGTGGTAGATGGAAGCGTATGGAGTCTGATATCAGTGAGAGCTTGGTAATATGATGATTTGAAATGAATTTATGTGGCGTTTATGAAGATGGAACGGAGTTATATGGAAGGCTCTGCTATCGGATATGTACCTCCTTCCATCTAATCACTGTTATTTTTTATAAGGAAGGACAATGGCAAGGCCAAGAATATTCGTATCCTCAACTTGTTATGATTTGAGTGTCATAAGATCAGAGTTACGACCATTTATTACATCTCTCGGCTATGAACCTGTGATGAGTGAATATTCTGATATTCTATATGACCCAAGAGAGCACACTCATGACTCTTGCGTAAAGGAAGTTCCTAATTGCGACATGGTTGTTCTGATTGTGGGGCAACGTTTTGGGGGGACTGGTATTCCAGCGGCATTGGAATCCATAGACTTAGAAAATTTAAAATCTAAATCGACAAAAAATGATATTTTGGATCATATTGAAAGCCTCTCTGTTACTCAACTTGAGATATTAAAAGCAATTGAATCCGCCACGCCAGTTTACGCTTTTATTGATGATAGAGTTATGCATGATCATCATGTCTACGAAAAAAACAAGAAGAATAAAGCGATAATAGAACAGATGGAGTTTCCTTCTATTGACAAGAGAGAGACTGCTAAATATATATTCGAATTCATAAATTTCCTTAGCCACAGGTCAAGCAATAATAGTATTTCTGGTTTTACAAGATTAGAAGATATTAAAGTCACACTAACATCACAATGGGCACAGTATTTTCAAAAACTATTATCTGAAAACCGCCAAAGGTCTAAGGAGGCAAGAAGATACGCTGATTTTTCCGAGAGACTGGAAGATCTAAAGGCTGTTGTTCTTGCTTCAATTTCAACACCTGATCTCCGGGATACAGCTCGTGGTGCTGTGCAGTACAGAAATTTAATCGGATATCTTCAAGGGCTTAACTTTTCAAATGCGCGTGAAGTTCTACTATCTAATAGTTCATGGGAAGATATACTTCAACTTGCAGGAGTAGTAGATATAAGAGAAGTATCGAGGGAAGATGAAGACGGATGGAGTGATTCGGATACTTATCTAGTACTTAAAGATGGTACTTTCTTCATTTCTCAATACTCCATGGATGTTTTAGAAAGACTGAAGCATGAGTGGTCTAACTTTAGCGGCTTAAATGATGAAAGCAGAAAGGCAATAGTAGACGTAACTCTTGAAGACCGGTCGTTGACTCGTTTTCCGCGCCACAGAAGGCTCGTTCGCCATATTGATAAAAGTCTTGAAGAACACTTGGCTGAGCAGTCAGAAAAATCTGAGGATTCAAAAGATTCTTTATAAGGCTGGTGGAACCGTAAACTCGGATGCATTTTTCGTTCGTTGTGCTTATTGCCTCCTGTAAGAGGGTTGTAAATTCGATGAGCAGCCTCCTTGTTGCCCATGATGTACAGATCTAGTTATCACCTGGCACCGGCCTCAAACCGGTGTCTTGTTTACGCTACTTTAGAACGCACTTCCTTCGGTATCAATTTCAGACCCTTTTTGAGCATGCAGTAGGGAGTCTGTCCTTCTATCATCCTTCCTTGATGTGCCCGCCGGGTGTTGTAGTGCGTCAGGTAGTTGTCCAAGTCTGTCTGCATCTGCTCCACCGACTCATACCAGATCGTCAGCCTTTTGCTACGTAAATGTTAATCCAGCAGTGTACAATGCAGCCGTTTGATAAAGCCGTTGTTCTGCGGCCTGCGCACCTTGGTGGTCCGTTGCTCAATCCCCTCCAGTTTCAGATTCTGTATTTCCCCTTGTCAGGTAGAGCATCACAGTGCTTACCTCACTCATACCTCGCTGCTTCCCAGGCGTGTATCGCCTGTTTGCGGATCTCGCCCCAGTGATAGCCGCCGAGTTTGCCGTTTTGCTGGATGACTCTGTGGCAGGGGATCATCAAGGCGACGGGGTTGGCGCCCACCGCCAGCCCCACGGCGCGGGCGGCCTTGGGGTTGCCGACGGCGCTCGCCACCTGGGCGTAGCTCACCACCTTGGCGGGCGGGATCTGCAGCAGCGCCCGCCAGACGCTGATCTGAAAGTTGGTGCCGCTCACGTGCAAGGAGAGGGGGCGATCCGGTGTCTTGCTGCCATCGAACATGGTGTGGATGACGCTTTGGGTGCGTGAGGGCGCTTCTCGCAGTTCTGCCTCAGGCCAACGCTGGGCGAGGGCACTCAGCGGCGTTTGTGGGGCCTGGTCATCGAGAAACGAGAAGTTGCACACCCCCCGCGGGGTGAGGGCGACGAACGCTTGGCCGAAGGGGGTGTCGTGCACCCCGTGATCGATGACCAGACCGGCCCCGCGCTGTTTGTACTCGCCCGGCGTTACCGCCTCGAGCTGCACGAAGTGATCGTAGAGCCGCGAGCCGCTGCTAAGGCCCAGGGTATCGGCCACCTCGAGCAGCGGGCGCGACTCCTGCAACAGCGCCTTGGCCCGCTCCAGGGTCAGCACCTGCAGATAGCGTTTGGGTGTCACTCCGGCCCAGCGGCTGAACAGCCGCTGGAAGTGAAAGGGGCTTAAGTGAACGTGCGCCGCTATCTCGTCCAGGGTGGGCTGGCGCGCCACCTGGCTGGCGATAAAACGGATGGCATCGGCGATGCGGGCGTAATCAGACATAAAACGCTCTCACGATAGGTTGGCAGCCGCAGGATCTTGGGTGCGACAAGGTCATGTGCGACAAATAGATACCCCACCATCGGCCAGCAGGGCAATGCCGGTGGTAAAGCTGGATGCATCGGACGCGAGATAGAGGGCCGAGCGGGCGATCTCCTCCGGTTGGGCCAGCCGTTTGAGGGCATGCATATGCTGCACAAAGGCGAGACTCTCCGGTGTATCGGTAAAGGCCCGCCCCATGGGGGTGTCGGTGCCCCCCGGCAGCAGGGCGTTGACCCGCACCCCTTGTGCCCCATATTCGGCGGCCAGCACCTGGGTCAGGCCGATGAGGCCTGCTTTGCTCGCAGCATAGGCCGCCATGCCGGGCAGTCCCAGGGTATGGCCAACGAAGGTGGAGGTAAAGATAAGCGAGCCACCCCCGCGCGCCTGCATGGCGGGGATCTGGTACTTGGCCCCCACAAAGGCGCTGGTGAGGTTGGTATCCAGGGTCGCATGCCACTGCGCGAGTTCAAGCCCCGGCACGCTGCCCGGTGTTCCCGTGGTGCCGGCGTTGTTGAAGGCGATATCGAGTCCGCCGAAACGGGTCAGCGCGAGATCCACCAGGGCGCGGGCATAGGTTTCGCTTTTCACATCCCCCGCCAGGCTCACTGCCTGGCCCCCCTCATGGCGGATCTCCTCCACCAGCAGATCCAGCTCAGGCTGGCGGCGGGCGCCGACGACGACGCTGGCTCCCTCCCTGGCAAACAGGATGGCGCTGGCGCGACCGATACCGGAGCTGGCTCCCGTGATGATGGCGACCTTGTTGGACAGTAATGACATGGCAGTTCCCTCGCGTGATGTGCATGGCGCCGGGTGGTGACGCTCATGCAGGGTTGGCAGACAAGTGGATGGGTTCAACCCCCCTCCTGGTTCAAACCTCCTTTGGTTCAACCCTCCTTTGGTTCAAAGCTTTGGGGGGGTCGAAAGCACTGTTGGTTTGAAAGCAATATGGCGGCGAACCTTTGTCACGACGACCCGGATCTTGCTCACTTTTCCCATCGGCGATGGGCCATCACGGCATCGGGAGATATCAGCGTTTATTGAAGGGAGTGGAAGGAAGTGAGAAGGGAGCGGGGTGGTGGCGCCGCTTTCCCGGGTGGTGGTGACCTGGGTCTGCAAGGGCAGGGCATGGAAAACAGTGCCACCGGTGTCGGCGGCACTGACGCAAGGCCTGGTGGGGTAACGCTCTTTTAGGGGTTATCAGGCCAGGGCGGGGCTGGATGTGGCGGCGCAGGGCAGGGCGGCCAACTGTGCAAGGTGCTCGCCCAGGGAGACACCGGCGCCGGTGGCGTTGACCGTCTCGAAGTAGTCGTGCCAGCCCGATGCGGCTATCCCCTGGACGAGGGCCTCGATGGCTGCGGCATCTGGCCCGCGCCAGATGGCGAAGAAGGGGTGGGGCGCGCCATGGAGGGTGGCAGCATCGGTCTCGCCCAGGGCGATGGGCTCCACCCCGAGGGCGGCGAGGTTGGCCATGCCTGTGCCAATGGCCTCGAAGAACTGCTGACGGGCCGTCTGGCTCAGTGCCAGCCAGGCGGGAGTGGGGGTGTAGAGCTCTGCCAGATAGTGGGTCATAGGGGTTCCTTCGGGAGTTGGCCCTTGCGCAAGGTGCGCAAGGCGCGTTGACAAATCCGGGTTGTCGCGGGACTGGGGCTTTCGCGAGACCAGCGCGCGCAGAGGTCAGTGACCCACTGTGGCCTGTCTTTGCTCGCATCGTTCAGCCAGTTGGCAACGGAGTCCTGCACATAGGGGGCGGGATCGGCCTTGAGGGGCTCAAGCAGCATCAGGGCCTGCTCCGGCGCTTGTCGCAGGGACGCAAGATGGGTACACCAGACGCCGCGGGGCCGGGTCGCTTCGCTTGCAAAGCGTCGCAGTCGCTCGGACGGCTCCGCCGTCCAGGGCACCAGGGCGGCAATGGCCGCCTCGAGCTGCGCAGCAATGGTCGATCGCATTGCGAGCCAGGCCCACTCGCGCACCCCAAAGTGAGAGTCATCGGCGAGGGGGCGAATGAGGGCCAGGCGGTCGCTGAGCGACAGCCCCTCGCTCGCGCCCACCATGAAACAGGCCCAGCCCCGCACGGTATCGGAGGGATGGCGGCTGAGCGCCGCAAGATCCCTCGTGCCGCTCTCGGCCAGGAGCAGCCTGGCGGCCAGCGCCATGCGCCGGGTAATGCCCTCCCCGGATGCGGCGTGCATCGACGCCAGCGCCTGGGGCCCGAGCGAAGGCAGGGTGCACTGCATCAGGGCGGCAAAATCCACCGCCAGGCATTCGGTCAGGTTGCTTGCCTCAGCCTCTCCCCGGTTGAGCTGGGCGAGGCGTGAGGGGGCGATATCCGTGATGCGGCTGCGTGTCATGGGTGCTCCTCTGTGGCGGCCTCAGTGCAGCCTGCCCGGGATGAGAGGACGTTGAGCCAGGCCCGCTTGAGCAGGGCACTCAGGGTCTCTCGCTCTGCCTGATCGAACCCGGCAAACAGGGAGCCTATCCACTGGCTGTGCTCATCGAGCAGGTGCTGCGCCAGGGCCTGGCCCTGCTCTGTCAGGCGCACCGAGATCTTCCGCCTGTCCTGGCTGTCGCTGTGGCGAGCCAACAGGCCGTCCCGTTGCAGCCCGTCGAGCAGGCCGGTGATGGTGGCCCGTGTGACCCCCGCCTTGTCGGCAAGCTCGTGGGGAGCCAGCCCTTGTGGCAGGTCGCGCAGCAAAAACAGCAGGACGAACTTGCCTTCGGAGAGGCGGTGGGGAGCCAGGCGCGCCGCGCACGCCTGATCGATGGCAGCGGCGAGGGTCAACACCTCAAAGCAGACACGTATGTTTTGGGTGTCCGCGTGTCCGCGGCGCTCTGCATCTTCGAGCAGGGCGAGGTGTTTCTGTTCCAACGTGATCATGATAGTGAGTCTCGAATGACTTTGTATGGCGCCATATTATATGGCGCCAATCAAATGTTCAACCACCCAAGCACGCGACCGGGATGGTTCATGGCAACGGAGAGCGGGAGTGTGGCGATGGGGGGCCTTTGCAAGAGCAGGCGTTGCAAGAAAATCGGCCATCTTTGGCCGTCATCCCCTATAATGCCCCTCCTTTGTGGTCTGGGGGGAGTGCCCGCAGTGAGCCACCGCAAGCCCGAATGTTGATAGAGACGATCCCATGCATACCCTGGAACAGCTTCGCGCAGGCGAGCTCTGCGGCGCCCGCCACCTCAAACTTGCTGAAAACCTCGCGGTGTTCCCCCCCGAGATCCTGAGCCTCAAGGAGACCCTGGAGGTGCTGGATCTCACCGGCAACCAGCTGAGCGAGTTGCCTGACGCGCTGGCCGAATGCAAGAAGCTGCGCATCCTCTTCTGCTCCGAGAACAACTTCACCGAACTGCCAGAGGTGCTGGGGCGCTGCCCTGCGCTCACCATGGTGGGCTTCAAGGCCAACCGCATCGCGACCGTCCCGGCCGCCTCCCTGCCCGCCAGATTGCGCTGGTTGATCCTGACCGACAACGAGATAGAGACACTGCCCGGAGAATTGGGGCGCTGCATTGATCTGCAAAAGCTGATGCTCTCTGGCAACCGGCTACATGAGCTTCCCGAGACGCTTGCCGGTTGCCACCGTTTGGAGCTTTTGCGCATCGCCGCCAACCGCCTGCCAGCGCTGCCGAGTTGGCTGCCCTCGATGCCGCGTCTGTCCTGGCTGGCCTTTGCGGGCAACCCTTTCTGTGATGAACAGGCGTGTTTGAACGGCACATCGGAGTTCACTACCGAGATCCCCTGGCAGGCGCTCTCACCGGGGGATGTGCTCGGGGAGGGAGCATCCGGCGTCATTTATCGCGCCGAGTGGGCGAGTGCCGAAGGGCCCGGGGCGGTGGCGGTCAAGCTCTTCAAGGGGGCCGTCACCAGCGATGGCTTGCCCCTGAGCGAGATGACTGCGTCCCTGGCCGCCGGTCGTCATCCAAACCTGGTCGGTGTGATGGGGCGAGTGAGCGATCATCCCTCCGGCATCCCGGCACTGGTGATGCCCCTGATAGACCCCGCCTTCGCCACCCTGGCGGGCCCCCCGAGCCTGGACTCCTGCACCCGGGATGTCTATGGGGTGGATCTGAACTTCACCCCGGCCCAGGTGATGGCCATGGTGCAGGGGGTGGCTGCGGCCGCCCGGCACCTGCACGAGCGGGGCATCCTCCACGGCGATCTCTACGCACACAACCTGCTGTACTCCTTGCAGCCCGCGATGCCTCACTCGTCGCAGGAGGCGCCGGGCCGGGTGCTGCTCGGGGACTTTGGCGCCGCCTCCTGTTACGAGCGCGCCGATGAGGTGCTGGCCGGGCGGCTCGAGCGCCTGGAAGTGCGGGCCTTTGGCTGCCTGCTGGCCGAGCTGCTGGCGCGCTGTGATGGGGGGGACGCCGACCTCGACCCCCTTCATCGACTGGCCGGGGAGTGCGGCTTTGAGGTGCCTTCCCGGCGACCCACCTTCGCGCAGATCCTGACCCGGCTGGCAGCGATGGCGACAAGCCTGCCTGGGGTCGTGGCCTGAGGCCTGCCCATCGTGGGCCTTCTCTTGCACAGGGGCGGGATCATGGGGCTTGCGCCACTTCGGTGAAGTTGTGATAGTGATGCACCATTGCAGATGACGAGAGGAAGATGATGGAAGCGGCATTTTGGCACCAGAAGTGGAAAGAGAACCGGATTGGCTTTCATCAGGCAGATTTCAACCGCTGGCTGCAATCCTGGTGGTCGGCCCAGCAAGGGAGCGACCCCGTGCTGGTGCCCCTTTGCGGCAAGTCCCGGGACATGCTCTGGCTGCGTGAGCAGGGGCATCCGGTGGATGGCTTCGAGCTCTCCGAGCTCGCCATTACCCAGTTTTTTGACGAGAACAACCTGAGTGCAGAGAGAAGCGAGGTGGGTCCCTATCAGTGCCACCGGCACGAGGATCTGCGCATCTATCAGGGGGACTTCTTCGCCGCTCCGGAGCTTGGTCAGCGTTATCGCCTGGTCTATGACAGGGCGGCCCTTATCGCCTTGCCGGGCGCCATGCGCCGCCAGTATGCCGCCCTGATGAGCCGCCTGGTGGAGGCGGGGGGGCAGGTGTTGCTGGTGACCCTCGAGTATCAGCCCGAGCAGCAGCAACAGCCGCCGTTCTCGGTGGGGGAGATGGAGGTGCGTACCCTGTTTGAGCGCGACTTTGGTGTCGAGGTGCTGGGCCGGGGGGCGGAGCTGGATCACCCCAGGGTGCTCTCGGGGCAGCTCTCCTATTTCGACGAGGTGGCTTACCGGCTGATCCGCCGGGGTTGAGAGGGCGCGAGGCCGATGCCAAGGACGGAAGTGGCGCTTGTTTTACCTCCTTTGACATAGATCAACGTGGAAAATCAGGGAAATGCCTAAGATGAGGCTGTTTCTCAATCACTGCTGGTGCCGACCGATGAGCTCTGGTTTGAACGCCGGTCGAACATCAACCCAGTGTCTGATTTTCACGCTCATGTTCACTTTTGGCGGCTCTGGTCGCAATTGACTATGGTTTTTCCAGCCGACCCCACAGGGTCGGCTTTTTATTGCCTGCGCGTTGCCAACAGGGGAGGTCAGCCTTCGAAGGTGGCGGCGTTGAGCCGAAATGCCCTGGGATCGTCGACAAACTGGCCGGTGATCCGCTCGTCGTGCTCGTGGCCCAGGCCATAGCTGCAGAGGATGAGGCGATCCGAGGTACGGGATCTCAGCTGGGTGATGAAGCGCACCAGATCGGCACGGCTGAGCCTGCCCACCTCCTCGCGTACCCGTTCGCGCTGATCAAAACCCAGATCTTTGTTGCCGATGCTGACCCAGAGCCGCTGGCCGCGGCTGCGCAGGTTGGCATCTCGCTCGCTGAGCTGGGCCTGCAACCCCGCCTTGCTCTCCTGCCACTGCTGCTCGGTGAACTCCAACATGGCCAGCGGGAAGAGATCGATGAACTCCTCCACCGCATCCAGCAGGATCTGCGGCCCCGCTACCGGCGACTGGATATAGAAGATGAGACCGGGATGGCGGTTGAGGGGCAGGTTGCCGGCTCCCACCACGTAACCGAGCTGCTGGCGGGTGCGCAGCTCGTGGAAGAAGGTGGATGACATGATGTGGTTGGCCAGGGTGAAGCAGGCGAGATCCCGCGCCCGGGTGGTGCGCGACTGGTAGTAGACCAGCAGCGCCGAGTCCTCGTGATCGCACCCCTGCTCGCGAATGAGGGTGCCTCTGTCCTGGATGGAGATGAGGGGGCGGCGGGTCTCGGCGCTGGGCTGGCTGTTGGCACCGAGGTGGCGCTCCAGCAGGGCCGCGAGTTCGAGGGCCTCGGCGGCCGTCCAGTCTCCGTGTACCAGGGCCTCCAGATGCACCCTGGCAAAGAGCTCGGAGACGAAGCCGGGCATCTCCCCTAGTTCGACGGTGCGCAGGTGGCGCAACAGCTGCTCGAAGGGCGGGTTATTGGGTTGCAGCAAACTGGTGAGCTGGTTGAACAACTGGGAGATGGGGCGGGTCTTGGACTGGTTCTCCCAGTTGCGGATAAGCTGCTCCTTGATCTCGCTAAAGCGGGCCGGATCCGGATACCCCAGGGTGCGGTTGCCGAGGATCATGTCGAGCAGCAGCGGTTGCTTGTCGGCAAAGCCGCTGAGGTTGATGGTAAAGCCCCCCTGATGGGCATAAATCTGGTAGCCAAGGCCCGCGAGCTCCGCCGGGTAGGTAAGGGCGTTGAGGTGATCCGTGAGCAGTTCCACGGCCAGACGCGCCATGGCGATGTGACGCGGGCTCTTGACCGCATGTTCGCTGTCGACGGAGATGTAAAGGCTGCCCTTGGGCACGCTGAACTGATGCTCGTGCAGGTGCCAGAGCCGGAAACCGGGCCTGTCGATGAGGCAGGACGGCATGTCGGCGGGCAGCGCCGGCAGACGGGCGTCGAGGCGGGTGCTGATGAAGGGGTTGGGCGCCGGCAGGTGCAGGGCGGGATCCGGCTCGCTCTGCTGCCAGCGGATCTTCTCGGCTTCGCTGATGATCTGGACGCTGTAGGGTGTCTGGTACCAGCGGGCGAGGCGATCCGTGCTCGCTTCCGGGGCCTGGATGGTCACTCGCAGATTGTGGGGCGTCAGCTTGGCGAGGAAGCGCCGGATCAGCGGCTCATCGAACTCGCGCATCATGTAATCGCCGTAGAGCAGATCGTCCGGCCCGTAGCTGAACAGGTTGAGCACGAGGCCGGAGACGGTGTCGAGGGCCCGTCCACGCTCCTGGAAGCGGAACGCGGATTCCAGCACGCTGCGCTTCTCCTCATAGCGCCAGGCCTGCACCCCGCCCCGCTCGATGAGCTTCAGATAGCCAAACAGAGCGGCGATGATCTCGTCCACATGCTCAAGCCCAAGGGGGGTGAGGCCAAAGCTCACGCCAAAGTCCTTGAAGTTGGCGCCGCTGATGCCGCCGCCGGCGGCGAGCTGATTGACCCAGCCTCGCCCCTTGAGCAGGGAGAGCAGGCTGCCTTCCCCCTCATAGCCGATGAGGTGGCTCAGGAAGGTGAGGGGTTTTTTGTCGTAATACTCATCCACGCACGGCAGCGGGAAGGTCAGCGCCAGCTTGCGGGTCTCCTTGACCGGGGTCAGTTGGATGCGAATGCCGAGATCATCGAGCCGGTAGAGAGGATGGCTCAGTACCGGAGGGCCGAGGCGGCGATCCGGAATGGCACCAAAGAAGCGATCACACCAGGCCAGCTGGGTCTCGATGGGTGCCGGTGAAAGCATGACCAGCGCCATGCGATCCGCACTGTAGTGGGTTTCGTAGAACGCAATGAGGTCCGAGCGCAGATCCCGGCCGGGGAGATCCGCCAGGGTGTCGAGGTTGCCCACCGAGAATTTGGAGAAGGGGTGGTCCGGATTGACCGTCTCCTTGTGCACCTGGTAGCTGCGGCGCACGTCGTCCTGCAGCTTGAGGCGGTACTCGGAGTCCACCGCGTTGCGCTCCTTGTCGACCCACTCCGGTGCAAAGGTGGGGCAGATGAAGAACTGGGAAAACCGGTCGAGCCCCGCCTCGAAGAAGCCGTTGTCGATGTCGAAGAAGAAGTTGGTGAACTCGGTGCCGGTCCAGGCGTTGTTGCTGCCCCCGTGACGGCTCATGAATTGCTGGTACTCACCGGGTTTGGGGTAGGTGCGGGTACCGAGAAACAGCATATGCTCGAGGAAATGGGCCATGCCCTGGCGATCGGCAGGATCGTCGAAGTGGCCAGTATTCACCGCCAGGGAGGCGGCGGATTTGTCGGTCTCGGGATCACAGATCAGCAAGACCCTGAGCCGGTTTGCCAGCTCCAGATAGTGATACCGCCGATGGTCATTGGGACTGGCATATGGGCTCATTGGGGAGGGGCTCGCGGTGAATTTATTTGAATTTAAACATGATTATCGACCCCGCTATCTTGCGAGGCAAACCCTTTTCTGAGAGGTGGCGCAATTGTTTCCCCCGGCATGGCGGGGTAAGATCCCCCCGCTATTTAAACAGGCCCCCTGGGCGAGGTTGTAATGAAAATCTACATCATGCGTCATGGCCAGGCTGGCATGAACGCAAAGACTGATGAACAGCGTCCACTGACCGAGCAAGGCATCGAAGAGTCCATCCACATGGCGAGCTGGCTGGCTCCCCAATTGGCAGGCTCTCTGAACCTGGTGATCCACAGCAACTACCTGCGTGCCAGACAGACCTGGCAGGCCATCGCCCCCGTGTTGCCCAAGGCCCTCAAGGTCGAGGAGAGCGGCGACATCACCCCCTATGGGGACCCGGCTTTCGTGGCGAGCTACCTCACGGAGCTGGCGGCGGAGCATGACAACATCCTGATGGTCAGTCACCTGCCGCTGGTGGGGTATCTGGTCCAGAGTCTCTGCCCGGCGGCAGGGGCCCCCATGTTCGCGACGTCCGGGCTGGCCTGCATCGAATGGCAAGATGGCAAAGGAGTCTTGCTCTGGCTGGAAGGACCGCATACAATACGGTAAAAGTTAATAATAAGTTACAGTTTGGTTTTTTGGGGAAGAGAGAGTCGATTTTTCCGGTTTTTTATATAAATTTAACGGAATTATTTCGCATAAGCTGCTGTCATACGGATACAACTTCAAGAGGTTGCAAACGATGAGAGTGTTCAAGAAGTACCTGCCACTGATGGTGGCAAAACATGTCAAAACCTTCTTCAAGGGGCGGATTTACATCCACGGCAGGGGGCGCTTCGATTTCCAGTCGGGCTTGCTGATGATGCCATTGCAAGCCGACATTCCCCATCGCCAGACGGTGCTCGAGGTCAATGAACTGATTTCAAGGCTCCACATGGATGCCGCCTGAGGCGCCTCAGGCTGACCCTGGTCCCCCTCATGCCCGCCCCTGTGCGGGCATGATTGTTGATGGCGCCTGGGCGCGGCGCCAACCGTTCGCGTCATGGCGCTTCTTCCTGCGTTGGCAGGCTTGCTTATCCTGATTGCCTCTCTATACTCGCGCGCAATACCCGCCTTTTTATTCTGGATATCGCAATGCCCCTTGCCTTCCTGTTTCCCTTCTCCTGCATGGCCATCTGGGCCGGCAATGGCATCGTCAGCAAGCTGGCGGTCGGGGTGTTGTCTCCTGCGGCGCTCGCCTGGTCGCGCTGGATGGTGGCGGCCCTGGTGCTGACCCCGTTTCTGGCTCACCGGGCCTGGCGCGAGCGCCGCAAGCTGCGGGCCGGTTTCTCTAAGCTGGCGGTGCTGGCCCTGCTCGGCATGGTCTTGAACCAGACCTTTGGCTATTACGCGGCCCAGACCCTGGGGGCCACCGAGATTGGCCTGATGATGGGGCTGACCCCCTTGATGACGGTACTGCTCAGCATCTGGTTGCTGCGCGAGCGGCCCACCTGGGGGGCGCTGCTGGGAGGCGCCATCTCCATTCTGGGGCTGGCGATTTTGCTGGGGCAGGGGGATCCGGCCCGGCTGCTGACCCAGGGCATCCATATCGGTTCCGTTTACATGCTGCTCTCGGCGGCCACCTATGCGCTCTACAGCGTGCTGCTCAAGCGCTGGGATCTGGGGCTGGACAACTGGTCCATGCTCTACGGCCAGGTGCTGTGCAGCCTCCTGTTCCTCACCCCCTTCTATCTGCTGGTGGACGGGCACTGGCCCGATGGCAGCGCCCTCTGGCTCATTCTCTATGCGGGGATCCCGACCTCGGCCCTCTCGCCCTGGCTCTGGATGCAGGGCATTGCCCTGCTCGGGGCGAGCCGCACCGCCATCTTCATGAACCTGTTGCCGGTCATGACGGCCGCCCTTGCCATCAGCTGGCTCGGGGAGCGGCTCACCAGCTATCACCTCATCGGTGGCGGCATGACCCTGATGGGGGTGCTGCTGGCGCAGTTGCTGGTCAGGCCCGTGACGGTGCGAAGACGCGCCCGGCTCGCGGTGGCGGGCTGTCAGGAGAAGTAGGATAAAAAAAGACCGCCCACGAGGCGGTCTTTTTGGTTCGGTGCCCAGCGTCACTGCGCCGTCAGATAGAGATCCTTGGCATAGACCAGGTCTTGCGGGTTCTGGTAGGGGTAGCCCTTGACGTTGGGTTTGAGCAGCCGAGATTTCACGTAGAAGTAGACAGGCGCGATGGGGGCCTCCTCGTCGATCAGCACCTCGGCCTGCTGATAGAGGCGGTTGCGCTCGGCCGGATCCTTGGCGTCATGGGCCTTGGCCAGGAGGGCGTCGTACTCCTTGTTGAACCACTTGCCGCTGTTGGCGCTGCTGCTGGAGGTCATGATGTCGAGGAAGGTAGAGGCATCGTTGTAGTCTCCGTTCCAGGAGTAGCGGCTCACCCCGAAGTCACCCTCGTTCAGGGCCGACACCATGGTCTTCCACTCCATGTTGTTGAGCTCCGCCTTGACCCCCAGGTTGTGCTTCCACATGGAGGAGATGGCGAGCGCTATCTTCTTGTGCCCCTCGTTGGTGTTGTAGAGGATGTCCACCGTCAGCGGCTTGTCCGGGCCGTAACCCGCCTCGCCGAGCAGCGCCTTGGCCTGCTTGATGCGCTCTTCCTTGCTCATCAGCTCGCTGGCGGGGCGTTTGAGCTCGAAGCCGTCCACGCTCGGCGGGGTCAGGCTGAAGGCGGAGAGCTGCCCCTGTCCCAGGATCTTCTCCGTGATGGTGTCCCGGTCGATGGCAAGAGACAGTGCCTTGCGCACCCTGACGTCGTCAAAGGGTTTGCGCTGGGTGTTGAAGACGTAGTAGTAGGTGGCGAGCATGGGGGCGCTCACCAGCTCCTCCGGGCTCTGGCGCTTGATCTGCTGATACTGCTCCAGGGGATAGGTGGTGTAGTGCAGCTCGCTCGCACGATAGCGGTTGTAGGCCGCGGTATCGGAGACGATCTCCAGATAGATCACCTTGTTCAGCACGGTGTGCTCGTTGTCCCAGTAGTGGGGGTTGCGCTCGGCGATGAGGCGCTCGTTCGGGGTCCACTCCTTGAGGGCGAAGGCGCCGTTGGAGACGATGTTGGCCGGTTTGACCCACTCATGACCGAACTTCTCGATGGTGGCCTTGGGCGCCGGGAAGGTGGTGTAGTGGGAGAGGGTCTTGAGGAAGAAGGGGACCGGGTTTTTCAGGGTGATCTGCAGGGTGTAGTCATCGAGCGCCTTGATCCCCAGGGCATCCGGGCTCTGCTTGCCCTGCACCACGTCGCTGGCATTGGCGACGCCGGTCAGCTCGATGAACCAGGCGTAGTTGGAGGCGTTCTTGGGGTCCGCCGCCCGCTGCCAGCCATAGACGTAGTCCGCCGCCGTCACCGGCTCGCCGTTGGACCATTTGGCATCGGGTCTGAGCTTGAAGGTGTAGACGGTGCCCGTGGCATCGAGCTCGTAGCCAAGGGCGCCCGCCGCCTGCAGCTTGCCGTTGCCATCCAGGGTATAGAGCCCCTCGAACAGATCGTTGACGACGTCGCTGCCCGCGCTCTCTTCCACCATCTGGGGATCGATGGAGGCAGGCTCGGTGCCGATGTTGCGCACGAACACTTGCTGGGCGGCTGGCAGAAGCTGGGTGCCTTCAGGCACCTGGGCGGCGAGGACGGGGAGGGTGAGCAGAGCGGCAACCGCCCCGGCGATAAGCGACTTTTTCATTGAATATCCTTATGTTTTTTTGCTTCCAAAGCGCAGCCAGTGTGCGGGATTGGGGGGGAGATCTCAAGAGGGGCGCCTCTGGCACAACATTGCCGGGCGCCAGGGGGAGCAGGGCGGGCAGCTGCGTCGGCCCGGATGCATTCTTGTCACGAATTAACCCCCCAAAAGATGCCGGATGGCACCCTTGTTTGACGGCGAAAGCCCGTGGTGGCGCGGCTTTCTGGCGATTTAAAGAACGGCTTAATTCGCTGCAAAAACAAAAAACAGGCGTTACATTGGGTTACAAAACAACGCTGCCGGGGATCGGCACTTTTTTTGCCGACACTTGCAAACGTTTTCAACGGCCAACGGAAACGATCTTAAAGGAACAAGAATGCGAAACATGATCACCATGGGCGAGTTCATCGTCAAAAAGCAGGCGGACTACCCGACCGCGACCGGCGAGCTGACCTCCTTGCTCAGCTCCATCCGCCTGGCCGCCAAGGTGGTGAACCGGGAGATCAACAAGGCGGGGCTGGCGGACATCATCGGTTCCATCGGCGCCGAAAACGTGCAGGGCGAGGTGCAGCAGAAGCTGGACGTCTATGCCAACGAGCGCTTCAAGGCGGCGCTGGAGGCCCGTGGCGAGGTGTGCGGCATGGCCTCTGAGGAGGAGGAGGACTTCGTCTCCTTCGATTCCGAGCTCTCTCGTCACTCCAAGTACGTGGTGCTGATAGACCCCCTCGACGGCTCCTCCAACATCGACGTCAACGTCTCGGTCGGGACCATCTTCTCCATCTACCGCCGGGTCAGCAAACCGGGCGCCGGGGTCACTCTGGAGGACTTCCTGCAGCCGGGTCACCGTCAGGTCGCGGCGGGCTACGTGGTCTACGGCTCCTCCACCATGCTGGTCTACACCACCGGCTTTGGGGTCAACGGCTTCACCTATGACCCCTCCATCGGCTGCTTCTGCCTCTCCCACGAGAACATCCGCATTCCGGAGGAGGGCAAGATCTACTCCATCAACGAGGGCAACTACATCAAGTTCCCGGACGGGGTGAAGAAGTACCTCAAATACTGCCAGGAGCGTGACGAGGCGACTCACAGGCCCTATACCTCCCGCTACATCGGCTCCCTGGTGTCGGATTTCCACCGCAACCTGCTCAAGGGGGGCATCTACATCTACCCGTCCGGCACCAACTCCCCGAACGGCAAGCTGCGCCTGCTCTATGAGTGCAACCCCATGGCCTTCCTGGTGGAGCAGGCCGGTGGCAAGGCGTCCGATGGCTTTGGCCGCATCATGGACATCCAGCCTACCGCTCTGCACCAGCGCACCCCCTACTTCGTCGGGTCCACCAGGATGGTGGAGCGGGCCGAGGCCTTCATGCGGGAGTTCTCCGCCCACGAGGATCCGGCCAACCAGGGCTGAGCCCGGGCCAGCGTCCCTTCGTCACGGGAGCCGTCAAGGCTCCCGTTTTTATTGGCGTGCAGGCGGGTTGAGCCAGGTTGATATGCTGACGAACTGACGAACTGACGAACTGACGAACTGACGAACTGACGGACTGACGGACTGACGGACTGACGGACTGACGGACTGACGGACTGACGGACTGACGGACTGACGGGCTGACGGGCTGACGGACGGACGCGGCGCCTTGGCGGTCGCGGTGCAATGGCTGGTGGCCCCCTTGCCGGAATACCGGGTCTGGATACCTGGGCGGGATAAATACGGCACGGGCCATCTGCGGGGCTATCGAGGCGCGTTGACCCCGTTTTTTGCCCACGATCATCCCCACATCCATCTGTTTTTCAGATGGGTGATGACTCAATGTATCGCATCAGTGGATGGATTTGGCGGTAAAATGGTGCTGCCAGGAGGGCGAACCGAGGCATCGGGAGGCAAGAAGGCGGGCCGGGGGCGAGATGCCGCCCCTTGCCAGCAACGAAACGGGAGCCCTGGGGCTCCCGTTGTTATAGGCGGCAGGTCGCGCCCTGCTGACGTCATGCTTCCCCTCAGGGGGTGGCATGGCGGGCGAGATCCGCCAGCAGGCCGTCCACCAGTTTGAGGCGCATGGCCCTGTCCTGGGTCGGCACCTGGAAGCGCAGCCGGGTCGGTCCGTCCATCTTGTAGATGCGCGGCTGCTCCGAGAGCAGCTTGACCAGATAGGCCGGGTTGACGCGGGTTTCCTGGGTAAAGTCCAGATAGCCGCCGCGCTCGCTCATCTCCACCCGGCGAATGCCCAGCGCCGTGGCGCGCTGGCGGAAGGCGGCAAGCTCCATCAGCGTCTTGGTCGGCTCCGGCAAGAGGCCGAAGCGATCGATGAGCTCCACTTTGAGCTCCCGCAGCTCCTGCTCATCGGCGGCACTGGCGATGCGCTTGTACATGGAGAGGCGCATGTTGACGTCCGGGATGTAGTCGTCCGGGAGCAAGGCGGGCAGACGCAGCTCCACCTCGGTGTGCTGGCTCATGAGCTGCTCCAGCGACGGCTCCTTGCCATGTTTGAGCGCTTCCACCGCCTGCTCCAGCATCTCCATGTAGAGGGTGAAGCCCACCGATTCGATCTGGCCGCTCTGATCGTCGCCCAGCAGCTCGCCCGCGCCCCGGATCTCCAGATCGTGGGTGGCGAGCGCAAAGCCGGCGCCGAGATCTTCGAGGGACGCGATGGCCTCCAGCCGCTTGGCCGCATCCTTGGTCATCAGCTTGGGATGGGGGGTGAGCAGGTAGGCATAGGCCTGGTGGTGGGAGCGACCGACCCGGCCCCGTAGCTGGTGCAGCTGGGCCAGACCGAGATGATCCGCCCGGTCCATGATGATGGTGTTGGCGCTCGGCACGTCGATGCCGGTCTCGATGATGGTGGTGCACACCAGCAGGTTGAAGCGCTGGTGGTAGAAGTCCGACATCACCCGCTCGAGCTCCCGCTCGCGCATCTGGCCGTGGGCGATGCCGATGCGCGCCTCCGGCACCAGCTCGGCAAGATCGGCGGCGCACTTCTCGATGCTCTCCACGTCGTTGTGCAGGTAGTAGACCTGGCCGCCACGCTTCAATTCCCGCAGTACCGCCTCGCGCACCACCGCAGGTTCGTGCTGGCGCACGAAGGTCTTGATGGCGAGCCGCTTGGCGGGCGGGGTGGCGATGATGGAGAGATCCCGCATGCCGGACATGGCCATGTTGAGGGTACGCGGAATGGGGGTCGCGGTGAGGGTGAGGATATCCACGTCGGCGCGCAGCGCCTTGATCTTCTCCTTCTGGCGCACCCCGAAGCGGTGCTCCTCGTCGACGATGAGCAGGCCCAGATCCTTGAAGGTGAGCTCGGCGCCGAGCAGCTTGTGGGTGCCGATGATGATGTCCACCTTGCCCTCGGCCATCTCCTTCATCACGGCGCTCTGCTCCTTGGCGGAGCGGAAGCGGCTCAGCACCTCCACCCGCACCGGCCAGTTGGCGAAGCGGTCGCGGAAGTTGTCGTAGTGCTGCTGGGCCAGGAGGGTGGTGGGCACCAGCACGGCCACCTGTTTGCCGCCGTGCACGGCCACAAAGGCCGCCCGCATCGCCACTTCGGTCTTGCCAAAGCCCACGTCGCCGCACACCAGGCGGTCCATGCTCTTGGCCTGGCACATGTCGCCGAGCACGGCGTTGATGGCATTGAGCTGATCCTCGGTCTCCTCGAACGGGAAGCTCGCGGCAAACTGGCGGTAGGCCTCCCGGTCGTGTTTGAAGGCAAAGCCGTGACGGGCTGCCCGCATGGCATAGACATCCAGCAGCTCGGCCGCCACGTCCCGCACCTTCTCGGCCGCCTTGCGCCGCGCCTTGACCCAGGCCTCGCCGCCGAGCTTGTGGCTGGGCGGGTTGTCGGAGCCGGTGTAGCGGCTGATCAGGTGCAAACTGGTGACCGGCACGAACAGCTTGTCGCCGCCGGCGTATTCCAGGGTCAGAAACTCGGTGGGCAGGCCGCCGGCATCGATGGTCTCGAGCCCCAGGTAGCGACCGACCCCGTGATCCAGGTGCACCACCGGCTGGCCCTGGGTCAGCTCGCCCAGGTTTCGGATCACCGCATCCGAGCTCAGGTTCTTGCTCTTGTCCCGCTGGCGCTTGCTGCGGATCTTGCCGCCCAGCAGTTCGGCCTCGGTGATGAGGGCAAGGGGCGTCTGGCCGGGCTCTTGCAGCAGGAAGCCCCGCTCCAGGGGAGAGACCAGCAGCCCGTGGCGCGCATCGCTCACCAGGAAGGCGTCGAGGGAGGCAAACTCCCGGGGTTGCAGGTTGATCCGTGCGAGCAGATCCCCGAGCCCCTCGCGCCGTCCCTCGGACTCCACCGCAAACAGGGTGCGCCCGGCAAAGCCTTGCAGGAAGCCGTCAAGGGCCAGCAGGGGCTGCTCCTTGCTGTGGTCGAGCTGCAGATCCGGCAGGGGGGCGAGGGGCAGATCCTGCTGACCCGCTCCGCCGTCAACGGTCGCCTCCTGCAGCCGCACGGCGCCATAGTCCCCGAGGGCGGCGAAGAGCTGCTCCACCGGCAGATAGATCTGCTGGGGCGGCAGCAGGGGACGGGTGTTGTCCCAGCGCCTGTCTTCATAGCGCTGGCCGATGTCGTTCCAGAAGCGCTGGGCCGCGGGGTAGATCTCCCCCACGGTGAGCAGCAGGGTGTTGCCTGGCAGGTAGTCAAACAGACTGGCGGTCTGGTTGAAGAAGAGCGGCAGGTAGTACTCGATGCCGGCGGGCCAGCGCCCCTTGCTCACCTCCTGATAGACGGAGCCCTCGGCCCGGGAGATCTCGAACTGTTCGCGATACTGGCCACGAAACAGCTCGATGGCCCCCTCGTCGGTGGGAAATTCCCGGGCGGGCAGGAGGCTCACCGACTTCACCGGCTCGCTGGAGCGCTGGGTCTCGGGGTCGAACGGGCGGATGGAGTCCACCTCGTCGTCAAAAAAATCAATGCGATAGGGGCGGCTGCTCCCCATGGGGAAGAGATCCAGCAGGGAGCCGCGGGCGGCGAATTCGCCGTGCTCCAGCACCTGTTCCACCGCCACGTAGCCCGCCTCCGCCAGACGCCCGCGCAGCTGCTGCAGGTTGAGGCGCTGGCCGCTTGTGACCATCAGGCTGTATTTGTCGAGATAAGCCTGGGGCGCCGTGCGCAGCATCAGGGTGGAGATGGGCACGATGAGCACGCCGTGGCGCATCTGCGGCAACTGGTAGAGGGTCTCGAGGCGCTGGGAGATGATGTCCTGGTGGGGAGAGAAGCTGTCGTAGGGCAGGGTCTCCCAGTCCGGGAACAGCAGCACCGGGCAATCCTGATCCGCCAGCAGGAACCCCAGTTCCTGTTCAAGGCGCAGGGCGCTCGGGGTATCGGCGGTGACCAGCAGGACGGGTCTTCGGGCTTCCCGGGTGAGGCGGGCGGCAACCAGAGCCAGGCTGCTGCCGACCAGCTGGCCGAACGTTGTCTTCTGGCCCGCTTTGGCGGGCAAGGCGGGGAGGGTCATTGGCATCATCGGAGTCTTTTACTGTTGGCGTTCTTTTGACATGGACCTGGGTTAGCGCTGACGTTCCTGGGCACGCAGCTTGAGCTGTTTCGACTGCACATGCAGGCTGGCGCGCACCAGCAGCTCCCGGTCATCCTCGCGGATGCGCACGTAGTCGAGCACCACGTGGGTGCCGTGCTCTCCGGCGTCCCGCTGCACGACTTCGCCGTAGCAGTAGATGGCGGAGGCCTCTTCCCTCAGGAAGATCTTGAGCCGCACTATCTGGTGCAGGGCGGGGGCCTCCCCGTGCCCCTGGTGGGGGTGCAGGTAGGTGAGCTGCCCGGCGCCAAAGCGCAGGGTGTGGAAGCGGTGCTCGGGGTGATCCTGGGCCGCCAGCACATAGCCCATGATCATGTCGATCTTGCGGGACTGCTGGTTGATGATCTCCACCAGATCGTGCATGGACTCGTTCTGGCTGCGCAGCAACCGGCTGCTCACCAGATCGATGGAGGTGATGGCGGAGGCGATGCGAAACGGCTCGGGCAACTCGGCCTCCAGGGCCTCCAGCGTCGGCAGACGAAAGTCGGCCGGCATGGGGATCACATTGACCGGCGTGGCATGGGTGACGCTGAAGAACTGTTCCTGCATGGAGGCTATCCCTTGTTGTCATAGACGGTTTCCCTTTATTATCCGGTATCTTATTTCGTTGGCAACGTAGATATCCTTGAAGACCGGACTTTTTCAGCCACTGTCGCTGGCCATCGGCCTGCGTTATGCAGGCTCGCGACGCAGTAACCGCTTCGTCTCCTTTATCTCCCTGTTCTCCACCTTTGGCATCGCCATCGGGGTCGCCGCCCTGATGGTGGTGATCTCGGTGATGAACGGGTTCGAAGGCCAGCTCAAGGGGCGCATCCTCGGGGTGATCCCCCATGTGGTGGTGACCAATCAGGCCGGACGCATCGAGGCCGAGCCCGAAGGTCTGCCCGATCTGGCCCGCTTGCCCCACGTGGTGGCCACGGCCCCCATGCTCGACAGCGAAGGCATGCTGCAAAGCCCGGGCCAGCTCACCGGCGTGAGCGTGCAGGGGATCGATCCCGCCCGCTGGCCCAAGGATGACATCTTGCACGCCCAGATGCTGGGTGGGCGCCTTGACAGCCTGCAGGCCGGTGAATACCACATCGTGCTGGGGCAGGGGGTGGCCAGCCGCCTCAAGGTCTCCATCGGTGACCAGGTGCGTCTCATCCTGACCGAAGGTACCCGCTTTACCCCCTTTGGTCGGGTGCCGGCCCAGCGGCTTTTCACCGTCTCCGGCATCTTCGGGGTCGGCGCCGATGTGGACAGCCAGGTGGCCCAGATTGCCCTGGGGGATGCCCAGCGCATGCTGCGTCTGCCCGCAGACAAGGTGGGCGGCATCCGCCTCTGGCTGGACGATCCCTTCGCCGCCGACGAGGTGGTGAAGACCGCGTTGCCGGACGGACTGGAGTGGCAGGACTGGCGCCGCGAGCGCGGCGAGCTGTTCCAGGCGGTGGCCATGGAAAAACGGATGATGGGGTTGATGCTGGTGCTGATCATCGCGGTCGCCACCTTCAACATCCTCTCCGCCCTGGTGATGGTGGTCACCGACAAGGAAGGGGAGGTGGCCATCCTGCGTACCATGGGCATGAGCGAATCCGGCATCGTCAAGATCTTCATGGTCCTGGGGGCGTCGAGCGGCGTCATCGGCGCCCTGTTCGGGGGGCTGGCGGGGCTGGCGCTCTGCTTTGGCCTCAATCCTCTGCTCAATGCCCTTGGGCTCAACCTCTATATGGCGGCGGGGGGCAGCGGTCTGCCGGTCATCGTCGAGCCGGCCCAGGTCATGACGATCCTGCTGGGTGCAGTGCTGCTGAGTTTCAGTGCCACCCTCTACCCGGCCTCCCGCGCGGCCCGGGTCAAACCGGCGGAGGCGCTGCGTTATGAATAATTCATCTTCTGTTGTTACTGGTGCAAGTGGAGCCCCCGTTATGAATCAATCCGTCCCCTGCGAGCCGCTGCTGCGCTGCCAGGCCCTCAATCATGTCTACAAAGAGGGCAATCTGGAGACCCAGGTACTCAAGGGGATCGAGCTGGACGTCGCCCCCGGGGAGATGCTGGCGGTGGTGGGGAGCTCGGGCTCCGGCAAGACCACCCTGCTGCACCTTATGGGGGCGCTGGACAACCCTTCCAGCGGCGCCGTGCTGTTCAAGGGGCAGGACATCCATGGCTGGGACAGCCGCACCCAGGCGAGGTTTCGCAACCAGGAGCTGGGTTTCGTTTACCAGTTCCACCACCTGCTCTCGGAATTCAGCGCGCTGGAAAATGCGGCCATGCCGCTGCTGATCGCCGGTGAGTCGGTGGCCAGCGCCACCGAGAAGGCGAGCAAGATGCTGGGGCGGGTGGGGCTCTCCCACCGTCTCAACCACAGACCGTCCGAGCTCTCCGGTGGCGAGCGCCAGCGGGTGGCCATCGCCCGTGCCCTGGTCAACGAACCCAGCCTGGTGCTGGCGGACGAGCCCACCGGCAACCTGGATCATGCCAGCGCCACCGCCGTCTATGAGCTCTTGTGCGAGCTCAATCGCGAGCTTGGCACCGCGTTCGTGGTGGTGACCCATGACTTGAGCCTGGCCGCCAAGCTCCACCGCCGGGTCACCCTGGTGAGCGGCATCATGGCGGAGGTCGCCTGATGTTCAAGCCGCTGCCCCTGTTCCTGGGCCTGCGTTACAGCCGCTCCCGCCGCCGCAACGGCTTCATCGCCTTCATTTCGGCCTCCTCCCTCATCGGGATCGCCCTCGGGGTGATGGCCCTCATTCTTGGCCTCTCCGCCATGAACGGGTTCGAGCGGGAGCTCAAGAACCGGGTGCTCTCCGTGGTCCCCCACGGCGAGCTCATCGGCATGGAGGCGCCACTGCCTGACTGGCCGAGGCTCAGGGACTACCTGCTGGCCCAGCCCGGGGTGGAGGCGGCTGCCCCGGTGATCCGGCTCGACGGCCTGCTGGAGCACGGCTCCGCCCTCAAGGGGGTCCAGCTGCGTGCGGTGCTGCCGGAGCTGGAAGCCAATCTCTCCGATGCGGGCAACTTCATGACGGGGCGGGGCCTTCGCGAGCTACAGGCGGGTGAACACGGGGTCATCCTCGGCAAGATCATCGCCGACAAGCTGGGGGTCAAGACAGGGGACACCGTCACCCTGCTGCTGCCCCAGGCGGGGGATGCCGCCGGCATCAAGAACCCGAAACGGGAGGCGCTCACCGTGGTGGGACTGCTCGAGATCGGCGGCCAGCTCGACGGCCTGCTCGGCTTCATGCACCTGGCGGACGCCCAGGCCATCACCGGCATGGGCAGCGCGGTGGAGGGGTTCAGCCTCAAGGTGAGCGACGTGCTCAAGGCCCAGTCCATCACGGTGGCGGCGGCCCAGAAATTCCCACACTACGTCTATATCAGCAGCTGGATGAGCCGTCAGGGTTATCTCTATCAGGACATCCAGATGGTGCGCACCGTGATGTACGTGGTGATGCTGATGGTGGTGGCGGTGGCCTGCTTCAACATCGTCTCCACCCTGGTGATGGCGGTGAACGAGAAGCGCAGCGAGATTGCCATCTTGAAGACCATGGGGGCGAGCCCGGGCCAGATCCGGCTTACCTTCGTCATCCAGGGGATGGTGAACGGGGTGGCGGGAGCCCTGCTAGGCGCCCTGCTGGGCGGCCTGCTCTCCAGCAAGCTGACCCAGATCCTGAGCGCCATCGAAGGGGTGATCGGGCACCGTTTCCTCAATCCGGACATCTACTTCATCGACTTCCTGCCGACCGAGCTGCACATGCAGGATTTGCTCATCGTGACCGGGGCCGCCATCCTGATGAGCCTGGTGGCGACCCTCTATCCTGCCTGGCGGGCGAGCGGCCTGGTGCCGTCCCGGGAACTGGGGCATTGATGCCCATGGATGTGATAAAGGGCCCTGCGGGGCCCTTTTTATTGTCACTCTTTTGTGGGGAAACCCGAACTGGCGGTTATCGAGGCAATACGCAGGAGGAGATGATGCCTGGTGCCGTGTTGGTGGCATCAATGGGCATTCAACTCATCGAGAGGCAGTGAAAAACTCCCCACGAAGACATCGATGAAGTAGCGCATGGCGGGGTTCATCCTGGCGTCCAGCATCTGCTCGAGGCGCTTTCGCGCGGGCTCGAACTCCCGGTTGCCGACGCTCAGCTCCTCCAGACACTTGGTGTAGGCGCAGAGGGTGTCTGCATCCTTCACCAGGCTGGTGAGGGCCTCGTCCTGGGCGCCGGAGTCGAGCAGGGGGCGAAAGTCCTCGACCAGCTCAGGCGGCAACATGCCCAGCAGGCGCTGCTCGGCGGCAAGCTCAATCTTTTTGTATTCGCGGGCGATTTCGGGATTGAAGTACTTGACCGGGGTGGGCAGATCCCCGGTCAGCACCTCGCTGCTGTCGTGGTAGAGGGCCATGACGGCGGCCCGGTCGGCATCCACCTGAGCGCCGAACAGGCGATTGCTGATAAGGCCGAGGGCGTGGGCCACCATGGCGACCTGCAGGCTGTGCTCGGCGATGTTTTCGGGCTGGATGTTGCGCATCAGAGGCCAGCGGTAGATGAGGCGCATACGGGCGAGGTTGGCAAAAAAATGGCTGGGCAGCATGGAAGACCTCGAAGGGTGGCAATGAAAAAGGGCAGACCCTAGTCTGCCCTTTTTTCCACCCGCAAGGATAGCCTGAGATGGGCCGTCAGCGGATGTAGCGGCCCGATTCGGCCTCGTGGTTAGTCACTATCATCTGGCCGATGGGGGCCAGGCTGATGAGGGCCAGCTTGAGGTGCTGGATGCCGAACGGGATGCCGACGATGGTGACGAAACAGGCCAGCGCCGAGGCGATGTGGCCGATGGCCAGCCAGACCCCGATGAGCACAAACCAGAGAATGTTGCCAATCAGCCCCAGGGCGCCGGTGCCGATGTCGCTCTGGCCCGTCATGCTCTTGCGGCTCACCGCCTGCTTTCCAAACGGGAAGAAGGTGAAGGTGCCGATGACGAAGCAGGCGCGTCCCCAGGGGATCCCGATGAGGGAGACGAAGCAGAGCAGCCCCGCCAGCCACCAGGCCAGCCCCATGAAGACGCCTCCCAGCACGAACCAGAGCAGATTGAACAAGAAGCGGAAAAAGGACATGTGGGTGACTCCAGCAGCACGTGAATTGGCTGTCACCATAGCGAGCCCTGCCGGGGGACGCAATGGCACAGGCGAGAAGGTGGACAATTTGGGTCGCAGCACGCCATTTTTGTGCCCGATTGGCGGCGGATGGCGATCAAAATGGCCCGTTCGCCGTGAAAAAGAGTGAGCCAGTGCAAATTATTGCGGATGGAATGCTTGAACTCGGTGCAAGGCTTCCCCATATAGGAGAAAGTCTTGCGCAAATTGTGCTGTCTGTGCCCCGGATGGGGGATGTGCGGCTCGACGCGACCACTGCACGCCGCTATAATGTCGCGTCATATTTTCTCATCACAAAGACAGTCGTTGTCTTTATAAACAGGAAGACTCCGGGCTTGCCCGGGGGCAATAAAGGGTCAGCACGCAGTGCTGAGTTGAACGAGGTAAAAGAATGCAAGTTTCTGTAGAGACAACCCAGGGTCTGGAACGCCGTCTTACCATCACTGTACCGGCCGCTACCGTTGACGCCGCCGTGCGCAAAGAATTGAATGGCCTGGCCAAAACCCGTCGCATCGACGGTTTCCGTCCTGGCAAGGCTCCGGTTGCCATCATCAAGAAGATGTTCGGTGCCATGGCTCACGCCCGCGTTGCCGATGAAATGATGCAGAACAACTTCATCAAGGCCATCATCGAGAACAAACTGAGCCCGGCTGGCGCCCCGACCATGGATCCGAAAGAGATCAAAGAAGGTCAGGATTTCGAATTCACCGCCACTTTCGAAGTGTATCCGGAGTTCGAAGTTGCCGGTCTGGAAAGCATCAAGGTCGAGAAGCCGGTTGCCACCGTGAAGGACAGCGACCTGGAAAACATGATCGACACCCTGCGCAAGCAGCACGCCACCTGGACTGAAGCCGCTGTGGCTGCCGCCAACGGCATGCGTGTGACCATGGACTTCGTCGGTTCCATCGACGGTGAAGAGTTCGATGGTGGCAAGGCTGAAGGCTTCACCCTGGAACTGGGCGCTGGCCGTATGATCCCGGGCTTTGAAGACGCCATCCTGGGCAAGAAAGCGGGCGACGAGTTCACCATCGAGGTGACTTTCCCGGCTGACTACCACGCCGAAGCCCTGAAGGGCAAGGCTGCCAAGTTTGCCTCCAAGCTGCACAAGGTTGAAGAGCAGGTGCTGCCCGAGCTGACCGAAGAGTTCGTCAAGCGTTTCGGCATCGAGAGCGGCAGCGTTGAAGAGCTGAAGGCAGAAGTGCGCAAGAACATGGAGCGCGAACTGGCCCAGGCCCTGAAAAACAGCGTGAAAGAGCAGGTACTGAACGGCCTGGTTGAAGCCAACCAGATCGATCTGCCGAAGGCTGCCGTTGCCCAGGAAATCGACACCCTGCGTCAGCAGGCTCTGCAGCGCTTCGGTGGCTTCCAGGGCGGCAACGCCCCCGAGCTGCCGGCCGAGCTGTTCCAGGCCCAGGCCGAGCGCCGTGTCCGCGTTGGTCTGCTGCTGGGTGACGTCATCCGCACCAACGAGATCAAGGCTGACGACGCCCGTGTGACCAGCATCATCGAGTCCATGGCCACTGCCTACGAAGATCCGAAAGAAGTGATCGAGTACTATCAGCAGAACGAGCAGATGCTGAACGGCGTGCGCAACCTGGCCATTGAAGATCAAGCCATCGATCTGATCCTGTCCAAGGCGCAAGTCACCGAGAAAGAAGTTGCCTTCGACGAAGTGATCAACAAGTCCGGTGCCGCTGCCTAAGAACATTTGACTTAAGGTCAAAACTGTTAAGTATAATGGCTCGTGTGATCTCCACTCGGGCCATTTTATTTTAGGGACAATGCCTTATGTACAAGAACTATAACGATGTGACTGAATCCCCACGCAATGCGCTCATCCCGATGGTGGTAGAGCAAACCGCGAAAGGGGAGCGTTCCTACGACATCTATTCCCGTCTGCTGAAAGAGCGGGTGATCTTCCTGACCGGTCAGGTCGAGGATCACATGGCGAACTTGGTGGTGGCCCAACTGCTGTTCCTGGAGTCCGAGAACCCGGATCAGGACATCAGCATCTACATCAATTCGCCGGGTGGCGCCGTCACTGCGGGTATGTCCATCTATGACACCATGCAGTTCATCAAGCCGGACGTGAGCACCGTCTGCATGGGGCAGGCCTGCTCCATGGGGGCCTTCCTGCTGGCCGGTGGCGCCAAGGGCAAGCGTTTCTGCCTGCCCAATGCCCGAGTGATGATCCACCAGCCGCTGGGCGGCTTCCAGGGGCAGGCTTCTGACATCCAGATCCATGCCCAGGAGATCCTGAAAATCAAGAATACCCTGAACGATCGTCTGGCGTTCCATACCGGTCAGGACATGGCCACCATCGAGCGCGACACCGACCGTGACAATTTCATGTCTGCCGAGCAGGCCGTTGCCTATGGTCTGGTTGACGGCATCCTGAGCCAGCGCGGCTGAGCAGGGTACCCCGTCCTGTTGTAAACTCAACAGGACGATCCATCCTCTATTGATAAAACGAGGTCGCTGAATGACAGAGAAACGCAAGGGTGAGGGCGACAAGCTGCTGTATTGCTCTTTCTGCGGCAAAAGCCAGCATGAAGTGCGCAAGCTGATCGCTGGCCCTTCCGTCTACGTATGTGATGAGTGTGTCGAGCTGTGCAACGACATCATCCGCGAGGAGATCCGCGAGATCTCTCCCAAGCGCGATGGTAGCGAGCTGCCGACCCCTCATGAAATCCGCGCCCATCTGGACGACTACGTGATCGGTCAGGAGTACGCCAAGAAGGTGCTGGCAGTGGCTGTCTACAACCACTACAAGCGTCTTCGCAGCGGCAGCGAGTCCGGTGGCGTGGAGCTGGGCAAATCCAACATCCTGCTGATTGGCCCCACCGGCAGCGGCAAGACTCTGCTGGCCGAGACCCTGGCTCGTCTGCTGGATGTGCCCTTCACCATGGCCGATGCCACCACCCTGACCGAAGCCGGTTACGTGGGCGAGGACGTGGAGAACATCATCCAGAAGTTGCTGCAAAAGTGCGACTACGACGTGGAGAAGGCCCAGCGCGGTATCGTCTACATCGACGAGATCGACAAGATCTCCCGCAAGTCGGACAACCCCTCCATCACCCGCGACGTCTCCGGTGAAGGGGTGCAGCAAGCACTGCTGAAACTGATCGAAGGCACCATCGCCTCCGTGCCGCCCCAGGGCGGTCGCAAGCACCCGCAGCAGGAGTTTTTGCAGGTCGATACCTCCAAGATCCTCTTCATCTGTGGTGGTGCCTTCGCGGGGCTGGACAAGGTGATCGAGCAGCGCTCTGTCAAGGGCACCGGCATCGGTTTTGGCGCCGAGGTGAAATCCAAGAATGCCAAGGCAACCCTGAGCGAGAATTTTGCCAAGGTGGAGCCGGAAGATCTCATCAAGTACGGTCTCATCCCCGAGTTCATCGGTCGTCTGCCGGTGGTCGCGACCCTGACCGAGCTTGACGAGGCTGCCCTCATCCAGATCCTGAAAGAGCCGAAGAACGCGTTGACCAAGCAGTATGCTGCGCTGTTTGCCCTGGAAGAGGTTGAGCTGGAGTTTCGTGACGACGCGCTCAATGCCATTGCCCGCAAGGCCATGGAGCGCAAAACCGGTGCCCGGGGTCTGCGTTCCATTGTCGAGGCTGTACTGCTCGACACCATGTATGACCTGCCCTCCCTGAAAGGGGTCAGCAAGGTGGTGATCGACGAGACGGTGATCAAGGGAGACTCCGCGCCCCTGATGATCTACGACAATCCCGAGACTCAGGCCGCAGCCTCAGAGTAACTGTCTGATTTTTAATCACATAAAGGGGCTTTTTGCCCCTTTCATGCTTTTTACGGCCAAGGCGATTGAATCTCATCTTTGCGCCCCCATATACTCAGCCAAGCCTTTGCCAACGGTATAACAAGCCGAGAGGACATATATGAACCTAGAGCGTTCAGAACGCATCGAGATTCCCGTCCTGCCTCTTCGTGACGTGGTGGTCTATCCCCACATGGTCATTCCACTCTTTGTGGGGCGGGAAAAATCCATTCGCTGTCTGGAAGCGGCCATGGAGCAGGACAAGAAAGTCCTGCTGGTGGCCCAGAAGGATGCGTCGACTGACGAACCGACGGTGGAGGAAATTTTCTCCGTCGGGACAGTGGCCAATATTCTGCAGATGCTCAAGCTGCCGGACGGCACCGTCAAGGTGCTGGTGGAGGGGGGCCAGCGTGCCCGCCTTGAGCGGATGATCGACGATCGCGACTTCTTTGTCGGGGAGGCCCAGTACATCGCGTCCGCCCCCATCGAGGAGAAGGATCAGGACGTGCTGGTGCGCTCTGCCATCGGCCAGTTCGAAGGTTACATCAAGCTCAACAAGAAGATCCCGCCCGAGGTACTCACCTCGATTTCGGCGATCGACGATGCGGCGCGCCTGGCCGATACCATGGCTGCCCACATGCCGCTCAAGCTCGAAGACAAGCAGAAGGTGCTGGAAATCGCTTCCGTGTCCGAGCGCATCGAGTTTCTGATGGCCATGATGGAGTCGGAGATCGACCTGTTGCAGGTCGAGAAGCGCATCCGCTCCCGGGTCAAGAAGCAGATGGAGAAGAGCCAGCGGGAGTATTACCTCAACGAGCAGATGAAGGCCATCCAGAAAGAGCTGGGTGAGCTGGAAGACAGCCCGGATGAATTCGAAGCCCTCAATCGCAAGATTGAAGAGGCCGGGATGCCGGAGGATGCCCGCGAGAAGGCCCAGGCCGAGCTCGCCAAGCTCAAGATGATGTCCCCCATGTCGGCGGAAGCCACCGTGGTGCGCAGCTATGTGGACTGGATGGTGCAGGTGCCCTGGAAGGCCCGCTCCAAGGTCAAGAAAGACCTGGGCAAGGCCCAGGAGGTGCTGGATGCGGATCACTATGGCCTGGACAAGGTCAAGGATCGCATCCTCGAATACCTGGCGGTGCAGGCGCGTGTGAACAAGCTCAAGGGCCCCATCCTCTGCCTGGTCGGGCCTCCCGGGGTGGGCAAGACCTCCCTGGGGCAGTCCATCGCCAAGGCCACCGGCCGCAAGTATGTGCGCATGGCCCTGGGTGGGGTGCGTGACGAGGCGGAGATCCGCGGTCACCGTCGTACCTACATCGGCTCCATGCCCGGCAAGCTCATCCAGAAGATGGCGAAAGTGGGCGTGAAGAACCCGCTGTTCCTGCTCGACGAAATCGACAAGATGAGCTCGGACATGCGTGGCGATCCCGCTTCCGCCCTGCTGGAGGTGCTGGATCCCGAGCAGAACAGCAGCTTCAACGATCACTATCTGGAAGTGGATTATGACCTGTCGGACGTGATGTTCGTGGCCACCTCCAACTCCATGAACATCCCGGGTCCGCTGCTGGACCGGATGGAAGTGATCCGTCTGTCCGGTTACACCGAGGACGAGAAGCTCAACATTGCCAAGCAGCACCTGGTGGCCAAGCAGATCCAGCGCAACGGCCTGAAGCCTTCCGAGATCACCATCGAGGATTCGGCGCTGATCGGGGTGATTCGCTACTACACCCGCGAGGCGGGTGTGCGCAGCCTGGAGCGTGAAATCTCCAAAATCTGTCGCAAGGCAGTCAAACGCATCCTGCTGGACAAGAGCATCAAGCATGTTCAGGTCAACCAGGAGAACCTCAAGGAGTTCCTGGGGGTACAGCGCTTTGACTATGGCAAGGCCACCGACCAGAACCAGATTGGTCAGGTGTGCGGGCTGGCGTGGACCGAAGTGGGGGGCGATCTGCTCACCATCGAGACCACCAACATGCCGGGCAAGGGCAAGCTCACTTACACCGGTTCCCTCGGTGACGTGATGCAGGAGTCCATCCAGGCGGCCATGACGGTGGTGCGGGCCCGTGCCGAGAAGCTGCGTATCAACGGCGACTTCTACGAGAAGCGAGACATCCACGTGCACGTGCCGGAAGGGGCGACCCCGAAAGACGGCCCGAGCGCCGGTATCGCCATGTGTACCGCCCTGGTCTCCAGCCTCACCGGCAACCCGGTGCGCGCCGACGTGGCCATGACAGGGGAAATCACCCTGCGTGGCGAGGTGTTGCCCATCGGTGGTCTCAAGGAGAAACTGCTGGCAGCCCACCGTGGTGGCATCAAGCGTGTGCTGATCCCGAAAGAGAACGAACGTGACCTCGAGGAGATCCCGGCCAACGTCAAACAAGATCTTGAAATCTATCCGGTTCGCTGGATTGATGAGGTGCTTGCACTGGCGTTGCAGGACAATCCGCAAGGTTTCGAACGCGTTTCTGTCGTGTAAATGTTGATGCGCCGCAAATTTGGCGCATTCGGGGGGTGGTTAAGGCTTGCATGCACCGGACAACGGAAGTAGCCTTGACCACCGATCGGGTACTCATGATGAGTCGCAATGCGTGATGTGGCGCGGGTTTGCGCCAGATTGTCACTTGCAACTGATCAGGAGGCTTGTTATAAAACCTCCACTTGTTGTGGCCAGGGAAATCAGCGCCGCAGCGATGTTCGATAAAAGGGGAATATAAGAGTGAATAAATCTCAACTGATTGACAAGATTGCAGACGGTGCTGATATCTCCAAAGCTGCCGCTGGTCGTGCGCTGGATGCCTTCATCGATGCCGTGGGCGAAGCCCTGAAAGAGGGTGACCAGGTTGCTCTGGTTGGTTTCGGTACTTTCGCCGTTCGCGAGCGTGCAGCCCGTTCCGGCCGCAACCCGCAAACTGGTGCGACCATCGAAATCGCTGCCGGTAAAGTTCCTGCCTTCAAAGCCGGCAAGGCCCTGAAAGACGCGGTCAACTAAGCCGGTCGCTGATATCTATCGGCACCGTCCTTGGTCTCTGACCAGACAAGTGAGAGGGCTCTCCCTCATACTGCTTGACCAAGGCGCATCGCAATCGGTGCGCCTTTTCATTATTTACGCCCATCGAGTTCGGGAGCATAAGTACAAACATGATGTTGGATAAACTACGCGAAGGGGCGCAGGGCAAGGTAGCCAAGGTTATCTTGGGCCTGATCATCCTCTCCTTTGCCTTGGCCGGGGTAGGCAGCTACCTCAATGGCCCGGCACGTACCGCCCCCGCCACCGTCAACGGCAATGACATCAGTGCCCCCGCACTGGAGAATGCCTACCGCAATGAGCGGGCCCGCATGGAATCCCAAATGGGTGAGGCCTTCAACCAGCTGGCCGCCAATCCCGATTACATGAAACAGTTCCGCCGTGGCGTGCTGGACCGTCTGATCGATCAGGCGCTGATCGATGACAAGGCCCGCTCCCTGGGTCTGCGCGTCAGCGATGAGCAGATCAAGCAGGCCATCGTCGCCATGCCCGAGTTTGCCGAGAACGGCAAGTTCAGCAATGACCGCTACCTGCAGCTCATTCGCCGTGCCGGCATGACCCCCGAGATGTTCCGCGACTCCCTGCGCCAGGACATGGTGCGCCAGCAATTGATGGGCGCCGTGCTGGGATCGGAGTTCGCCCTCAAGGGTGAAGCCGAGCAACTGGATCGTCTCTACAACCAGACCCGTGACCTGCGCCTGATCCGTCTGGCCGCTTCCGCCTATGTGGACGGGATCGAGGTGAGCGATGCCGAGGTAGAGCAGTTCTACAAGGCCAACAGCGCTCGCTTCATGAACGACGAGACGGTCAAGGTCGACTATCTGCTGCTCGATGCCGCGAACCTTGGCAAGAACATCAAGGTCACCGAGCAGGATGCCCAGGATTACTACGACCAGCATCAGGATCTGTTCCAGCGTCCCGAGCGCCGTCAGGTGGCGCACATCCTGATCCCGTTTGGCAAGGATGAAAAGGCCGCCGAGCAGAAAGCCGAGGCCGTGCTGGCCAAGGCCAAGGCAGGTGACGATTTCGCCGCGCTGGCCAAGGCCGACTCCTCCGATACCTTCTCCGCGAAGAAGGGCGGGGAGCTCGACTGGTTCGAGAAAGGGGTGATGGATCCTGCCTTCGAGAAAGCCGCGTTCGCGCTAGCCAAGGCCGGCGATCTCTCGGCCGTGGTGAAGAGCCCGTTCGGCTTCCACATCATCAAGCTGCTGGGCGTCGAGCCTGCCAAGACCAAGCCCTTCGTGGACGTGATGAGCGATACCATCGCCCGTCTGCAGTCTGAGAAGGCCAAGGAGCAGTTCTTCGCCGAACAGCAGAAGATGGCCGACAGCAGCTTCGAGAACCCGGACTCCCTGGACTTGACCGCCGAAGCCATGGGCCTCCAGGTGCAGTCCACCGGCTATTTCAGCCAGGCCGATGCGCCGGCACCGCTCAATGATCCCAAGGTGCTCTCCGTGGCGTTCTCAGAACAGCTGCGCGATGACAATACCAACTCCGACGTGATCGAGCTGGCCGACGGCAAGGCGCTGGTGCTGCACATCATGGGTCACCAGCCGAAGGCGGCCAAGCCGCTTGCCGAGGTGAAAGAGCAGGTGATCACCGTCATCAAGCACGACAAGGCCAGTGAAGTGGCCCGTGGCAAGGCCCAGGGTCTGCTGGACAAGCTCAAGGCCGGTGAGAACGTTCAGGCCGACCTGACCGCGCTGGGTCTGAAAGTGGATACCCATACCGGCGTATCCCGTTTCGCCCAGGAGATGGATCAGAACCTGGTGACCCAGGCGTTCCGCATGCCCCATCCGACCGATGGCAAGCCGAGCGTCGAGCTGGTGACCGAAGCCAACGGTGATCGTGTGGTGGTGGCGCTGGACAAGGTCAACGTCATCAAGGAGCCGTCCCAGATGGTGAGCCTGCTGCAAGGTCAGCTGGGTCAGGGCAAGGCACAGGCTGACTACAAGTCGCTGATCGACGAGCTGCGCAAGGCGGCCAAGATCGAATACTTCACCGACGTGGAAGCCACTGTCGAGTAAGTCAGCCTCACGGCCCCAAGTGTGAAAACGGCTCCATAATGGAGCCGTTTTTTTGTGCCATCGACAGCCCGGCAGAGCGGGCGGGCGCAGGAGGGAAGGGCCAGGCACGGGCTTGTGCTGCCTATCCTGGCTGGGGATGAGCGGGACAGGTGTATGACAGCGCGCTGTACTCTTGCTCTCCCTATCCCCAATCCTTCTCTTGCTGTGGGGCGTGATCAAGGAGGCATAAAAAAAACCGGCGCACGAGGCGCCGGTTCTGATCGCTTTGCTTGAAGGCGGGGGATTACACCACACCCTGGGTGCGCAGGTAATCCTCGTAGGTGCCGCCGAAGTCGCGGATGCCGTCTTCGGTCAGTTCCAGGATGCGGGTCGCCAGGGAGGAGACGAACTCGCGGTCGTGGGAGACGAAGATCAGGGTGCCCTTGTACATCTCCAGCGCCAGGTTCAAGGATTCGATGGATTCCATGTCCAGGTGGTTGGTCGGTTCATCCATGATCAGGATGTTGGGGCGCTGCATCATCAGCTTGCCGAACAGCATCCGGCCCTGTTCACCACCGGAGAGCACCTTGACCGGCTTCTTGATGTCGTCCTGGGAGAAGAGCAGACGACCCAGCACGGAGCGCACCGCCTGCTCGTCTTCGTTCTCCTGCTTCCACTGGGCCATCCAGTCGAACACATTGAGATCAGTGTCGAAATCTTCGGCGTGATCCTGGGCGTAGTAGCCGATCTGGGCGTTCTCGGACCACTTGATGGTGCCGGTATCCGGTGCCAGGGCACCGACCAGCGTCTTGATCAGGGTGGACTTACCGATCCCGTTGGTACCCAGGATGGCGACCTTCTCGCCCACTTCCAGCATCATGTTGAGCCCCTTGAACAGGGGACCGTCGCCATAACCCTTGGAGACGCCTTCGATCTCCAGGATGTTGCGGTAGAGCTTCTTGTCCTGCTCGAAGCGGATGAAGGGGTTCTGACGGCTGGATACCTTTACTTCCTCAATCTTGATCTTGTCGATCTGCTTGAGGCGGGAGGTAGCCTGGCTGGACTTGGAGGCGTTGGCGCTGAAGCGGGAGACGAAGGATTGCAGATCGGCGATCTGGGCCTTCTTCTTGGCGTTGTCGGCCAGCAGGCGCTCGCGGGCCTGGGTGGCAGCCAGCATGTACTCGTCGTAGTTGCCCGGGTAGACCCGCAGCTCGCCGTAGTCCAGATCCGCCATATGGGTGCAGACGGAGTTCAGGAAGTGACGGTCGTGAGAGATGATGATCATGGTGCTTTCACGATCGTTGAGCACCTGCTCCAGCCAGCGAATGGTGTTGATGTCCAGGTTGTTGGTCGGTTCGTCCAGCAACAGGATGTCGGGGTTGGAGAAGAGCGCCTGCGCCAGCAGTACCCGCAGTTTCCAGCCCGGGGCCACTTCGCTCATCGGACCGTTGTGCTGCTCGATGGGAATACCGGCACCCAGCAGCAGCTCGCCTGCGCGGGATTCGGCGGTGTAGCCATCATACTCGGCGACCAGGCCTTCCAGTTCGGCGGCCTTCATGTAGTCGTCGTCGGTCGCTTCCAGGTTGGCGTAGATGGCATCGCGCTCGGCGATGGCGGCCCACAGCTCGGTGTGGCCCATCATGACCACGTCCAGTACGCGCATCTCTTCGTAGGCGAACTGATCCTGGCGCAGCTTACCGATGCGCTCGTTGACATCCAGGCTCACATTGCCGCCGGTGGGTTCGAGATCGCCGCCGAGGATCTTCATGAAGGTGGACTTGCCACAGCCGTTGGCACCGATGAGGCCGTAGCGGTTGCCGCCGCCAAACTTGACGCTGATGTTCTCAAACAGCGGCTTGGCGCCGAACTGCATGGTGATGTTGTTGCTTGAAAGCACTGGAATGTCCCGGTTGGTCTGTCAAATGGCGCGCATTATGGCACAGATCCCCCGAAAGTTTTAGCAGGAACTGTGATCTGGCCCCATTGCAGGGGGGAAGGTTTCACGACCAGGCCGGCAACGGGCTCCGGCATCTCTTGCAGAGGGGAGGCGAGGGGGCGGTCATGAAAAAAGCCGGCACTGGGCCGGCTTGGATGCGTAGGATGCCACTTAGTGGGCGGAGGCGCCGGAGGCACCGAGCCCGGTCTGGGAGCGGACGAACTGCGGGAAGAACTTCGCATGCTCGTCGGAGGCTGCCTGGGACTTGTCGGTGACCGAGAAGAACCAGATCCCGATGAAGGCCAGCCCCATGGAGAAGAGCGCCGGGTATTCGTAGGGGAAGATGGCCTGGGCATGACCCAGCACCTTCACCCAGACGGTGGGGCCCAGGATCATCAGGGTCACGGCGCTGATGAGGCCGAGCCAGCCGCCATAGACGGCGCCACGGGTGGTCAGGCGGGACCAGAACATGGAGAGGAAGAGCACCGGGAAGTTGCAGCTCGCCGCGATGGAGAAGGCCAGGCCCACCATGAAGGCGATGTTCTGCTTCTCGAACAGGATGCCAAGGCCGATGGCGACCACACCCAGTACCAGGGTGGTCATCTTGGAGACGCGCAGCTCGTCGGCCTCGTTGGCCTTGCCTTCCTTGATGACGCAGGCATAGAGGTCGTGAGAGACCGCGGAGGCCCCCGCCAGGGTCAGCCCGGCCACGACCGCCAGTATGGTGGCAAACGCCACGGCGGAGATGAAGCCCAGGAACAGGCTGCCGCCCACCGCGTCGGCCAGATGGACCGCCGCCATGTTGGTGCCCCCCAGCAGGGCGCCGGTGGCGTCCTTGAAGTCCGGGTTGGTGCTGACCAGCAGGATGGCGCCAAAGCCGATGATGAAGGTGAGGATGTAGAAGTAGCCGATGAAGCCGGTGGCATAGAACACCGATTTACGGGCTTCCTTGGCATCGCTCACGGTGAAGAAGCGCATCAGGATGTGGGGCAGACCGGCGGTACCGAACATCAGGGCCAGCCCAAGGGAGATGGCGGAGATGGGGTCGGCGACCAGGCCGCCCGGGCTCATGATGGCCGCACCATTGGCATGCACCTTGACCGCTTCGCTGAACAGGGTACCGACGTCGAAGTTGACGGACTTCATCACCATGATGGCCATGAAGGAGGCACCGGAGAGCAGCATCACCGCCTTGATGATCTGTACCCAGGTGGTGGCCAGCATGCCGCCGAACAGCACGTAGAGCACCATCAGGATGCCGACCAGCACCACGGCCACATGGTATTGGAGGCCGAACAGCAGCTCGATGAGCTTGCCGGCACCGACCATCTGGGCGATGAGGTAGAGGGCGACCACCACCAGGGAGCCGCTGGCGGAGAGGCTGCGCACCGAGGTCTGCTTGAGGCGGTAGGAGGCCACGTCGGCAAAGGTGTACTTGCCGAGGTTGCGCAGCCGCTCCGCGATCAGGAACAGGATGATGGGCCAGCCCACCAGGAAGCCGATGGAGTAGATGAGACCGTCGTAGCCCGAGGTATAGACCAGGGCGGAGATGCCGAGGAAGGAGGCGGCGGACATGTAGTCACCGGCGATGGCCAGACCGTTCTGGAAGCCGGTGATGCGCCCGCCGGCGGCGTAGTAGTCGGAAGCCGAGCGGTTGCGCTTGGAGGCCCAGTAGGTGATGAACAGGGTGGCGGCCACGAAGACCACGAACATCACGATGGCCGAGATATTGAGGGGTTGGCGTTGCACCTCGCCGCTGATGGCGTCGGCCGCCAGCAAGGGGGTGGAGATCAGACCTGCCAGCGGCAGCAGAAACTTGCCTTTCATGATTGCGCTCCCTTGAGGATCTTCTGGTTCAGCTCGTCGAACTCGCCGTTGGCACGAAATACGTAGATACCGGTCAGCACGAAGGCCGATACGATGAGACCAATCCCGACCGGGATGCCACGGGTGATGCTGGAGCCTTCGCTCAAGGGGGTGCCAAGCCAGCCCGGTGCAAAGGCGATGAGCAGGATGAACGCCAGGTAGAGCCCCAGCATCAGGATGGAGAGGGTCCAGGCAAAACGCTGGCGTTTGGCGACCAGTGCCTGGAAGTTGGGATCTTGCTGGATCCGAAGATACGGTTGCTGTTCCATTGCAGTTCTCCATGACAGTGAATGTCAGCGGTGGATGAGGGGTTCCCTACCGGACAGCACGGCTGTCCATGTAAGCAAAATGTGAATTAAATGTTATTGCTGAACAATTAGACTTTGGGATAAGCCAGCGGGCCGCCCTGATGCAGGCGTACAAAGACAAGGGCGGCGGTGACGGCATCGCTCAGGGCGTCGTGGGGGGGCAGGGCTGGCAGCGCCAGATGGCGACAGATCGCGGCCAGGTGCAGATCGATGGCGGCATCGGGATAGCGGCGATAGAGGTGATCGTGATAGAGGCGGCTCACCTCGATGCCGCGCTGGGGCAGGGTGAGCCCCCACAGCCGTTGGCAGGCGAGGTTGAGAATGCGCAGGTCATAGGCGATGTGATACCCCACCAGCTCACGGGGGCCGATGAACTCCAGCAGCGCGCGCAGCGCGGGCTCCAGTGCCATTCCCTGTTGCAGATCCTGATGGCGCAGGCCGTGGATCACCACGGACCCGGCGCTCAGGCTGGCGGGAGCCTGGACTCGGATGGCAAGGGCATCGCCCGTCTCTATCCGGTTGCCCCGGATACGCACCGCCCCGATGGAGACGATCTCCGCCAGCGCTGGATCCAGGCTGGTGGTCTCGAAGTCCAGCGCCACCCACTCGTCGCCAGCAGGGCGGGCAAAGAGCGGGGCAAACTCCCCCTCCCGAAACGTCCTGCCAAGCCAGCGGCGGCGCCAGTGCTTCCACATCGCTATTGCCTAAGACGAAAGTGCAAGGTGAGCCATTGCTGGAACTTCTTCACCTGGTGCAGGGCATGGCGCAGCAGATCCCGCTCTGCGGGGCCGAGGTCTGCCACCCGCACCCGTCCGTCTCCCTCCTGCAACTGGCTGCGCAGCCGAAGCCGCATGAACAGCCGGAAGGCCTCCGCCAGATTGGTGCCATAGTCCCGGCTGAGGCGTCCCTGGCCCACCAGGGCCTCGATGCGCCCCGTGGTCGAGGTCTCCAGGATCCCCGCCTCCAGGGAGAGCACCCGGACGCCGTGGACAAGGGGGAAGAGGCCGCCCCGCTTGAGATCCAGCCCCTCCGGGGCTTGCTCCAGCCTGCCAAAGAGGGTGAGGGGGGCGTGAAAGGCGACGGCGGCCCTTGCCATCTCCGCCAGCAGATCCGGCCGGTCGGCGAGGCAGGCCCGCAGGTGGCGGGCGACGGGGGCGAGCCGGGCGCGATCTCCCGTGATGGCCTGGGCATCGGCCAGGGTGGCGAGCCAGAGCAGATCCGCTTCGCTGGCGCGCACACAGGCCTGCTCTATCCCTTGCAGCCAGCCGTCAAGCGGCTTCACCCAGGCCGGGTTGTTGACCATCACCCTGCCCGGGCAAGGGGGATAACCCAGGCGCGCCAGCAGGGCGCTGAAGGCGGCCAGATCCGCCGACTGGGTGGGCCACGGCAGGCCATCCGGCAGGATCAGAGCATTGTCCTGATCGGTTTTCTGGATCTGCTCGCCACGCCCCTCCGACCCCAGCATCAGCAGGCACACCTGCTCTTGCTGCGCCGCGGGGATCACCAGGGAAAAGGCCTTGGCGATCAACTGCTCGTTGATGGTGGCGATGAGCTTCATCAGGAACAGGGTGTGGATCCCCTGGGCAAACAGGGAGCGAATGAGCTGCTGCTGCTCCCGGGCGACCGCCTCGAGGGTGGTCGGGGAGTCGGCGCGGGCGATGCGCAGGGTCAACACATGGGAGTGGGTGGAGAAGAGCCCGAGCACCTGGGTCAAATGCAGGATGCCTGCCACCTCCTGCCCCTGCCAGATGACCAGGCGCTTGATGCGGTGGCGGGTCATCAGCAGCAGGGCATCGAACAGATAGCTCCCCAGTGGCAGACCCGTCAGCGGGGTGGGGGTCAGCACCGCCAGCGGCGCACTGAGCGGCAATCCCTTGAGGGTGAGGGCGTGGAGCAGGGTCTTGCGGGTGGCCAGGCTCAGGCTGCCGTCTGCTCCGGGATAGAGCAGGCAGTCGGTGCCCCTGGCCACCATGGCCTCGGTGGCGGCCAGGAGCGAGAGGCTGCTTTCCACGATGAGCGGCGCCTGCAGATGGTCGGGAGCGATGCGGGTCAGGATGAACTCCGCCAGGTTCTGCTGCCCGAGCTGACTGCGCCGCTCCTGCTCCCGCTGGCGCTCCGCCAGGGTGGCGGTGAAGTAGCGGGCGATATGGGGGTGCGCGTCGCACAGGGCCAGAAAGACGGGGCGGGGAATGAGCTGGCAGAGGGTATCTTCCAGGGCGGCGAAACGGTGGCGGCAGTGCCCGTCAAACTGGGCACGGACGTCGAACATGTCCCCCTCGCCATAGTCGCCAAAGGATTGATGGGGGGCAGACTCTTCCACGGCCCCCTTGATGATGAGGTAGAGCCCGGCGGGCTCCTCCCCGGCGTGCTGCACCGTCTGGCCCGCGCGAAAGTAGCAGATGCTGAGGTGCTGACCGAGCCGCTGGCGTGCCTCCTCGTCCAGGCCGTCGAACGGTGGACGGGCAAAATTGAACAGAAGTGACATGAGAGGCTCCACCGTGACCATGGGGCCAGTCTGACAAAGGCTCCACCACCGGGCCAGCCGACTTTAGTCGCAGGCCCGGGGCGGCCTCCCTGTACCTGCCCATAACACTCTGGTAACGTTGTGGTATGACCAGTTGAATCAAAGGACGAAGACGGAGATGGAAAAGCCAAGGGTCAAATGGGTGTTTCAGGAGGGGATCGCCGAGGTGATGCTCTGCCGGGGGGACAAGCTCAACGCGCTGGATCGGGCCATGTTCGACGCCATCGACGAGACGCTGAACGCGGTATCCCGGCAAAAAGGGCTGCGGGCCGTGATCCTGCACGGGGAGGGGCGGGCGTTCTGCGCCGGGCTGGATGTGAAATCCATGCTGAGGCAGCCGGTGGCGGCGCTGGAGATCCTCAAGCGCGAGGCGGACGAGGCGACCAACCTGGCCCAGCGGGTGGCCTATGGCTGGCATCAACTGCCGGTGCCCGTGATTGCGGTGACCCAGGGGGTCTGTTTTGGCGGCGGCTTGCAGATAGCGCTCGGCGCCGATTTTCGCTTCAGCACCCCGGATTGCCGCTTCTCGGTGATGGAGATCAAGTGGGGCATCATCCCCGACATGAGCGGCAGCGTCACCCTGCGCAACCTGATGGGGATGGATACCGCCATGGAGCTTGCCATGAGCGGGCGCGAGCTGGAAGCCAGCGAAGCCAAGTCCCTCGGCCTGGTGAGCCGGGTGTGCGCGGATCCCCTGGAAGAGGCGCGGGCCTTTGCCCGGACCCTGATCACCAAGTCGCCGGATGCGCTGGCGGGGATCAAGCAGCTCTACACCCAGGCCTGGGCTCGCAGTGACGAGACCATGCTCAAGGAAGAGACCCGGTTGCAGAGGCAGATCCTGGGGCGCCCCAACCAGTGGCGGGCGACCCTCAACAGCCTGTTTCGCTGGCGCCTGCCGTTCGGACCCCGCCGCAACGCGCTCTGAACCGGCGCTCACTCTCAAGAGAGCACAAATAAAAATGGCAGCCTAGGCTGCCATTTTGTTTTCTGTTTAGGGGTCAACGCTTCAGGTGGACTGACGGTCCGGTTCGAAGGGGTGACCGGATTGCTCCTGCTCCAGGTTTTGCTCGGAACGGCGGCCGGTCCAGTAGTCAGCGTTCTTGATACCGAGTTTTTCCGGGTGGAACACGGGATCCAGTCCCATTGCCTTCTGGGCCTCATAGTCTTTCAGACAGGCGAAGGCGGGCTTTTGCAGCATCAAAATGGCGCCGATGTTGAGCCAGGCCATCAGGCCGACGCCGATGTCACCCAGACCCCAGGCCAGATCGGCGGTCTTGACGGTGCCGTAGACGGTGGATGCCATCAGTGCAATCTTCAGCAGGAAGGTGAGCCAGGGGCGGTTAATCTTGCGATTGACAAAAGCGATGTTGGTTTCGGCGATGTAGTAGTAGGCCACGATGGTGGTGAAGGCGAAGAAGAACAGGGCGATGGCGACGAAGTAGTTGCCAAAGCCTGGCATCATGCTCTCCATGGCGGTCTGCACATAGCCTGGGCCGGCGGCCACGCCGGCGATGCCGGTGTAGAGGGCGGCACCGTCCGGACCCTGCACGTTGTACAGGCCGGTGATGAGCAGCATGAAGCCGGTGGCGGAGCAGACGAACAGGGTGTCGATGTAGACGGAGAACGCCTGCACCAGACCCTGCTTGGCCGGGTGGCTCACCGCGGCGGCGGAGGAGGCGTGGGGACCCGTCCCCTGGGCGGCTTCGTTGGAGTAGACCCCGCGTTTCACCCCCCACATGATGGCCAGACCCAGAATGGCGCCGAAGCCGGCGTCCATCCCGAAGGCGCTCTTCCAGATGAGCAGGATCACGCCCGGCAACTGGCCAATGTTCAGGGCAATGATGACGCAGGCGACAATGATGTAACCCAGCGCCATGAAGGGCACCACGGTACTGGCGAAGTTGGCGATGCGCTTGACGCCGCCGAAGATGATGAAACCGAGCAGCAGCGCCAGACCGGCGGCGGTCACGTTGGGGTCGATGGCAAAGGCGGTCTGCAGGCTGGAGCCGATGGAGTTCGCCTGTACGCCCGGCAGCAGCACGCCGCAGGCGAAGATGGTGGCGATGGCGAAGGTCCAGGCGTACCACTTCATGCCGAGCCCCTTCTCGATGTAGAAGGCCGGACCGCCGCGGTATTCACCGTTGATCTTCTCCTTGTAGACCTGGCCCAGGGTGGACTCCACGAAGGCGGAGCTGGCGCCGAGGAAGGCAACCATCCACATCCAGAACAGGGCGCCCGGGCCGCCGAAGGTGATGGCGGTGGCCACACCGGCGATGTTGCCGGTACCGACGCGACCGGCCAGGGTCATGGCCAGGGCCTGGAAGGAGGAGACGCCCGCATCCGTACTCTTGCCATCGAACATCAGGCGCACCATTTCCTTGATATGACGCAGTTGCAGGAAACGGCTGCGCAGGGAGAAGTAGAGGCCTACCCCCAGACACAGATAGATGAGCGCTGGGCTCCAAATCACGCCATTGATGGCATTGACGATCTCATTCATGTACAACAACTCCTTTGTTGCGCTGTCTTGGCGAGGTCTATATGCCTCGCTCCCTTAACATTGAAATATGCGGTGACCAAGGGGGTCACTCAGGATTGTGCGGGACTTTCGACTGGTTAGTCCGCGGGATTTAACATATCGGTTTGTTCAGGGCCTTCCTAGTGAAAAGTGTTGTGACTTTGTTAATTTGTGAATTGACATTAACAAATGGTGAATGGAACTGGACAAGATTCGGTACATACCCATCATCTGCCGCTTTGCCATGCCCAGAGGGCTGATTGGGGTAATGCAAATAGGAGGCCAGGAGTGGCAACAAGGGAAAACAGATACATCATTCGCCTCGCCGGGGAGGCGGATGGGGCCGGATTGACGGGGTTGTTTGCCCAGCTGGGCTACCCCAACCCTGACGGGGCGGTCAGCGCCAGGCTGGCCCAGCCCGATCCGGCGCGGGAGGTCCTGGTGGCCCTGTGCGAGGGGATCCCGGTGGGGGTGCTGGTGTGGCACCACTTGCAACCCATGCACCTTGCACCAGCCTGGGGCCTGATCTCGGCGCTGGTTGTCGATGAGGGTGCAAGGGGAGGCGGCATCGGGGCCCTGCTGCTGGCGGCGGCAGAGCAGCGGGCGGCAGCCCTGGGATGCGGCCAGCTGGAGCTCTCCAGCAGCCTCAAGCGCGAAGGGGCGCACCGATTTTATCTGGCGCAAGGGTATTGCGAGCGTCCGAAACGTTTTGTGAAAGCTGTCTGATTGGCAAGAGGAGTCCGTGTGTTCTGGTCCAGGTTGAAAGAGGTATTGGGTGGTGCATCTCCCCGGGAGCCCCGTCTCCCAGAAGAGCAGGAGTGGCGCGAGGCGCTGGCGGCGGTGCCCATCTTGCAGGGGCTTGAAGAAGAAGAGGCGCAGAGGCTGATGGAGCTGGCGCGCCATTTTCTCTCGCGCAAGACCCTCACCCAGATCGGGGTGGAACTGACGCCACGCCAGCAGGGAGTGCTGGCCCTGCAGGCAGTGCTGCCCATCCTGCACCTGGGGTTCGATTGGTATCGAGGGTTCCACGAGGTGATCATCATCCCCGAGCCCGTGACCCGTCGTCAGGAGGTGCAGGACGAGTTCGGGCTGGTGAGCGAATTTGAAGAGGAGAACGCCGGTGAATCCTGGCCCCAGGGGCCACTGGTGCTGGCCTGGAGCGAATTGCAGCAGGACGGGGACTGGGACGGATTCAACCTGGTGATCCATGAGCTTGCCCACAAGCTCGACATGCTGGGAGGGGATGCGGACGGTGCACCGCCCCTGCCGCGGGGCATGGATCCCCAGCAATGGACCCGGGCGCTGCAAGGTGCGTTTGACGAGATGAACGATCAGTTGACCAGAGAGGAGGTGACCGAGATAGACCCCTACGCCGCCTCGCATCCCGCCGAATTCTTCGCGGTGTGCAGCGAGAGCTTCTTCACCGATCCGTTGCGTCTGCGTGCCGTCTACCCCGCGGTCTATGACCAGTTCGCCCGCTTCTACGGCCAGGATCCCGCCGCCCGCTACCCGGCCACCCGGTTGCTGGCGGGAGATCCCGGAGCGCAGGGCTGACCGGCACGGCGTCCGGGCGGCAGAAACACAAAAGGCACCCGAGGGTGCCTTTTTCGTGACAGCGATGTCGCCGGGTGCTTAGGCAGCGGCTTTGAGCTCGACGGGAGCGGCTTTCTTCTGCTCGCCGATGGGCAGCACGGTGCGACCGAACTGCTCGTTGATCACGGTGGCCATGGCCAGGTAGATGGCGCTGGCGCCGCAGATGATGCCTTCGAAACCGGCGATGGTGCCGATCAGGGTGCTGCCGGTGAAGTCACGGGCGGCCAGCAGGAAGAACAGCACGGTCAGGGAGGCGAACACGAACTGCTTCACGCGGGGGAAGTTGACGGTCCCGATCAGCATGAACAGGGTGAACATGCCCCACATCAGCAGGTACCAGCCCATGTAGGCGTGGGGAGTGGCCTCGGCCAGACCCATGGTCGGCATCACCAGCAGGAACACCAGGCTCCACCAGAAGGTGCCGTAGGAGATGAAAGCGGTGACACCGAAGGTGTTGCCACGCTTGTATTCCATGATGCCGGCGATGATCTGGGCCAGACCGCCATAGCACAGACCCATGGCCAGGATCATGGCGCTGATGGGGAAGAAACCTGCGTTATGGATGTTCAGCAGAATGGTGGTCATACCGAAACCCATCAGACCCAGAGGGGCAGGGTTGGCCAATTTTTCGCTCACGTGGTGTTCTCCAACAATAGAGGTGGGGTTGATAAAAGACGCGCGATTTTAGGCAGGCTCAGGGTCCCGGGCAAGGGGGGGACACACAGAAATGGTAAAAAAAGAACACGAAAGTTTAAGTGGCCAACCATTCGTGCCATTCAGGTAGACGAGTGGTGAATGAAAAACGTTTTCAACGTTGCGGTTTTGTATAAAAGGCACCTTGGCATGAAAGTCGGCAACGACGATGGTGACTGGGACTGGTGAGGGAAACGCGCCCCGGATGGTCGCGTCATGGCGGCTTGATTGAAAAATGAGTTCATATGCCATCAGACTAGAGTGTTTCCCTCCTGTTTGTGGCCCATGAACCTCCCGTATCGCTTGCCATCGCAGTGCCCGTTGCGCTCCCCATTTTCTCGTCAACCCCGCGCTCGTCACCGTGTTCCCTACACAAGGGCGGGGCGCCTGAGAAACCCGCAAGCGCGCCGTGTTGACTGCCACGGGCGAAAGGGGCGCAAGATCAACGGGCAGGATCAGAGGCTGCCCTTGTCAGAAAGCCAGAGGCGGGATGGGCCATGGGCTCAGGTGGCACAAACCAAGATACAAGAGGCTGAGCCAAGGGATCGCCCTGTGGCCGGAGGCTTCAACATGGCAGACACGGCAGCACCAGTTGCGCTGGTGCAAAAGCGTCAAGACGGGAGGCATGGCGTCATGGGCTAGCCAGGTGAAAAAACTGAGACGCAAGAGGTTGGGCCAAGAGCGCGTTCTGTGGCAGAGAGCCTCAAGATGGAAAGTGCGGCAGAACGGGGGCCAGTGAAGACGCTTCGAAATGGAAGGGGGCGCGGGGTTGGCCCTGTGGCGCGCGCGAGAGGGTGTTCAGGATTGGCCCGATTAGACACTATATATCTAATCGGGCCATCTATTTTGACATGCCGACATGCCGACATGCCGGATAACTGGATTGTTCGGGACGGCTAGCGAGAGACATATCCTGATGGCAGGGGTCAGGGGGAGGTTAGAGAAGGGGAGGCAAGTAGCCAAGGTCGCCTCCTGCTTCTGCTCGGCCAGACCGGCAACCAGGGATAAGGAGAGCCCACCTCGTGCCCGCCACGGTGAAAGACTCAGCAAGGGACAGAGATCCGCTTCCCTTATTCCCTCGTGGAGAGAGGCTACCTGGAGTAGAGAGCCACCATCCTGATCATCCCGCTGCAAGCAGGCAAGCAGGGATAAGGCAGCTCCACCATGATGTCACCGCCGCTAGGCACAAAGGGAACAACAGGGGCAAAGCGCGGGACCAGCCACCGCCCGCTCGCTCCGGCGGGAAAGAAAGGGATGAGAAAGGGCCGAGCAGACTGGCGCCGCCCGGTACCTGGGCGGTGGGCAACTTTAATGGCCAGGAAGGCGTTATCCGGTGGGGGTCAGGGGTGGGAGCCCCTCGGGCCATATGCCGTCGGGGCAAACAAGAGGGGTATCCGGCGGGCGCCGGATCAGTTGTCCAGGGTCAGTACCACCTTGGCTTCCTTGTCCGTCTCCTTCACCTGGCTGTCGAGCACGAAGAGGCGCTCCGGCGCGATGCCCTGGGTATCCACCAGATACTCCTTGGTGTTCTGGGCGCGGCGCATGGCGAGGTTTCGCAGGGACTTGGCGGTGATGAGCTGCTGATCCCGCAGCCGGAGCACCGCCTGGGCGCGCAGGGCCTCGCTCCCTTCATCGAGTCGCAAGCGGTCGGCCAGCTCCCCGAGATCTTCGTTGAACTTGGCTTCATAAGCCTCTGCCAGTGCGGACTGCATGGCAGGATCCTGCTCCAGCAGCGTCAAATCCACCGGGCTGCCGGTGATCTTGGCCAGCAGCCGCTCAAGCTTCTGGCGCTGGAGGATGGGGCGCTCTTCGTTGAAGTTGACCTTGCCGCGGATGTTCATGCTGAGCTTGGGCCTCTCCTTGAGGGCCTGGGCGAGGGTGGTCAGCTTGGTCTGCTGGGTCGGGGTCAGGGCGGGATCGCCAGGCAGGAAGGGGAGCTCGTCGAGATCCTTGGTGCCCCCCGTCAGGGACGCAAGCAGGGAGAAGGGGGAGGTGATGGCCTTGCCGAGGGTATTGCCGAGCACGTCCCAGAAGATGTTGCCCAGGCTGAAATCAGGCTGATCCAGATTGCCCTTCACCTTGAGGTTCATCTTGATGACGCCGTTCGAATCGCTCAGCAGGGCGATGGCGAGGCCGAGGGGCAGATCCTTGGCCTGCTCGCTCTTGACCTTCTCCCCGAGTTGCAGCTTCTTGATGGTGATGTCGTTGTCCCCCTCCAGCCGGTTGCCCTGCAGCTTGTAGTTGAGCTTCATGGAGAGCTGCCCCTTGTCGATGGCATAGCCTGCATAGGTGCTGGAGTAGGGGGTGAAGGTGGTGAGCTCCAGGTTGTTGAAGGCCACGGCCACGTCCAGCACGGGATCCTCGATGAGCAGGTTGGCGCCCCCCCGGATGGTGACGGGGGCATAGCGGTCCACCTTGCCGTTGAAGGCGATCTCGGAGCGCTGCCCCGGGGTGTTGCTGATATGGCGGCTCTGGCCGTCGAGGGAGGCGATGTCCACCACGAACTCCGGGCTCAGGCTGCGATCGGCGAAGCGCAGGTTGCCCTGGGCGGTACGGATCTGATCGATGACGATGTGCGGGGCGGGGGCGCTCTCCTTGTCGTTCGCGGCGGGTTGCGGCAGCAGCAGTTGCTGCACGTTGGTGATCCCCTCTTCGTTGATCTCGATACGGGCATAGGGTTTGCTGAGCAGGATGTCGGCGATGCGCAGTTGCTGGCTCAGGCCATCATAGTGCAGGCCGCTCAATTGCAGATTCTCTATCTGGAGCAGGCGCTGGTTGTCGGCCCGATCCAGCACGTTGAGCCCGGCGACCTCGAGTCCACCGCTTATCTCCAGCTTGCTGATGGCCCCCTGGCGGTCGGTGACCAGGTCCAGCCTGGTGCGGCTGGCAAGCTCGCCGTCCCGCACGCTGATGCGCAGCAGATCCTGCAGGTAGGGTTGAGCCAGGGTCAGCGGCAGCCCCTGCTGGCGGATGGCGCCGTTCAGGGTGAAGGGGGTCAGCCCCAGGGTGCCGTCAAACGCCACCGTCGTCCTGGTGTCGAGGGCTGCGTTGAGGGTGAGGGGGCTGGGTTGGGCGGTCTGGCTGCCAAGGGGCCCCAGGGTGAGGGCGAGGGGGGAGATGGCCCGTTTCAGGGGCTTGCCGCTGGTGGCTTCGGTCAGGGTGAGGCTGCCCTGGTCGATGCGGGTCTGCTTGAGGGCCCATTGCCAGGGCTTGGCGGGGGTGGCCGGTTGTTTGCCCCCCTTGGGGGTCTTCTGGGGGATCAGCAGGTCCGCGAGATCCAGTTGTTGCTGGTGGTCGAGGACGGCGGTGATGGCCGGGCTCTTGAGGGTGGCGGCATCGAGCTCAAGGCGCTGCTTGTTGCCATCAATGCGGATCCCGGTCAGCGCCAACTGCTTGAAGCGGGCAAATTCCTCCCCCTTGTTGCGTGTGAGCTGCCAGTTGGCCAGGGTCAGCTTGCCCTTTGACAACTGCCAGTCCAGTCCCTGCTTACCCTGGGTGAGGCGATAGGCGAGCTCGGCGCTGGCCTCCCCTTTGGCGAGGGTCGCCTTGAGATAGGGGGCCCAGAGGGGGGCGAAGGGGGCGATGGCCACCTTGCCAAGGCTGAGGTGGCCCTTGCCGGCGCCGCTCATCATGTCGAACTCCCCTTCGGCCTTGAGGGGGCTCTTCTCGTTGACGGTGGCGCTCAGGCGATAGGGGTTGAGCGCCCCCTCTGCGGTGGAAAAGCCGGGCAGGTGCAGGGCGAGCTTGTCCAGGGTGAGGGGCGGCACCCACCCCGGGCTGCTCTGCTTGCGGCTGTCCCGGTAGCTGAGCCGGCCCTGCTCGACGGACAGCTTGCCGATGGTCACCAGCACGGGCTCGGTGGCGGCTGGCGGCGTTTGCTCCGGCGCAGGGGAGAGCAGGGAGGCCAGTGCATCGGTCAGGTTGAAGCGCGCCTCCCCCTTGAGATCCTCGAGGCGCACCAGATCTGCCCTGGGGGCGGTCAGGGTGGCCTCTTCCAGTACCAGGGCGCGCTGCTGCCAGCTCGCTTTCAAGGCGGGAATGAGCTTCAGCTCTTCAAATGACACCAGCGCTTGCTGCTGGTCATCGAGCAGGGCGCTGGGCCCCAGCACGAGGGAGGGGGAGCGGATCCCCACCTCTATCTTGCCAAGGGAGAGGTGCAGACCGTAATGGGTGGCAAGCCAGCCGGGGAGATGGCGTTGGATGAGGGTCGGCGCCTGCCAGAGCAGGATGGTGATGCCGATGAGCAGGAGCGCGAGAAGATAGAGGGCATAGCGCAGCAGACGAGCGGGCAGAGGCTTGAGCATGATGGTCTCCATTTGATGCGCATATGGTAGCAATTAATCGTGCCCGGTTCATGGGAAGGACTCATGAGGTGCGCCGCACTCTGACCGGGCTGGGGAATTATTGTGCGACCAAGGCCGGATTTCCCCCGTTTGCCCCACCTCGCCGCTTGCCCAAACCGCCCAGTCTGTCCGGCATGCCGTGACGGGCGATGGGGGGAACAAGGGGGCTGCCGGGTCAGGGCCTGCCACTGCGGATATCCACTGGAAAACCGGGATACCGGGGGCGAGATACCCCCAGAGTCTGTCAATCCCCGTCGGTTTTCAAGCCGCCGAGGGAGTGGATGCAGCGCTGCTCGGCGGCATCGAGCTCGGCCATCACCATCTGGATGTCCTCCAGTTGCTGGCGCAGGGAGTGGCGTCTGGCTTCGATGAGCTGGATCATGGAGTGAAGCTGCATCCGGCTGGAGCGGTCGGTGTCGTACATGTCGAACAGCTCGCGGATCTCCGCCAGGCTGAACCCGAGGCGCTTGCCGCGCAGGGTCAATTTCAGGCGGATCCTGTCCTTGTGGCTGTAGATGCGGGTCTGCCCCTCCCGGGTCGGGGTGATGAGCCCCTCGTCCTCGTAATAGCGGATGGTGCGGGGGGTGATGTCGAACTCCTGGGCCAGCTCCGAGATGCTGTAGGTCCTCTCCTTGCCACTGGCGTGTCTGGCTCTCATGGTGCGCCCTCCTGATGAACTGGCGGGGTCCTGGCCCCGCGGCAAGGGCCGGGTTCATGATGCATGATGGCCTCCCGGGGTGCGCTGCTCGCGCTCTTGTGCGAGGCGCCGTCCCCTCCCGTGCAGGGCCTGGCCGACCCGGGAGCCGTTGGGGCGCCCCAGCAGCTCGCTCACCCACTGGCCGGTGGCGGCCAGCTGGTCGAGGTCGACCCCTGTGCTCATGCCAAGGCCGTGCAGCAGATAGACCACCTCTTCCGACGCCACATTGCCGGAGGCGCCGGGGGCATAGGGGCAGCCGCCGAGCCCGGCCACCGAGCAGTCGATGGTGCGGATGCCGCGCTCGAGCGCCGGCAGCAGGTTGGCCAGCCCCTGGCCGTAGGTGTCGTGAAAATGAACCGCAAGCCGGCCCGCCGGGATCTCGTGCAGTACCGCATCCAGCATGGGAGCCACGGTGCCCGGGGTGCCGACGCCGATGGTGTCGCCGAGGGATATCTCGTGGCAACCCAGATCCAGCAGCCGCTCGGCCAGGGCGGCGACCCGTTTCGGGCGGGTCGGGCCGTCGAACGGGCAGGCGATGACGGTGGAGAGGTAGCCGCGCACCTTGATGCCGAGGCTGCGCGCCTCCTGCACCAGGGGGGCAAAGCGCACCAGGGACTCCTCCACGCTGATGCCGATGTTGGCCCGGGTGAAGCCGTCCGAGCAGGCGGTGAAGAGGCCTATCTCGTCGGCGCGTGCGGCGATGGCGGCCTGCAGACCCTGCAGATTGGGCACCAGGGCGCCATAGCGGGTCGGCCCCCTGCGCGGCAGGGCGTTGAAGAGTGCGGCGGAATCCGCCATCTGCGGCACCTTTTTGGGCGACACGAAGGCCCCCACCTCGATGCGCTGCAACCCGCTCTCGGCCAGGCGGGCGATGAGCGCCAGCCGCTGCGCCAGGGGGAGGGTCGCAGCTTCATTTTGCAGGCCGTCCCGGGGCCCCATCTCCACCAGGCTGACCTTGTCGTCCCGGTTCTCGTGCGTGTGGCTCATGAGCGCTCCTCCTGCGCGGTATGGTCCTCGACAAAGCGCACCAGCACGGCGCCCTGGCTCACCTGTTCCCCCTGGCGGCACTGCAGGGCCTCAATCACCCCGTCCCGGTCGGCCTTGAGGACGTGCTCCATCTTCATCGCCTCCAGCACCAGCAGGGGTTGCCCCTTGCTGACCGGCTGGCCGGCCTCGACCTGCAGCGCCACCACGATGCCGTGCATGGGGGCCAGGATGCCCGGGACATGGCTCGTGTCATGATCATGGTGGAGCTGATGATGCTGATCATCGAGCGAGAAGCGGATGCGCCTGCCCGCCAGGTGCAGCAAATAGGCGCCCTCGCCGAGGGGCTGCACCGGATAGCGCTGCCAATGTCCACTCTGGCACAGGCGGATCTGATCTGACCCGAGTTCAAACGGGATCTGCTCGCTCTGCCAGAGCAGGGCGCCCCCTCGCTCGGCGAGGGTGAGAGTGCGGGTCTCCTCGCCGATGCGCACCGTGGCGCAAAAGCGGCGGGTGGGGCCCAGCCGAAAGCCTGCGGCCTGCTGCCAGGGGGAGGCATCGCGCTCGCAAGTGGCGAGCCAGAGGGTGGCGAGGGGCCAGGCGAGCGCCGGAACGGGCAGGGTGTCGGTGGGAATGGGCCACTGGGTGTGGTGGCACATCGCCAGCACCTCTGGCGCTTCGCACAGGCGTTGCAGGAGCGGGCCGTTGTGCACCAGAGGGCCGAGATCCAGCGCCGCCAGGGCATCGGCCAGGGTGGCAAAGGCTTCGCTGCGGCTCGGTGCGTGGGCGACGAGCTTGGCGATCATGGGGTCGTAATAGGGGCTCACCCCATCGCCGGCGGTGACGCCGGTGTCGATGCGCACCCCCTTGGGCCAGGTGAGCCAGTGGATGGGGCCGCTCGCGGGCAGAAAACCGGCGGCCACGTCCTCGGCGTAGAGGCGCGCCTCCACCGCGTGGCCGCGCAGCACCACTTCATCCTGGGTGAGGGGCAGCGGTTTGCCCTCGGCCACCGCCAGCTGCCAGGCCACCAGATCCTGGCCGGTGATGGCTTCGGTAACCGGATGCTCCACCTGCAACCGGGTGTTCATCTCCATGAAGAAGAACTCCTCCTTGCAGAGCAGAAACTCGATGGTGCCGGCCCCCTGATAGTGGATGGCCTTGGCCGCCGCCACGGCCGCCTCGCCCATGGCGCGGCGCAGGGCAGGGGAGATGTCGGGGGCGGGGGCCTCCTCGATCACCTTCTGGTGGCGGCGCTGCAAGGAGCAGTCCCTGTCCCCCAGATAGATGGCGTTGCCGAGGGTATCGGCAAACACCTGCACCTCCACGTGACGGGCGCGGGGGAGATAGCGCTCCAGCAGCACATGGTCGTCGCCAAAGGCGGCACTCGCCTCCCGCTTGACTGCCGCGAGGGCCGCGTCAAAGTCGGCCAGCTGATCGACCCGGCGCATCCCCTTGCCACCGCCGCCGCTGGCCGCCTTGATAAGGAGCGGGAAGCCCACCTGGCTCGCCTGATCGCGCAAAAAGCCGGGGTGCTGATCCGCGCCGTGATAACCGGGCAGCACGGGGACGCCGGCTGCCTGCATCAGCCCTTTGGCCCCCGACTTGTCCCCCATGGCGAGGATGGCGGCGCCGCTTGGGCCGACAAAGCGCACGCCCCGCTGCTCGCAGGCGGTGGCAAAGTCGCTGTTCTCGGAGAGGAAACCGTAGCCCGGGTGGATGGCGTCGGCATTCGCCTCTTTGGCAATCTTGAGCACCTTGCCGGTGTCGAGGTAGCTCTCCCGGGCGGGGGCCGGCCCCAGATGCCAGGCCTCGTCGGCTTCGCGCACGTGCATGGTGCGGGCGTCGGCGTCGGAGTAGAGGGCGATGGTGTGAATGCCGAGGCGTCGTGCTGTCTTGATGATGCGCACGGCGATTTCACCGCGATTGGCGATCAGCAGGCGCTTGATGGGAGTGTGATGGGTCATGCTTCGTCCTTGAAACGGGGGCGCCAGGTGGGGGGGCGTTTGTCGAAGAAGGCCTGGATCCCTTCCTGGGCCTCGAGACCGACCCGTACCCGGGCGATGGTCTCGACGGTCTGCTCTTCGTGCTGGTGGCCTGGGCGCCCTTCGAGGGCGGCCAGCAGCCGCTTGGTCTCCTTCATCGCCTGGGGGCCGTTGCGACACAACCGCAGGGCCATGGCGCGTCCCTCCGCCAGCAACTGATCAGGCTGGCTGAGCCTGTGCACCACGTTGAGTCGGCAGGCGGTGATGGCATCGAAAGGCTCTGCGCTCAGCATGTAGCGGCGGGCCTGGCGCATCCCCATGGCGCGCACCACGTAGGGGCTGATCACCGCAGGCACCAGTCCCAGGGTCACCTCGGAGAGGCAAAAGCGGGCATTTTCGCTGGCCAGCACGATGTCGCAGGCGCAGACAAGGCCTAAGGCTCCGCCGTAGGCAGCCCCCTGCACCAGGGCTACCGTGGGGAAGGGCAGCTCGTCCAGTGCCTGCATCAGGTGGGCCAGCACCCGGGCGTCCTCGCGATTCTTGTCAAAGGCGCGGGGATCGAACGCTTCCCCTGCCATCTTGCGCATCCACTCGAGATCGGCGCCCGCGCAAAAATGCGGCCCCTCGGCGCGCAGCAGCAGCACGTGGGGGCGGTCGGCCAGCGGCTGGCCGTGGGCCAGCTCGTCGAGACAGTCGAGCAGCCCCTGCATCAGGGCGGCATCGAGGGCGTTGTGGCGGGCCGGGCGGGCGAGCACCAGCTCGATCACCGGGCCGTGGCGCTCCAGGCGAAAATGGGCAAGGGGATCGTTGAAGAGCGGGTCTGACATATGAACTCCTTACATCCGGAAGATGCCGTACTGCCCGGGGCCCGGCTCGGCCCCCTGGCAGGCCGCCAGCGCCAGGGCCAGCACGGTGCGGCTTTGGGCCGGGTCGATGACGCCGTCATCCCACAGGCGAGCACTGGCGTAATAGGGGTGACCCTGGCGCTCGTACTGCGCGATCACCGGGGCGCGAATGGCGGCCGCCTCCGGCTCGCCCAGAGTCTTGCCCTCGGCGGCCAGCTTGTCCCGGCGCACCTGCACCAGCACCCCGGCCGCCTGCTCGCCCCCCATGACGGAGATGCGGCTGTTGGGCCAGCTGAAGAGAAAATCCGGTTCATAGGCGCGCCCGCACATGCCGTAGTTGCCGGCACCGAAGCTGCCGCCGACGATCAGGGTGATCTTGGGCACCCGGCTGCAGGCCACGGCGGTCACCAGCTTGGCGCCGTGCTTGGCGATCCCCTCTTTCTCCGCCGTACTCCCCACCATAAAGCCGGTGATGTTTTGCAGAAACAGCAGCGGGATCCCCCGCTGGTTGCAGAGCTGGATGAAGTGGGCTCCCTTCTGGGCGCTGTCGCTGTGCAGCACGCCGTTGTTGGCGAGGATCCCCACCTGCATGCCCTCAATGCGGGAAAAACCCGTCACCAAGGTAGTGCCGAACAACGCCTTGAATTCGTCAAACACAGAGCCATCCACCAGGCGGGCGATCAATTCTCGTGCGTCATAGGGGCGCTTGAGACTGGTGCCCACCAGGCCGTAGAGCTCCTCGATGGGGTAGTGCGGCTCATCATAGGAGGGAGCGGATGGGGCGGGTGACGCCGCCGTCTGGTTGTCCCCCAGGTTGCTTACCAGGGTGCGGGCGATGGCCAGGGCATGGGCATCGTCCCGGGCCATGTGATCCGCCACCCCGGAGTGGACGCAGTGCACCTCAGCCCCGCCCAAGGCTTCTGCGCTGATCTCCTCGCCGGTGGCGGCCTTGACCAGGGGCGGGCCAGCCAGAAAGAGGGTGGCCTGTTCCCTGACCATGATTGACTCGTCCGCCATGGCGGGCACATAGGCGCCCCCGGCGGTACAGAGCCCCATCACCACCGCCAGCTGGGGGATGCTCTGGGCCGACATGCGAGCCTGGTTGTAGAAGATGCGGCCAAAATGCTCCCGGTCGGGGAACACCTCGTCCTGCATGGGCAGGAAGGCGCCGCCGGAATCCACCAGATAGAGGCAGGGGAGGCGCAGCCGCTCGGCGATGGCCTGGGCACGCAGGTGCTTTTTCACCGTGAGGGGGTAGTAGGTGCCGCCCTTCACGGTGGCGTCATTCACCACCAGCATGCACAGGTGCCCCGAGACACGGCCGATGCCGGTGAGGATGCCGGCGGCGGGCACCGGTTCGTCATAGACCTGCCAGCCGGCCAGGGCCGAGAGCTCGAGAAAGGGGGAGCCCGGGTCCAGCAGCTGGTCGATGCGCTCCCGTGGTAGCAGCTTGCCGCGGGCTTGATGGCGGGCGTTGTTGGCCGCGCCGCCGCCCAAGGCTATCTCCTCCAGGCGGGCATTGAGATCGTCGACCAGGGCCTGCATGGCGGCCCGATTTGCCTCATAGTCGGGACTGGCGGTGTCGAGACGGGAGTGGATCCTGCTCATGCGCGCTCTCCCATCAGCTCGCGGCCGATGAGCCAGCGGCGGATCTCCGAGGTGCCGGCGCCTATCTCGTAGAGCTTGGCGTCCCGCAGCAGGCGGCCGGTGGGGTATTCGTTGATGTAGCCGTTGCCGCCGAGCAGCTGGATGGCATCGAGGGCCATCTGGGTGGCATTTTCGGCGGCAAACAGGATGGCGGCGGCGCAATCCTTGCGGCTGGTGCGACCCTGATCGCAGGCGCTCGCCACCGAGTAGACCAGCGCCCGGCTGCTGGCGAGGCGGGTATACATGTCGGCGAGCTTGCCCTGCACCAGCTGAAACTCGCCGATGGCCTGGCCGAACTGCTTGCGCTCGCGCACATAGGGGAGCACCACGTCCATGCAGGCCTGCATGATGCCAAGGGGGCCGGCCGCCAGCACCACCCGCTCGTAGTCGAGCCCGCTCATCAACACCTTGACCCCACCGTGCAGGGGGCCCAGCAGGTTCTCCTGCGGCACCCGGCAGTTGTCGAACACCAGCTCGCAGGTACTGGATCCGCGCATGCCGAGCTTGTCGAGCTTCTGGGCGGTGGAAAAACCGGGAGTGCCCGCCTCGACGATAAAGGCGGAAATCCCTTTGGGCCCGGCGGCGGCATCGGTCTTGGCATAGATGACGAAGGTGTCGGCATCGGGCCCATTGGTGATCCACATCTTGTTGCCGTTCAGCACGAAGTGATCCCCCTCGCGCACCGCAGTGAGGCGCATGCTCACCACGTCGGAGCCGGCACCCGGCTCGCTCATGGCCAGCGCCCCCACGTGTTTGCCGCTGACCAGATCAGGCAGATATCTCGCCTTCTGATCAGGGGTGCCGTGGCGGTGGATCTGGTTGATGCAGAGATTGGAGTGGGCGCCGTAGGAGAGGCCGACCGAGGCGCTGGCGCGGCTCACCTGCTCCATCATCAGCACATGGGCCAGATAGCCGAGGTTCACCCCGTCATACTCCTCCGCCACCGTGATGCCGTGCAGCCCCAGCTCACCCATGCGGGGCCAGAGATCCCGGGGAAAAGCGTTGCTCTGATCGATCTCGCTGGCGCGCGGTGCGATCACTTTCTGGCAGAAAGCCTCGACCTGTTCGGTCAGGGCCTGGAGGGTTTCATCCATCAGGGCATGCATCCGTGCTCTCCTTGGTGCAGTGGACTGCCGATTTCCCCTGCCATCAGGGTGATGACTGGTCAGTCCATTCGTGATTCAAGTTTACGTTAGCGTAAACGTAAATTGATTGTTAGTCTAAGGTAAATTCGATGGCAGCCCGCCGCAAGGGGCTACCCGGGCAGAGGAGCGCAAGGAGTGAACAGGATGTGCAACAGCAACATGGATGTGGCCGGCCTGCAGTGGCCTGCCATCGCCTGCCAACGGGCTAGGAGGGGGGCATGAGCCAGCATCACACCCAGTACGGGGATCTGCCGCTCTACATCGGTGGCGAGGCGTGTCCGTCCGCAAGTGACGAGTGGATAGAGGTGACCAACCCGGCGGATCAGAGTCTGCTGGCGCGGGTGCCGAAAGCTACCTCTGCGGAAATTGAGCTGGCGGTGCGCACCGCTCACGACGCCTACCTGCAGTGGCGGGAGGTGCCGGCCCCCGAGCGGGCCCGGGTCATGTTCAACTACCAGCATCTGTTGAAAGTGCATCACGACGAGCTGGCGACCCTGCTGGCCCAGGAAACCGGCAAGAACCTGGCGGATGCCAAGGGGGATGTGTGGCGCGGCATCGAGGTGGTGGAGCAGGCCTGCGGTATTGCCAGCCAGACCCTGGGGGAGACCATGGGCAACGTGGCGCGCCGGGTGGATGGCCACTCCTGGGTGCAGCCCCTCGGGGTCTGCGTCGGCATCACGCCGTTCAACTTTCCGGCCATGATCCCGCTCTGGATGTTCCCGCTGGCGGTGGCCTGCGGCAACGGCTTCGTGCTCAAGCCCTCCGAGCAGGATCCCCTCACCCCCATGCGCCTGGCCGAGCTGTTTACCGAGGCGGGGGCCCCCAAGGGCATTCTGTCGGTGGTGCATGGCGGCGCCGAGCAGGTGGATGCGCTGCTGGCCCATCCCGATATCAAGGCAGTCAGTTTCGTGGGTTCGGCCCGGGTCGGCGGCCACGTCTATCGCAGCGCCACGTCGCAACTCAAGCGGGCCCAGTGCTTTGTCGGCGCCAAGAATCACATGGTGATCATGCCGGATGCCAACAAGGCGCAGGTACTCGGCAACCTCGTGGGAGCCGGAGTCGGCGCCGCCGGTCAGCGCTGCATGGCCATCAGCGTGGCGGTGTTCGTGGGGAACGCCAGGGAGTGGATCCCCGAGCTCGCCGCCGAGTTCGCCAAGGTGAAACCCGGTGTCTGGCACGATCCCGAGGCCGCCTACGGCCCCCTCATCAGCCCGGAGGCGAAAGTCAGGGTGGAGGGGCTTATCGAGGCGGGGATTGCCGAGGGAGCCGAGTGCCTGCTGGACGGCCGTTTTTGCGACGTACCCGGCTACCCGGTGGGCAACTGGGTGGGGCCGACCCTGTTTCGCGGTGTGACCCCCGAGATGCGCATCTACCGGGAGGAGATCTTCGGGCCCGTGCTGGCCTGCCTCGAGGTGGGGAGCCTGGATGAGGCGCTTGCCCTCATCAACGCCAACCCCTATGGCAACGGCACCTCCCTCTTCACCGGCTGTGGCGTCGCCGCCCGCAAGTTCCGCCACGAGGTGGCGGTGGGCCAGGTGGGGATCAACGTGCCCATCCCGGTGCCGCTGCCGTTCTTCTCTTTTACCGGCTGGCGCGGCTCCTTCTACGGGGATCTGCACGCCTACGGCAAACAGGCGGTGCGTTTTTACACCGAGACCAAGACGGTGACGGAGCGCTGGTTCGACGAAGACATTCCCAGCGGCCCCAATATGACCATTCAGCTGCGCTGATGGCAGGTTGCCCACTTTGCCCGGGCGCCCCCATTGACAGCAACGGATCGACGGAACAAGTACAAAGGAAGCGAACAAGATGGATTTTACCCTGACCGAATCCCAACGGGCCTGTGTCGAGTCGGCCGGCGCCTTCGCCGATCTGGCGCTCAAACCCCATGCCGCGCGCTGGGACAGGGAGCACGAGTTCCCCATCCCCACCATCAAGCAGGCGGCGGCGCTGGGTCTGTGTGGCCTCTATACCCCGGAGCAGTATGACGGTCTGGGCCTGAGCCGGCTCGATGCCAGCCTCATCTTCGAGCGCCTCGCCATGGGCTGCACCTCCACCACCGCCTATCTCACCATCCACAACATGGTGAGCTGGATGCTGGGTAGCTGGCTGCCTGCCGAGGTGGCCGAAGAGTGGGTACCCAGGCTCGCCAGCGGCGAGCTGCTGGGATCCTACTGCCTCACCGAGCCGGGGGCAGGCTCCGACGCTGCGGCCCTCAAGACCCGCGCCGTGCGCGATGGCGAGGATTACCTCCTCGACGGCAGCAAGGTGTTCATCTCGGGTGCCGGCAGCACCGACGTGCTGGTGGTGATGGCCCGCACCGGTGGCGAGGGGGCCAAGGGGATCTCCGCCTTCATGGTACCGGCCCAGACCCCCGGCGTGAGCTACGGCAAGGCGGAGGAGAAGATGGGCTGGAACAGCCAGCCGACCCGGGAGGTGAACTTCAGCGCCGTGCGCATTCCCGCTCGCTTCCGGCTGGGGGAGGAGGGGGAAGGGTTCAAGTTCGCCATGCGGGCGCTCGATGGGGGGCGCATCAACATCGCCAGCTGTTCGCTGGGCACAGCCCAGCAGGCTCTCAACGATGCCCTGGCCCATGTGCAGCAGCGCCAGCAATTTGGACACCCGATCAGCGAATTCCAGAGCGTGCAGTTTCGCCTGGCCGACATGGCCACCGAGCTCGCGGCCGCCCGCCTGCTGGTGCGCCAGGCGGCCGCCAAACTCGATGAGGGCAGCCCGGACAAAAGTGCCTGGTGCGCCATGGCCAAGCGTTTTGCCACCGACGTGGGGCACCGCATCTGCGACGACGCCCTGCAACTCTTTGGCGGCTATGGTTATATCCGCGAGTATCCGCTTGAGCGCTATCTGCGCGATACCCGGGTGCACCGCATTCTGGAAGGGACGAATGAAGTGATGCGGCTCATCATCGCCCGCCGCCTGCTGGCCGACCCCGGCCTGTCGCTGGAGTAGCGGGAGTAGCCTGCCCTGAGGATGCAGTCGGCGCGTCCTCAGGCTTTGTGAGCCAGGTGCAGGTTGGCTCCATTCAACCCTGTCATCATGGGGCAGTTTTTTTGACAAGGACAACGCAATGACAAGGATCAGGCTCGAATATCACGGCCACGTGGCCTACATCACCCTCGATCACCCACCCGCCAACACTTGGACGCTCGCCAGCCTGAAAGCCTTCTTGCAGATGATGGTGGAGCTGGATGGTCGCCCCGACGTGGTGGCCCTGGTGATCCGCGGTGCTGGAGAGAAATTCTTCTGCGCCGGCGCCGATCTCAAGATGTTCGCCGACGGCAGCCTGGCGCATGCCCGCGAGGTGGCCGAGGCCTTTGGCCACGCCTTCGAGGCGCTGGCCCGCTTTCACGGGGTCAGCATCGCCGCCATCAACGGCTATGCCATGGGAGGGGGGCTCGAAGTCGCGCTGGCCTGCGACATCCGCATCGCCGAGCAGCAGGCCAAGCTGGGGTTGCCGGAGGCCTCGGTGGGGCTCCTGCCCTGTGCTGGCGGCACCCAGCGCCTCACCGAGCTGGTGGGGCCGGGCTGGGCCAAGCGGATGATCCTCTGCGGCGAGAAGGTGAGCGCCACCCTGGCCTACGAGATGGGGCTGGTGGAGGAGGTGGTGACCGAGGGGCACGCCTGGGAGGCGGCGCAGCAGATGGCCCAGCTGGTGGAGCGCCAGAGCCCGAGCGCCCTGCGCGCCTGCAAACAGCTCATCAATCAGGGGCGAAGCACCCACAGGGACGCGGCGCTGCCGCTCGAGCGCCGCCTCTTTCTCGCCCTGTTTGACGATGCCAACCAGCGCGAAGGGGTGGCGGCCTTCCTGGAGAAGCGGGCCCCGCGGTGGCGTTATGACCAATCCAGGCCGAAAGAGTGAGGGAGTGAAGGATGAATGAGGTATTGATGGCGACCCGCCATGTCGCAGGGGCAGATACCCGGTCTGCGGGGGCCGACCATGAGTGAGCCCGTGCGCATCGAGACCCATCCCACGGCGGATGGCCGCCACATCGGCATGCTGACTCTGGACAGCCCCGCCTTCCTCAACGCCCTGAGCCTTGAGATGATCCAGTTGTTGCAGGGGGCGTTGACCCGCTGGGAGCAGGATCCGGCCATCGTCTGCGTGTTGTTGCAAGGGGCCGGCGAGAAGGCATTCTGCGCCGGTGGTGACATCCGCTCCTTTTATTACCGCAAGCAGGAGGCGAGCCACTCTGAATTGTTCGGCTATGCCCGCGACTTCTTCCTGCAGGAGTACCGGCTCGATCACCACATCCACTGCTACGGCAAGCCCCTTGTCTGCGTGGCGGACGGCATCTGCATGGGGGGCGGCATCGGCCTCTTTGCCGGGGCCGAATTCCGGGTGGTGACAGAGAAGAGTCTGTTCGCCATGCCGGAGGTAACCATAGGCCTCTATCCGGACGTGGGGGCCAGCTGGTTTTTGAGCCGGATGCCGGGGCGGCTCGGACTCTGGCTCGGCCTCACCGGTGCCCGCTTCAACGGGGCGGACGCCATCGGCCTGGGGCTCGCGGATCATGCCATGGAGAGCCGCGAGCGGGCGGAGCTGCCGGCGCGCCTCGCCGCCCTCGACTGGTCCGCAGGCGACCCCTGCGAGCAGATCGAGGCGCTGCTCACCGATTTGCAGGAGGCCCCTGGTCAGGCATTGCCCCCTCCCGTACTGCTGCCCCACCAGGCCCGCATCGATGCGCTGTTGGCTGGCCGTTCCCTGCGAGGGGTGCTGGCACGCCTCGAGGGCGCCAAGCTGGACGAACCGGCGCTGGTTCAGGGGCGGGAGACCTGCCTTCGCGGCAGCCCTATCAGCCGCGCCATCCTCTGGCGCCAGTTCTGGCAGGCACGGCGCCAGTCCCTGGCCGAGGTGTTTGCCGACGAGCTGACCCTCTCGGTCAATTGCGTGCTCAGAGGGGACTTCGTGGAAGGGGTGCGGGCTCTGCTCATCGACAAGGACAAATCCCCTCGCTGGCAGGCCCCGCAGGCGGGCGAGGCCTGGCTGGATGCCTTCTATCGCTGGCCCGAGGGGGACAACCCCTTGCGCCTCCGCTGACGCGGGATCACACACAAGGAGCACACCATGACAAGGATTGGGTTTATCGGGCTTGGCAACATGGGGGGCCCCATGGCCGCCAACCTGGCCAGGGTGGGGCACAGGGTGCAGGTGTTTGATCTGGTGCCCGAGAGCCTGAGCCGGGCCATCGAGGCTGGCTGTATTGCCGCCGGGAATGCCCGGGAAGCGGTGAGCGGCTGCGAGCTGGTCATCAGCATGCTGCCAGCGGGCGAGCACGTGCGCAGCCTCTGGCTGGGGGAGAGTGCCGGTGAGCGGGGTGGCCAGGATCTGCTGGCGGCCCTGTCGCCCGGCACCTTGGTCATCGACTGCTCCACCATAGACGTGGCCTCGGCCCGTCAGGTGGGGGCGGCGGCGAAGGCGAGCGGCATCCGTTTTCTCGATGCCCCCGTCTCGGGAGGGGTGGCCGGTGCGGCGGCGGGCACGCTCACTTTCATCGTCGGCGGCGAACAAGCGGATTTTGAAGCGGCCAGACCCGTGCTCGCCTGCATGGGGCAGAACCTGTTTCACGCCGGGGCGCTTGGCGCCGGCCAGATCGCCAAGATGTGCAACAACATGCTGCTCGCCATCCACATGGCGGGCACCGCCGAGGCGCTGGCGCTCGGGGTCAAGGAGGGGCTGGATCCCGCCGTGCTCTCCACCATAATGGGCAAGAGTTCGGGCAACAACTGGAGCCTTGAGCGCTACAACCCCTGGCCCGGGGTGATGGAGAACGTCCCGGCATCCCGTGGGTATACAGGGGGCTTTATGACCCGGCTGATGGTCAAGGATTTGGGGCTCGCCATGGCGTTGGCGGAACATGCCCACAGCGCCGTGCCCATGGGGGCCCTGGCCCGCAACCTCTTCAACCTGCACGGGAGCCTGGGCCAGGAGAACAAGGATTTCTCCAGCATCCTCGAGCTCTATCGGGACAAGACCGCGCCGGGTTAAGGGCCGCTATCTACCTATTTACCCGATAGTCCTTGACTCGACAGTCACCGGCCATCTCACCAGGAGCATTTATGGATATCACACAGAAAGTCATTGCTATCACGGGGGCAGGCAGGGGGCTGGGCCGCGCCATCGCCCTGAGTCTGGCGGAGCAGGGGGCCGTGCTTGCCCTCATCGACGTTAACCGCACCGATCTGGAGGTGACCGAGGCGGAAGTGCGCAGCCGTGACGGCCGCTGCGCCCTGTTCGTCTGCAACGTGGCGAGCGAGCCAGAGGTCGAGGCGACCTTCGCCGCCATCAAGGATCAGTTCGATGCCCTGCACGGCCTCGTCAACTGTGCCGGCATCCTGCGCGACGGCATGCTGATCAAGGTGAAGGAGGGGGCTCTGACGGAGAAGATGAGCCTTGCCCAGTGGCAGAGCGTCATCGACGTCAATCTCACCGGCACTTTCCTGTGCGGGCGCGAGGGGGCGGCGCTGATGGCCATCGGCGGGGAGGGTGGCGTCATCATCAACATCTCCTCCATCGCCCGTGCCGGCAACATGGGCCAGAGCAACTATGCCGCCAGCAAGGCGGGGGTGGCCTCTCTGGTGGTCACCTGGGGGAAGGAGCTGGCCCGTCACGGCATCCGGGTGATGGGCATCGCCCCCGGCGTCTTTGCCACCGACATGACGGCGGCGATGAAACCCGAAGCCATGGCCCGCATGCAGCAGGCCATCCCGGTGGGCACCCTGGGGCAGGCGGCGCAGCTGGCCCAGACGGTGCAGTTCATCCTTGCCAACGACTATCTGTCGGGGCGGATGATCGAGCTGGACGGTGGCTTGAGGCTCTAGTCCCCCCTGCATATACCCTCTCTGACGCCCCTCCTGCAGGGGCGTTTTTGCAGGGGAAAGGCCCCAGTGCAAGGGTGCATAGCCATGCAGGTCCGGCTTTTGAAAAGCGGGGCGGCATCATGAAAAGTCGTGAAATATCAACGGGTCTTTCTTAATTTGAACCAGCTCACAGGCACCCCGGGTCAGTGCTGTAAAATTGCGCGCGGTCAAGGCGGCTCATGATTGACGGCAAGAGGGATTGCGGCTGGAATAGTCATGCAATATAGTTGCCGCCTTTTTCACGGGGTACGGATTTTTAGCCCCTCCCATGTCGCGCGCTGTATGAATACGGATGCTCAGCCGCCGCCTAATAAAACAGGTTTGAGATGGACAAGAAACTGGGGCTGGGTGCCCTCATTTCGCTGGTGATCGGCTCCATGGTCGGTGCCGGGGTTTTCAGTCTGCCGCAAAACATCGCAGCGCACGCTAGTGCCGGGGCCGTCGCCCTGGGATGGGCCATCACGGGGATCGGCATGATCTGCCTCGCCCTGGTCTACCAGAATCTCTCCATGCGTCGACCGGATCTCGATGGCGGCATCTTCAGCTACGCCAAGGCGGGGTTCGGGGATTTCGTCGGCTTCAACGCCGCCTGGGGTTACTGGCTGTGCCAGCTGCTGGCCAACGTCTCCTACGCCATCGTGGTGTTCAGTGCGCTGAGCTACTTCTTCGACACGCCGGACAATGTCATCTTCGGTGACGGCAATACTCCGGTCGCCATCACGCTCGCTTCCCTGCTCATCTGGTCGGTGCATGCCCTGGTGCTGCGCGGCATCCAGGTGGCGGCACTGGTGAACATCGTCACCACCATCGCCAAGATGGTGCCCCTCATCGTCTTCTGTGTAGCCATCCTGCTCGCTTTCAACATGGAGACCTTCACCCTGGATCTCTGGGGGCAGGGGAGTCCCGAGCTCGGCTCCGTGATGGATCAGGTGAAGTCCACCATGAAGGTGACCCTCTGGGTCTTCATCGGCATCGAGGGGGCCGTGGTGGTCTCCGCCCGTGCCCGCCATCGCAAGGACGTGGGCCGCGCCACCGTGCTGGCGCTACTCGGCGCCCTGGCGCTCTACGTCATGGTGACCCTGTTCTCCCTGGGGGTCATGAACCAGCCGCAACTGGCGGCCCTCAAGAACCCCTCCACCGCCATGATCCTGGAAGCCGTGGTCGGCCCCTGGGGCGCCTGGCTCATCAACATCGGCCTGGTGATCTCGGTGATGGGGGCCCTGCTGAGCTGGACCGTGCTGGCGGCGGAAGTGCCCTACATCGCGGGCAAGACCGGGGTCTTCCCGGCCTGGTTCGCCAAGGAGAACAAGAACGGCTCCCCCAAGGTGTCGCTCTGGTGCTCCACCTGCCTGGTGCAGATCTTCCTCATCATCATCTACTTCCAGAACAGCACCTATCTGGCGTTGGTGAACATCGCCACCTCGGCGGCCCTGGTGCCCTATGTCTTCTCCGGTGCTTACGGCCTCAAGCTGGCGTTGAAAGGGGAGACCTACGCGGGCCAGCCCCATCAGCGCAAGCGCGACCTGCTGCTGGCCCTGGTGGCCACCGTCTATGGCTGCTGGCTGGTCTATGCCGCCGGGGTGGAGTACCTCTTGCTGGTGGCGCTGCTCTACAGCCCGGGGATCTTCATCTACTGGAAGGCGCGCCAGCACCACGGCCTGCGCAGCCTCAATCGGCTGGAGCAGGGGATGACGGCAGCCCTGCTCGGTTGCGCCGTGCTGGCGTTCTACAAGGTGATGGACGGTACCATTCCCCTGCATTAATCGGCACAATAAAGGGATGGCAAGATGCCATCTCTTTTTTATGGGCAATGGCGGTCAAGTTGACCGCTGTTTCGTTATTGAAGGAATGTTTATGCTGTTTGTGGGCTATCTGGTGTTGGGCGCCTTCGCGGGCATGCTGGCCGGGCTGTTCGGTATCGGCGGCGGCCTCATCATCGTCCCCGTGCTGGTCCTGAGTTTTCACGCACAGGGCGTGGCGCCGGAGATCATCACCCATCTGGCCCTCGGCACCTCGCTGCCCACCATGATCTTCACCGGTTTCAGCTCCCTGCGTGCGCACCAAGAGGCAGGAGCGGTGGACTGGGGGATGATTCGGCGCCTGGGCGCCGGCATGCTGGTCGGTGCCTGGCTCGGCGGCATGACCGCCAACCTGCTCAGCGCCAGCACCCTCAACATCATCATCGGCTGCTTCGCCTGGACCATGGCCCTGCAGATGGGGCTCAATCTGAGGCCAAAAGCGGAGCGACACATGCCGGGCCCCCTTGGTACCGGGATCGCGGGCACCGTCATCGGCTGGATGTCGGCCTTGTTCGGCATCGGTGGCGGCTCGCTGACCGTGCCTTACCTCACCTGGAATTCGGTGCCCATGCGCAACGCCGTGGCCGCCTCCGCCGCCTGCAGCATGCCCATCGCCCTGGCAGGCAGCCTCAGCTACCTCTATGCCGGTTGGGGAGACGCCGATCTGCCCGAGTGGAGCGTCGGATTCATCTATCTGCCGGCCCTGCTTGGCATCGTGCTCACCAGCACCCAGTTTGCCCGTCTGGGCGCCAGACTGGCACACAGTATGTCACCCCGGCGGCTCAAGCAGGCCTTTGCCCTGCTCATGTTGCTGGTGGGTGCCAAATTCATGCTCTTTAGCTGAACCCTTGGCCAGATTGTTGAAAAATAAGGCGAACGGCTCGCGATGCGGTAGAAAGCCATTGCATTGAGGGGCCAGTTTGCCTATTCTCCTCGCCGGTGGTCCTATTGGTCCTCTCGCATTGATAACCCGTCGACCTGGTCAGGACCGGAAGGTAGCAGCCAAGGCGGGGGACTCGAGTGCCGGGATGTGGCTGGTAGGGCCACCACTTGTTTCTGAGATTCAATAAGTTACCTTCCTAAAGCCCTTGGTCATCCACTTTGTGTGGACGACGAGGAGCTCATAGATGAATCTCTGGCTCAGTCCCCACGGCATCTGGTATTACCGGAAAGTGACCACGCTCCCCTGTGGTCGTCGTAAAGAGATCAAAAAATCCCTGCATACCCGAGACAAGCTGACGGCCCGTGCAGCTGTTGCGAAGCTGCTTGCCTGTGTGCGTTCCAGAGCTCAGCCAGTCGTGCAATCCGCAAGCGAGCCAGAGAACCCTCAACCTCAGCCGCACATCAAGCCTGCTGTTCCGGCGGCCAAACCGCTTGCTCCGCTGTTGTCGGTCCTGAGTGACCGCTATCTGAAAGAGAAGGCCCTCTCCTGGGCACCGAAAGAGCTCAGCAACCAGAAGAACTACATCGGCTGCTTCATCAAGGCGCTGGGTGATAGACCGGCTGCTGACTATGCGAAAGCGGATGTGGTCAAGTTCAAGGAGGACCTGCTGAACTCCGGCAAGAGTCCGACCACCATCAACAAGTATCTACAGAAGCTCTCCCTGCTGTTTAGCTGGCTGGCTAACCATCAGGATGGGGTCATCAACCACTTCGCCGGATTGAAGCTGCAGCGAGCCAAGGAGGTGAACTCACGAAGTGGGTACACAGCGGAAGAACGTCGCAAATTTATCGGGTGGACTAAGCAGCAAGAACCCCACCGTAGGTGGATTGCTCTGCTAGGTCTATTCACCGGGGCTCGTGCCAACGAAATCTGTCAGCTCTATGCCGATGATGTGCAACAGGTTGACGGTATATGGTGCCTGAATATTCGCAATGGACGGCCAGATCAGAAACTCAAGACGGTCAACAGTGCTCGTCTCGTTCCTCTCCATCGATATCTCCTCCAGAGCGGTTTCATCGAGTTTGTGAAGGGAAGGGCAGGGGGACGCCTCTTCCATGAATTGCCCCATCGCCAGGATGGATACAGCCACCTGTGGGGGCAGTGGTTTAGCCGCCATCGCCCCGTCGACAAGGACTTCCACAGCCTGCGGCATACCGTGGGGACAGCCCTCAAAGATCACGGAGTGCCATTGCAGTATGCAGCGGCGATCTTGGGGCATACCAACGGGGCGATCAGCTATGACCGATACGGTGGGGATGTCTCGCTGGAGAAGCTCAATGAGGTGATGGAAGCAGCACTATCATCCTTTGCTGATGCAGGTTAAAGGGAACGATGGGCCTACCGAACGGCTGAAATTCTGGCACTTTTAAGAATTTTCTTATGAACTTTCACACAAGAAAAGTTCTGTAAATATATGATTTTATAGCAGATTCGCTGCTCGCTTTAGACCCTTTGCCTTTGTTGGCGGCAAAGCAGAGAAATCATAAACGGCAGAGGGGCCCGTAGGCCCCTCGTTTGGTTATACGGTGTAGTTAGCACCGAGTTCTGTCTGACGGGGTGAGGCCGTCATATCGGCCATCTCGTTGTCGGTCAACACCAGCCCGACAAGAGTGGCCTTGCTGTTATAGCGGGTAGTGGCAAAGCCCTTCTCCATCAGCTTCTTCTTGAGGGCCAGCTGCTTCATGGCCCATTCACCGTTCTGCTGTGCCCAGCGGCTGTAGGCCGCATAGACCTCGCTCATGGGCACTTTGGCCCCTGCTCTGGCCTGGGTGCACTCTTCCAGGAAGCAACCTACCATATCGGACTCGGCACGGTAGGTCTCGACATCCTGCTTGAGGCGAGCAGGCGTCGACGCCTTGAGCCTCTGCTCTTGCCACATTTGGCAGCCCTGGATGGCCCAGTTCAGAATGCCGGGCATCTCGGCCCGCAGCTTCTCCATCAGCATTGGGTCCAGTTGTGCCTTGGTGAAGGAGGCATTGAAGGGCAGCATCAGCATCCGACGCCACATGCCATTGCTGGTATCGCGGATCTCGGGCTTGTGGTTACCCACCATCACCAGAGAGAAGGATGGGCGGAACTCCATCTCCTTCTTGGCGTAGGGAGCACGAGCGACAATCACGTCATCCCCCGTCATGGCTTTCACCAAGTTCTCATCCATACGGGCCCCCTCTGGCAGCTCGTTGGCGACCACGAGGCGTGCATCCACCAGCTTGGTCAGGGACGGGTTTGGACCAGTATTGCCGTTGCGGTTGAACAGCAAGACGTTGCTGCTGATCTGCCGACTGAACTCTCCCAGCAACTGCTGGATGACCGACATGAAGGTACTCTTGCCGTTGCAGCCGCCCCCGTGGAGGAAGAACAGGAGCTGTTCGTCGGTGCGGCCGGTGATCCAGTAGCCCACACAACGTTGCAGGAAGGCGGCATACTCGGCATCACCACAGGTGATCTCGCCGATGAACTGCTCCCATCGTGGGCAGGTGGCGGCTGGGTCATAGGCCACCGGGCTATGGTGGGTCATCATGAATGACCGTCTCGGTGCCAACAGGCGACCCGACTTCAAGTCGATGACACCATTCGCCGTGCCCAACAGCATCGGATTGGCGTTCAGCTCGTGCAGTCTTGCCGTCATCATCGGCTTGGCCAGTTCCAGCATGTTCTGAATGCCTGCCCGGTTAAGGCTGCTTGAGCCGTGTCTGAGCACGGCATAGGCCCAAGACAGCTCCTCTTTCTTGCACGCCTGCTTGATCAACGCCTGCCCGATGTTCTGGAGCTCTTTGCCCACGGTTTGAGCAAGGATCATGGGCGTCAAGTCATTCTGGGTCCAGTGCGTACCATCGAAGTAGATAAAGCCACCTAACTCAGGGACGAACTTCAGGTTATGCCCGTGCATCTGCACGAACCGTTCGGCGTTGGCCGAATCGTTGAGCTCGTTTTCAAAGATGGCTGTACGTGGCAGGACCTTGACGACTTCCGGATGCTGATCATCGTCCTGAACGGCTTCGGCTTCGGCTTCGGCTTCGGCTTCGGCCACAGGCTCAACCAGGGTGAATGCCGCCACCAGCTCGGTCAGAGGCAAGGGGTTGTCGCCATGCAGGTATTCGTCGATGTCCTTCACACTTTCCGGCAGCTTGACTTGGGTCAGCTTGAGACCGAGTTGGGCCACCTTGGAACGGTACTTGTCGCCTGCTTCATCAGTGTCGAAGAAGGTCACGACGTCACGGTCAGTCAGCTCACGCTTCAGCCACTCCAGCTGGGTCTGTGACAGCGTGCCAATGGTAGCCAGCACAGGGCCTGGCCAACCGGCATCTACTAGTGACAGGCGGTCATTCTCCCCCTCTACCAAGGCGACAGTACCTGGAGCATTCAGACACTCTTCCCCGTAGAACTGCACCCCGTTAAGCCAACAGGCGCTCGGCTGTTGGTACTGGTGCTGCTTGCTCGGGTCCTTGAAGGTGAAGCGACTGACTTGTCCGTTGCGGTCGAAGTGCGGGAACACATAGACACCGCTCGGAAAGAAGTCTCGAAGCAGATCTGGGGCATCCTTGCGAGGCTTGACCAGACCGGAGGCCAGTCGCTCTTCTTGGCTGAACCCTGCATCCTTCAATGCCTTGTTCAAGCCACCGGAGAAGCCGATATCCAGCTCCACCAGCACCTCCTCAGAGTGGCCACGCAACTCCATCAGTTCGTCTACATCCAGACGGGACTGATAGTGACTAGCTGCGAGATTGAAGAGTTCTTGCAGGCGAGCAGGTGGGGCCGTGTAGATCGGCTGCTCCAGCTTCACCACTTTGCGAACGGTCGGGGTGACTGACAGCTCGCCCAGCAGAAGCAAGCGGGCTGCATCGTAGGCGTTACTAGCCAGACCCTTCTTGACGATAAGCTTGAGCACGTCCCCTCTCTCCTCACAGCTAAAGCAGTGGAAGTTATTGTCGTCAGGGTCAGGATAGAGGGTGAAGCAGTCGTTATGACCGCACAGTGGGCAACTGGCATCATCCAGTCGATAGGTGTTGGAGCCGACTTTCTTGACGTCTTGCCCGGTCAGGGCCGAGGCGACATCCACAATGGAGAACTGCTCTTTGATGGCAGCAAAGTCGATATTCAGGGAGTGGCCTGCATCGGCCAGGGCAAATTCAAAGTCAAACTTGGTGGATTGAGACATGATGTCTCTCCTCTTAGATGACCGCTGCTGTGGAACTAAAATTAGGATGAGTGTGTTCCAAGCGGCGGTAATCAGGTCGGGTAACTGGCGCCCCCCGAGGGCTTATGGCGTGAGCCAAGGTGCGATGTGCGGGGGCGTCTGCCCGCCGACAACCCCGACTATACGGATCGGCAGAAGCAATACAACCCCTCTTTTTTCATCCCCAAGGTCCCATTTCGCGTTTTCGTTGTGAACAACGAAAAATCTACCGCGATAATTTTTTTGCAAACACAAATATTTTTTCTCTTGCATTTTTGGTCGATTTGTGAATCTCTTTGGAAATTCTTGCTCTCATTGCAGGTAAAAGTACCAAGAAGGCAATAAATCATGTGGTGCTGTATATTTATACAGTGAATGGTGGTTTGAACTATGGTAACCTACGCAAGAATCTAGGAGATGTTTGGCATGTTATCCTCAATTGAATTATGTGCTGGGGCAGGTGGGCAAGCTTTGGGGCTCCACTTGGCTGGTTTTAGACATGTGGCTCTGGTTGAACTAGAGCATGCGGCGTGTAATACCCTGAAATTGAACAATGAAAAGTTAGACCTTGGTTGGGGCGACATCATTGAGGGGGATGTTCGTCAATTTGCTGAAGAAATGGCTGAAAATTACAAAGGCACAATAGATTTGGTTGCCGGCGGTGTTCCATGTCCCCCATTCTCTAAGGCAGGTAAGCAACTGGGTCAAGAAGACGAACGGGATTTGTTCCCTGTTGCACTTGATATTGTACGTAAAGTCCAACCAACAGCAGTCCTAATTGAGAATGTTGCGGGCTTGCTGGAAAGCAAATTTGATACTTATCGTGCTCATATCGAGAATGAGTTGAACAACATGGGCTATGTATGCGCTTGGCAATTGCATAATGCTAATGAGTTCGGCGTGCCCCAGTTAAGGCCAAGAGTTGCCTTAGTTGCACTGCCTCCAGATGTAATGCGCCATTTTAGTTGGCCTGATGGTACTAAAAATGCGCCAACTGTCGGTGAGGCATTACTAGATTTAATGTCTGTAGACGGTTGGGAAGGTGCTACAAAATGGGCTCGTTTGGCCAATGGGATTGCACCAACCTTAGTCGGTGGCTCAAAGAAACATGGTGGGCCAGATCTGGGGCCTACAAGAGCAAAAAAACAATGGCAAGCACTCCATGTTAATGGACACCGCTTAGGTGATGCACCTCCAGGTAAAGGTTACAAAGGGGTAAGGGAAGGCTTTGAGGACATGCCATTGCTGACAGTTCGTATGGCTGCAAGAATCCAAGGTTTTCCTGACTACTGGGACTTTTGGGGTAAGAAAACCGCCGCATACCGCCAAGTGGGTAATGCCTTTCCCCCTCCTGTTGCAGAAGCGATAGGGAAAAAAATAGCTTTAGCGATTAATCTTGCTCGTGCAACTGAAGAAGTGGCCTAAGGCCACTTCTTGCTTACCGCAACCCATTCATCTTTTCCTATATCTGAGTAGCCTAATTGTGCTAACTCATCCTTATCATAGGCCCCACTCAGAACCGTAATGCCCATTGGTGATAGTGCATCCCGAGCTCCACCGTTCCCTCTGACTCTTTTCATTGGATCCTTTTGTTGCGCAAGACTCTCTATTGCCCATCTTGATATGACTTGGTTTTGGCATAAAGTGAAAAGTCTTCTAACTCTTTCCGCCCCTGATGCTGTCGGATCTGTTATTTCGTGGAGGATTCTATCATCTTGTATAGATTCAAAGAAATTTGAAGGCATATTAGCATCTTTGCATAGCCAAAAAATTGCTGGATTTGTGGCCCGCAAAGAATGTTTACGATCTTGATTAGTACTTGCGGACAACACATCTTTTGAGCAATAGACGAGACCGCAACTGAATAATGCTAGTTTATCATTAATCTTGATAACCAAACAAATTTCATTGATAGCTTCTTGTGGAATCATCCAGTTCGAATGCACGGTGTTTTTGACATCAACTTCAGTTCCATCGATAAGAAAGTCTAGTTTATGACCTCGAGGAATACGAAGTTCATGGGAAAGTAAGATTTCAACTTTGGTACCAATATATGTCTTTTCCGTATTGGCAATCATATCAAGTGACCAACGACCAGTTCTTGGCATATCTATCACTTCATCAACCGCTTTGCGAATTACGCCCCCTACAGTATGAATAAAGTTGTTAATACCTCCAACTTTATTTACCAGGGTGTTTGCTATTCGAATTAAGTCATCTGAATGATGTGACGGATTATCATGCTTGTACAACTGGGGATAGTTTGGTAACCGCATGTCGCTCATTTTTACTCCTTGCACACCAGTCTATAAGAAATTTTTATCGTTTAATTCAAAGGCTTTGGCTGTCGATTGTCAAGACATAAATCTTGCGGTAGCGAGATGGAGCTACCCTTCCACTGGGCAACCATCTTCGACCAAGGGGCTTTGAATTCCAACTGGCATTGCTTGATGGTATCGCTATCTATTGATTACATTGTTGTGCATTAACTGGCTCATTGGTTCCACCTTAACGCTGCATTCTGGGGGGGGGTGGATAAGCTTCTACTTGGTTACCAAGCAAATCTCCTGACCACAATACAATGGGGCAAGAATGGCGCTTTAAGCCAGAGAGGCTCCCATTGTCTCTGTCACCCGAGAAAGAGGAAATATATAGCCATAGGGTAGGGAAGATTCAGAATTGCCATCCTGCTGAAATTTTGGCGTTTATATGAAATTTCTTTTCGAAATTACATACAGAAAGAGTTCTATAAGTAGATGAACTTTCGGCAGGATCACCTAACGGAAAAAGCCCTTTCCCCGTGATTAAAAGGAAAGGGCCAGACTCAAAATGATTAACTATTAGCTTTGTGGGTTCCGCAGGGGGCGCCAGACATACAGAGACAGCTCTTTCGGACTAGTTGGCGGTAGAGCTTCTGGGTCATTTGGCTCGTAACCATAATGAGCCATCATCTCAACCAACGAGTAGTATAGATGTTCTCCGTTGACGTCCGTGAATGTTTCATCATATCGCTGGATGAACACAGGATCACGATTTTCCCCGACAGAACAAACCGGTAAGGTAAATACCATAACTTCTTCATTCTTTGTCTCAGAGAAATATGAGCAGTATCCTATGATCGGGAACCGTGCGAGAGTGACTTCGTGGTTCGAATTGGGTTTTCCAATGATATAACCAAACTCTCCATGCTGAGCCGGGCTAAAATGAGTTATTTCCATGACAATTCTCCAATGTATTAAAAACAGGGGAGCAGTCAAATGAACTTTTGTAAAGACGCTTTTTGTATCAAAAAGCCAATGTAAATATATCAGGTTGGTCTTTCAACTAAATACCTATATATTTATTAAGTTATAGTTATAATAAAGTTCATGCATTCATTATTTCTGCTAGTTCTCTTAGGTTGTCTCCAAGAGTGGTTTGAAATTATCACTATGGATTAATAAATTCCGTGATTTGGATCTAAAAAAATCAAAGGGAGCTCTAAATATATTTATTGTTGCTTAGCTTATACCGGCTTCATTCGGGATCAATAACGAGGAAATATATTGGCATAAGTAACTCGTGTACCAAAACGACGCGAGGTTACTGTTATGACACATCACTACGACGATCACCCCGGACAGGGCGATCACATCATCAATCAGGCATTGGCCATTTTGGAGAGCCGACAGCGGCATCTGGGCCACGCCTTCACTCAGCCCAAAGCGGCAGCAGACTTCCTTCGGCTCAAGATGGGGGAGTACGAGCGGGAAGTGTTCGCCGTCATGCTGCTCGACAATCAACATCGACTGCTCGATTACCAGGAGCTGTTCTTCGGCACCATCAATGCGGGCACCGTTCACCCCCGTGAGGTGGTCAAGGCGGCTCTCAACAGAAACGCCGCAGCGGTCATTCTGGCCCACAACCACCCCTCCGGTATGGTCGACCCCTCGGACGCTGACAAGGTTGTCACAGTTCGTCTCAAGGAGCTGCTCGAGATGGTAGACGTGCGATTGCTCGACCACTTTGTGGTGGGACAGCACGACATTGTTTCGTTCGCCGACAGGGGGCTGCTATGACCCCATCCAAACCGCTACAGGCCCTGTTCGCCAAGTTAATCGACCTCCACCCCGATGCCACTGCCCTGACTCTCAACTTCCGCAGTCCCGATTATTCCGCCGACACTGGCGGTTACCGTCCGGTAGAAATCCGTCTGGAAAAACGGGCTGGTAGCTGGGGGATGGCCTACGTCACCGAGTTCACTTACCTCGGTGGCGAGCTGGTCAAGGATCTCGATTTTGACTTCAACGCCGGGCTGGCCTCCCAGCTCTGGTGTGGAGAGCGGCCGCTGGCCACCACCATGGACCTCTACCGGCTCTGGGAGAGGAACTTTCTCGACTATCACCGGATGGAGGTCTACCGACTGAAGATAACCCCTGAGTAATCGCCATGAACGACTTCACGAAAGCCCTGCTGCTGGACGCCTTGAAGGCAGCCCTGACGGCGTTCGCGTCAGTCATCGTCAACGCGATGATGGCCCGCTACATGCCGCCACACTTCTACAACATGAACGAAGAGGAGTACCCATGAACAAAATGATCCTGACCTCGGTGACTCTGGTTGCCATTGCTGGGGGAACCCTGATGATCCGCCTCATCGCCCGTGACAAGGCTCACGCTGAGGAGCTGGCCAAGGTATTACGGATGCCTGGCGGGGCGACGCGTCATTGAGATCCCCCAGTCGGCACACAGTATGACCATTAGATAAAGCAGCCAGAGTCATCTGGCTGGCTACCCTTGCGGGCCCTCCATCACGGAGCGGCCCGTTTTCATTTGTATCACTGGCACAGGTCAATAGACCAAGCCCGTGTGACGCGAGCGAAAGTGCCACTTTTTGCCGGTCATATGGGTTCCTTTCGACCTTCTGACCGGTCGCGTCAGTGTACCTTGCCCTATTGACCAGGAGGAGACCATGGCACTGGTGGGATATGCACGTGTCAGCACTGTGGGGCAGAGCCTGGATGCCCAGCTTCAGGCTCTGGCCGAGTGCAGCAAGATATTCAGGGAGAAGGTGAGCGGTGCAAAGGATGACCGCCCTCAGCTCGCGTTGATGCTGGATTTTGTTCGTGAGGGAGACGTGGTGATGGTGACCAAGCTGGATCGCTTGGCTCGCAACACTCGCCATCTGTTGGAGATCTCAGAGTACCTGCACGCTAAGCGGGTTGCTCTGAGGATTTTGAATCTGGGTATCGATACCTCGACACCTACCGGAAAACTGATGTTAACCATGATCGGTGCCATCGCCACGTTTGAGCGGGAGCTGATGCTGGAGCGTCAGGCAGAAGGGATTGCTATGGCAAAACAGCGTGGGGTCTACAAAGGTCGCAAGCCGACCGCCATGGCTAAAGGGGAGGAGGTGCTGTCACTCGCTGAACGGGGACTAGCCAAGGCCGAAATCGCACGTCGAACGGGGATCAGTCTCTCCAGTGTGCAGCGGATCTTGCGTGGACTGTCTGGCGAATGAATAGTTTTGACAACAAGGAAAACTACATGGAACAAGAGAAGACGAAACAAGAGTCCGGCCGGTTCTTCGAGCAGCGGGAAACTGCATCGGCACAGGTCGCAGGTAAGTGGGCCCGCTATCGCGATTGGCTAAAGCAATCTGTGCGACTAGAACTTCCGTCCAATTCAAGCGAGGTCAACAACAACCCTTATCTGCGGGGCGGGATCTGCAGTTATAACGCCTATCTCTCGGGCATGCTGAGGGCTCACCTGTGGGGGTTGTGGCTGACGGCACTTCTCGTGCTCGCCTGGCAGTTTCTGCTGCCTCGCATGGGGATGAGCATTAACTACAACGCAGGGCTTGGGATCATCATGGGCACTGTTGTAGTTGGTACTCTGCACTGGGCCATTCTGGTCTTTATTGGCTACGAAAAGCGTCTCCAGGCTGCCGTACTCACAGACCCGCTGAGCCGCATGATCGGTGTGGCTACTGTTGCGATGACTGCGACAGGATTCGTGATCGGATGGTTCATCAGCATTGAACGTTCTGCACACTTTGCAAGGATTTATGGACTATCCAATGATCTTGGCCTCGGCTATGACGTTGGACTCAAAACATCAGAGTTTCTGTCGGAGCTAGGCTATGACTCCTGGATATTGGCCAGCCAAGTCATGGTCTACGTTGGCTTGGCTCTGCTCTTCTTGATCCCAAGTTACCGCAACAGCGATAACCTTGCAGAAGAGGCGAAAGAGGCGTTAGGGAAGGCACAGGGCTATCCTACCCCGATCCTGTTTGTGTTCCATTTGCTGCTGCTGTTTCCGGCAGTGGCGATTCTGGCCTAGTAGACTTGAAGGAGCTCACATCAGAGCTCCTTTTCTTTAGCAGGTATGCAAGGCATCAAGCCGGTAGCGGTGCTTGGCTCGGCAACCACGGCACCATGATTGTATCCTGGTTACACCAGCCATCCGTCTGAATCCGAATTCTCCTGCCCGATAGAACACATGAACGCCAGCCTGTTCTGAACAGTTCGGGCAGCTTTTGAGTTTCTGCCCGTTTTGATGGAACACAACAGAATGATTGAGTGGCTGGCCACAAGAACACTGGTCGGTCATCGGCGATCTCACTTACGGCGGTTGTCGGTTTCTTTGGCTACCCCTTTGAAGGGTTCTCCATCTTGTTTCTGGTCGATAAAGCGGCCAGTGTCAGCGTCCCGTTTCACCCAGTTTCCAGTCACCGGATTTTTTACCTGGGTACGGTCGTTGACGGAACCTTGTCGATAGCCTTTGCCTGTGTTCGTAGCCATATGTCACCTCGGGTTTAAGTGAGACCCAAAGTTATCATTAGATGTCATTTTGCTCAACATTGGGTTGATTGTTGAGCTGCTGCGGGAGGGGATGGGGTCTTTAATGAGGTGCTTGCAGTGTACGGGGGAGGGCGGGTAGGATTGCCCTGTTTGTTACCCATTTAAGCATGTCCACTTGATGTGGATGACCGTACTTGCGGCGGATTCTCGCTTGTTGAGGTTTCAGAACACGGTGATGGCAATCAGTTCCATCCCCAAGTGCCTGATTTATTTGGGCTCGCATTGATAACCCGTCGACCTGGTCAGGACCGGAAGGTAGCAGCCAAGGCGGGGGACTCGAGTGCCGGGATGTGGCTGGTAGGGCCACCACCTGTTTCTGCAATTCAATAAATTAGCTTCCTAAAGCCCTTGGTCATCCACTTTGTGTGGACGACGAGGAGCTCATCGATGAATCTCTGGCTCAGTCCACACGGCATCTGGTATTACCGGAAAATCACCACGCTCCCCTGTGGTCGTCGTAAAGAGATCCAGAAATCCTTTCATTCCCGAGATAAGTTAGTTGCCCGTAGCAAGGTGGCTCAGTTGCTCGCCTGCGCTCGTTCTCGGGTAAAGCCTGAGTCTGTCCAGCCAGAACCTCAGCCAAACTTCCTGCCAGAGCCTCAGTGGCTACAGCAACAGACACCCTCAGCGGCCAATCCTGCTCCTAAGGCAGTCTCTGAGACTCCTTCTGCCATTTCATCCCCTGCACTCTCAGAACTCAGTGAGCGTTATCTGAAAGAGAATGCCCTATCCTGGGCACCAAAAGTGAATCGCCACAACTATCCCCTTCGCCAATCCCAATTTCAGTCGCATATTTGCAGAACCGCCATTTATCTCCCAAAGTACGAGCTTTTGTTAACTGGGTCACTGAAATATTCAATTCTTGCCCTTTACTCAGTGGTGTTGATGTTAATTCAGATTGTAGCCTTTCACTTCCGCTTAAAGCACCGACTAATACACTACGTCAGGAGCTCGACCAGATGAACAGTACCGGGATTATATAATCTTCGAGTCATACGCCTCATCGAACCCGAGTGACCCTATCCATTTCAATTAGATTGTGGTTTAGGCACATGGATATTAGGTGAATACCATCCCCAGGCATCCAGGATGTTTTTAAATACAGGTTGTAAAATAGCGAACTGTTGATGTTTGAAATGTCGGAGCCTCATATAAAATCGGTTAGCCTAATGAAAGCCCGCGGAAAATTAATTTGAGCAGATCAACGAAAAGACGCAAAATATTGCGTCGGAGATTTCCCCAGTGCTTTCTTGAACATGGTGATGAAAGCACTCACAGAGTCATAGCCCAGAGTGCCGGCCACATTTTGAACTGACTGTCCCTCTGCCAAATGCCTTAACGCAATCACCAAATGAAGCTGCTGACGCCAACGTCCGAAACTCACCCCTGTTTCACTTTGCACCAGTCTGGCGAGCGATCGTTCACTGGTTGCAAGCCGAACGGCCCACTGTCGTAATGTTGTGCGGTCACCCGGGGTAGCAAAAAGTGCATCCGTAATGTGTTTGATTTTGGGATGAGTAGATACTGGTAGATAAAGCGCTTCAACTGGCGCATCAGGAATTTGTTCCAAAAGTACAGATGCGAGTCTGGCCATCTTTCCTTCTGAAGGATAGGAAGGCCCCTGATCTGCAAGATGAAGAATGAGCTCGCGAACGAGGGGGGTAATAGCAATCGTACAGCAGGTTTCAGGCATGACTGCTGAGCCGGGCTCAATAAAAAGAAAGCAAGTGCGGGCATTTTGCGTTATACGACAACTGTGAGGTGTATCACCAGGAATCCATACCGCATGCCCGGGAGGAACAAGCCACATTGCATTCTGTACTTCACAGCTGACTGCGCCATGTAAAGACATTATCAGCTGACCTTTCCTGTGAGCGTGCGGGTTGATACCTGAATACTCGCCTGAAGATATCACGTGCAAGGCAACGGCTGCCTGAGTGAATGTATCCGAGTCAAATTCTTCAGGTGAAGAGATCTCTTTTTTGTAGTCTGGCATAGTTTAGATAACGATGTTGCTTAGTCTGTTTTTATACATGTTGAGTATATTTAAAGTTCTATTTTCTTATCTCGTCACATTCGTTTTTCCGGGCTGGCATTATGAATAAGCTCGGCGATCCAATCAGCAAATGCACGCACAGCAGGAGAAAGAAAACGCTGATGAGGATAAAGCAATGTAACAGGTACCGATGGCGGTTGCCAATCTGCTAGCACCTCGATGAGCCTTCCTGCCTGCAGGTGCTCCAGTACAACATTCTCGGCAAGCTGGATGAGGCCAAAGCCATCGAGGCACATCTTGATATAAAGCCCCGTGTCATTGACGGCTGCGGTGCCGCTCACAGTAACCGATAGAGTCTCTTTACCGCGGACAAAGCGCATTTCGTTTGCATGCCTGGCGAGGCCCGAAAAGTAGTGGACCGCCTGGTGCACAGACAGTTCTTCAGGGGACTGGGGAACACCGTTTTCGTGAAGGTATTCAGGCGAGGCGCAGGTTACCCACCGAAACCGGCCAAGGGGACGAGCAACAAGGGTGGAGTTATTCAGCTCTCCTGTTCTGATCACGCAGTCCACACCTTCCTGAACAAGATCAACCTGCCGGTCACTCACACCTATCATCAGGTAGATATCTGGATAACGTTGGTGAAAGTCTCTGAGATTCGGCATGACGATGGAATGTGCTATCCCGCTCGGCATATCAACCCGCAAACGCCCCTGTGGCCGCTTGATAGCCTCCGTCAGGCTGGACTCGGCATGTTCAATCAATGAGAGTATTTCCCTGCACTGGCCAAGATACTGCAAGCCTTCAGGGGTGAGGTTCACCCGCCTCGTTGTTCTGTTCAGCAGGCGCACCTGCAGGTATTTTTCGAGGTTTTTAATCGTACTGCTGACTGTCGAGGAAGGCAGTGAGAGGGTCTCTGCTGCCTGCACGAAGCTTCCGGTCTCAGCAACCCGCATAAAGATCTGCATAGCCTGAATACGATCCACAGCCCTTCTCCCTTGAGACGATAACTCTACCGATAGTTCCCATGATTATTCGAAGATCATGAATTATGAAAACAGTTTGGTCATCTTTTTCAGGGTAATAGAGTGCCGTATCTTTTTGCCATTGGCTAGAAAAGAGGCTCTTGAAATGACCGGATACGTTAGAAATATTGTTAATAATCAAGATGTAATACCAGATTCAATCTTGATCAAGGGGGCCACGATCCTCAGCATGGATGAGAACGTGGGTAACATTGCACGTGGAGACATTCTGATCAGTGGATCAACCATTACGGCCATAGGCGAGAATCTGGAGGCGAATGGGGCCCGTGTCATCGATGCTACGAACATGATCGCCATGCCGGGGATGGTGGATTCTCATCGCCACTCCTGGGAGGGACAACTGCGCCGCATCAATCCGAATGCCACTTGTCTGGAAGACTACAGCAACGCCACGCACTTCTCTTTCGCCAAGTACTATCGCCCTGCCGATATGTATATCGGCAACCTGCTGACGGCACTGGGCTGCATTGATGCAGGCATCACCACCGTCATTGACAATTCCCATAACAGCCGCACCGCAGCTCATTCGGACGCCGCCGTCGAGGCCCTGCTGGATGCAGGGATCCGTGCCATACACGCCTCCGGCGCACCGGTATCGGGGGAATGGGACAAGGCTCATTGGCCGGGTAACTGGCAACGCCTGCAAGAGAAATATTTCAAGGACAACCCAGAGAGCCTGGTTTCCCTTGCTGTCATGGCCCAGCTGGAGCCTGCATTGTGGGCCGAGGCTCGCAGGCTGGGACTGCCGATCGTCACTGAATTCTTTGGTTCTTTTATGGCGTCTGAGCTGGAGTCACTGCATCGGCGCGGTCTGCTCGGCCCGGACAATATTTTCAATCACTGCACGTCACTGCCAGATGAGGGATGGAAGATCCTGCGAGAAGCCGGTGTCCGGGTGAATGTCTGCCCGCGCTCCGATGCGCACTATGGCATCGAGGACGGTATGTTTGCCATCCAGGCAGCGCAGCGTCATGGCATCAGCCCTGGCCTCAGCGTCGACAATGAAACCTCTTACAGCACTGATATGTTTATGGAAATGCGCGTGGCATTTTACCTGCAACGGGTGATGGGCATGCATCAACAGCATTGCTGCGGCACCGACCACTCGCTGACCACGCTGCCGGCTGCCCAACTCCTCAAATCGGCGACTGTCGATGGTGCTGCCTGTGCAGGGCTGCTGGACAAGGTAGGGAGCCTGACACCAGGAAAACAGGCGGATCTCATTCTGATCAATGCTGGCGACATCAACCTCTACCCGTCCGGCAATGCCTTTGGCACCGTGGTGCATGCGACAGAGCGCAGCAACATTGATACCGTCATGATCGGTGGACGCATCGTCAAGCAGCATGGCAAGGTGCTGGGCGTAGACAGCACGCGCCTTCGCGCCGCCATTGATGAGTCCCGTGAGCATCTGTTTGCCGCCGCCGGGTATGAGCCTGACATTTTTGCTGACGCCTTCCTGCCGCTGGCACAGGCACACTGACAGGTATGAAACCCATGAGCACGCTGTATTACGTCATCGCTTTTGCCGCAGGTCTCGGGATCACGCTGCAGACGACTCTGAATAGTCAGCTGGCACGAGGACTCGGGGGCGATTCGGTCACCGCCGCATTGTTCTCCTTCGCGGCCGGTGCATTCAGCCTTGGGATCTTCTCGCTGCTGCGTGGCGGATTATTCACCTCGCTTGCGGCCATTCCATCACAGCCTCTGTGGAGTCTGGCTGGCGGCCTGATCGGTGCTTGCGCGTTGTTCAGCTATGTCGTGCTCGCACCGAAAATCGGGTTTTCAGCCCTGCTTGGGTTGGCCATCGTCGGACAGTTGCTCTCATCCCAGGTCATCGACCATTTTGGTCTGCTTGGCACCATCCAGCGTCCGGTATCTTTGATAAAGCTGGGTGGAATGCTGGTCATGCTGACCGGGCTCGTCATCATGCTGTTCGGTGATCGGTTAGCTGAGCGCCTTATGCACTGATGAAGCGGCATTCTGATTTTTGACCTTCACGAACGTCTGCCCCTGGGGTAGACGTTCGCCAATACCTTATGAAAGTGCCAGGAGGATTAACATGTTTTCAATTGCAGTAGATGCCAGGAACACACTGGGAGAGTGCCCCCTTTGGTGTGATAAAACCCGCAGGCTGTTCTGGACGGACATTGAAGGTAGCGAGCTGCTCGCCTTTGAAGGAGATAGTAACGCGGTAACGCGCTGGTCTTTGCCTGAACGCCTCGGCTCATTCGCACTCACCGAAAAGACAGACGTTCTGCTGATGGGATTGGCATCTCGGATCGGTTTCTATGACCTGAATACTCGCAGTTTTACTGAATTGGTTTCCTCTCCGGGGGAGATCGGAACGCGAATAGGTGATGGCCGCTGCGATCGTTCAGGCAATTATGTCTTCGGCACCATGGATGATGGAGACCCGTTACAGAGTATCGGAAAATTCCACAGACTGAATGCCGCAACGCTTGATATAGAGACGTTGCCTCTTCCCGAAGTGGCTATTCCCAATAGCATCTGTTTCAGCCCGGATGGTGGCACCATGTATTACTGCGACTCGATGCAAGGGCGCATTTTCTGCTGTGATTACCCTTCCTTCGAAAATCAACGCGTGTTTACTGAAATAGAAGGAGGTGGGGCACCAGATGGTTCTTGTGTGGATGCGCAGGGCTACTTATGGAATGCAGAATGGGGAGGCAATCGGATTGTGCGCTATTGTCCGGACGGAACAATTGACTGCGTTCTTCCATCCCCTGCTATTCAGAGCACATGCCCAACGCTGGCAGGTGAGGCATTCACAACCCTATACTGCACCAGTGCACGTATTGGTCTTTCCGCGCCATCACGACATGACGGTGCGATATTAGAGGCCAGATCAAACGCCATCGCCGGCTTGCCAGAAAATCGATTTGCCGCATCAGTGGTCTCTGGAGATATGATCTTCATCTGACAGTCACCATAAGGGGGACCATGGGCTTTAATCCGAACAACCAAGTGCTCACCCTCATGGCGACCTCGTATTTCCTCGACTCAACCACTATATAGTCCACCAATCTGTCATAACAATTCGTGGCCATATTAGGGCTGGATGATGGAAGTCCTACCGTACAATATGTTCAAAAATGGTGTATTTGATATCGAATGACAGAGCAGGGTGGCCCTAGAGGAAAACGGTTTCAGTCGCCTCTGGCGACATAACATGTTCAGTGCTTTGGCATAATTTAGAAACATACTGTCTTGTTTTCTATATCTTGCAATCAACATGCATTTTAAACTCTTCTTTTTATCAGAGATAACATAGAAAATGTCAAACATAAAAAACAAGTGGCATACCATGGCACTTGTGATGGGAATCCTTTTTATTGCCGCGAACTTGCGCGTTCCTTTCACCGCTATCGCACCGGTTTTACCATTAATCCAAGACAAGTTTGAACTCAGTATCACCGCAGTCGGGTTGCTCAATTCATTACCCTTGCTTGCCTTTGCAGCATTTTCACCGTTGAGCGCCCCTGTTGCTCAGAGATTAGGACTGGAGCGAACCCTATTGGGCGCAATGGTTATTATCTCAGCAGGGATTCTACTCCGTTCCGCAGGAAGTATTTGGGCGTTGTACGTGGGCACGATCCTGATTGGAACAGGGATCGCTCTGGGGAATGTATTGTTGCCTAGCCTGATCAAACGTGATTTTTCTTCAAACATGGCATCTATGACAGGTGCTTATTCCATTACGATGGGGGCGGCAGGTGCTATCGGTTCGGCAATTATCATTCCGCTGACGCAGTTTTGGAGCTGGAATATTGCTTTGGCGCTGATAGTGGTAGCTCCGCTACTTGCGCTTACTTTATGGCTGCCACAGCTTAAAAAACACCATCAACAACAGCGATCAGTTACGAAAAAGACAACAACTGTCGAGGTTTGGAAATCCCCTCTGGCATGGCAGGTCACGTTGTTTATGGGGCTGAATGCAATGCCCTTTTATGTTGCGGTAGGCTGGCTGCCAGCGATTCTGACGGACCATGGTATCTCCTCTGCAACAGCTGGTGCCGTGCACGGAATGCTGCAGCTAACTACGGCTATTCCCGGAATAATACTGGCAGCGATGCTGCGCCGCCTGAAAGACCAGAGGCTATTGGCCGTCGTGGTCAGTCTGCTGACGGCACTGTCTCTGATGGGAATAGCCTATGCGCCCGATTTGGCAATGCTGTGGGCCGCTATTCTGGGGTTTGGCTCAGGTGCGAGCATGATGTTGGGTCTGACCTTCATCGGTTTGCGCACACAAAATGCTGGCGATGCTGCAGCCCTGTCAGGAATGGCGCAGTGTGTCGGCTATTTGATGGCGGCAATGGGACCGCTGCTGCTGGGTCAAGTGCACGATTGGTCCGGTAGTTGGACTGTGCCACTGTTGGTGACTGCTGCGCTCGCTGTGGCTGGCGCTTGTACTGGAATGGCTGCAGGACGCAATGTGCACCTGGAACCCGCATCGTCGCTGAACTGAATCTTGACGTCCGCCAGTAGGAAAAGGAAATACTCCCCTGATGATTGAAAGACGGTTGTCACCATCTCCAGGGATTTGCAGTGCATTTCATGCTGCAGAAAATATCTTGCGAATGGCTATATTCATTTCTCCAGACAGTTTTTAAGATTAGCCTCCCTGCTTTATATTATTAACTGCCGGGGGGTAATAACTGTTACTGATAAGTGCCGAGCATTATCATATGTCGAATTTTTATTAAAAATGCTGGTGAGCATGTTTGAATCGAGATGGGTCCGCCTGGAAAAACTCAAAGATTCTAGTGCGCCCAGCCTCTTGCAATCTGAAAAAGGTAGTGATTTTATGAGTAACATTCTGATTGTTAATGGCGCCAAAAGTTATGGTTTTGCCAAAGGTGAGTTAAACCAACATTATGTCAATGTCGCTTGTGAGATATTAAACCACCTTGGGCACACGGTATCTGTTACCAATGCTGATAGCGATTTTGATCCTCCAAGCGAGATAGCAAAAATTCTCAACAGCGATGTACTGATTTATCAGATGCCGGGATGGTGGATGGGGGAACCATGGACCGTTAAAAAATGGATCGATGATGTGTTTACAGAGGGTCATGGCTCTCTGTATGAAAGTGATGGCCGAACTCGCTCCGATATGTCAAAAAAATATGGCTCAGGCGGTCTTGTTCAGGACAAAAAATACATGCTCTCTCTTACATGGAATGCACCATTAGAGGCATTTAATGATCCTAAACAGTTCTTTGAAGGCCAGGGAGTGGATGGGGTATACCTGCATTTCCATAAGGCAAATCAGTTTTTGGGCATGAAAGCACTACCCACCTTTATCACAAATGATGTGGTAAAAAATCCGGATGTAGAGAATGAAACAAAGCGTTTCATCAATCATCTCACGGCTTTATTTTCTTAAGCTTATTTAGAGTAAAGCCCTTACAGGGCTTTACTTTTCCCTTTTGGCAAAATCAAGATAGGGCGAAACTGCAATTCGGTATCCAAGGGTCAGAGACTTGATAATAGGAGTTGAGTCAATTCGTTTGGATGGACTCTTCTGAATTCATCAACGAGGCACGGTTTCGCCAACGTCCAGAGAACTGTTGGCTTCGGAGACGGAACAGTCTTGGTCGAGCATCTAGGACACGCTTCCTGCTTGAACTTGGCAGTGAATAAACAACATTGTTTTGCCATTGAACACCTCTGATCATGGTGGCGACTGTACCACCTAAATGGTGTCCGGGATGATTAAACCACTACACCTGTGCCCTATGGGCGTTTATCAGGCTTCAGACCGCGTCACTGTCCCCTTGAGATCATGCTTTCCCTCAGTCACCTCCCGTGGCCTCTATGGCCCAGCCATCTTCTGACTTTCAGCACTGCAAGCTCTTGCAGTACGCCATCTGACGCCTCCTTTTGTTGGCGCCGGCAGAGCAGGTGAGGCCATGCGCTTGATGCGACACCATGCCGGGGCCACGCGGCAACGCGAACCCCTCTGGTGGCGGGAGCCCGGGCAGGCTATCTTGCCGTTACTGGAGACGCCGGGAACCGGTTTCATACCGTGCGACTCTCCCGTTCTGTTTTATGGATGGTGAGGCCCCGTGCAGGGGCTGCTCTCGACTCACCAGAGACCAGGCAGACAGGCGTGGCATGAATGCAGACCCCGTCAGCCTCTTTTCGCGCCCCTGAGGGGCGCCGTTTTCTGTGGTTGCTCAAAGGAGCCCTGATGATTGGCATGATCGCATCTCTACTCAAACCGGGCCTGCCCGAACACCCGGACTCCTCGCAATATCAGGGGGGCCGGTTCAACAATGCCGTGACACCCCAGGCGCGAAGCCTCTGGGAAGGGGCCAGGCTCTGGTGGGACTTCCTGTTCGCCAAGCCTGAGGGCACGGTGCCGGATCGCGCCATTCCGGTACAGGTCATGACCCGGGAGGGGCTCATCGCGGCGCCGGACAACAGCGTGTGGCGCCTCGGCCACTCCACTCTGCTGCTCAAGTTGCAGGGCACGTTCTGGCTGACGGATCCCGTGTTCAGCGAGCGGGCCTCGCCGGTGCAGTGGTTTGGCCCCAAGCGCTGGCATCAACCGCCCATCACCCTGGAGGCGCTGCCCCCCATCGAGGGGTGATCCTCTCCCATGATCACTACGACCATCTCGATCACGGGGCCATACTGGCGCTGCAGGAGAAGGTCGACCACTTCATCACGCCCCTCGGGGTGGGGGCGCGCCTCATGGCCTGGGGGATTGCGAAGGAGAAGATCCGCGAACTGGACTGGTGGCAGCAGACCCGAGTGGGCGGTGTCACCCTGGTAGCGACCCCGGCCCAGCATTTCTCCGGCCGTGGCCTCGGGGACGGCAACCAGACCCTCTGGGCCTCCTGGGTCATTCGCGGCGAGGGGGTCAACCTCTTCTTCAGCGGTGACAGCGGCTACTTCGACGGTTTCAAGGAGATTGGCAGGCGCTACGGTCCGTTCGACGTGACCTTCCTCGAGACCGGGGCCTACGACAAGCGCTGGGAGCTGGTGCACATGCTCCCGGCGCAGACGGCGCAGGCGTTTCACGATCTTGGGGGGAAATGGCTCTATCCGGTGCACAACGGCACCTTCGATCTGGCCATGCACCGCTGGAACGATCCGCTTGAGCAGATTGCCCGCTTGGCTGCCGAGCAACAGATCCCCCTGACCACGCCTGTCATGGGGGAGCCTCTGGAGGTGCTGAGCCCCCATGAGGGCAACCCCTGGTGGTGCGATTGACCTGAGTGCCCTCCAAAGACGGTATCACCCCTCAAAGGGGCGTGCGGGAGGCTAGGGCCGGGCCCTGTGAGGGCCCCCGCTGCCTCCCCATCCTCTGCGCCGGACCCGTGACGGCCAGGCGGGGAGGGCGCACGAGAGTGCCTTGCCCCCGTTATCTTCTGCCACCAGAGTCTTGCTGATACCTCACTCGGGCTGGGCGGCAACCTGGCGCTTGAAAGGACCTGGCTTGTTGGCCTTGCGGTGCTCCGAAACCAGGATCAGCAGGCGCTGCAGGGCGATGAAGCTGAACAGCAGCAGGCCGATGATGATCTTGGTCCACCAGGAGCTGAGGGTGCCGTCGAAGTTGATGTAGGTCTGGATCAGCCCCTGGATCAGCACCCCGAACAGGGAACCGAAGACGGTGCCCACCCCGCCGCTCAGCAGAGTGCCGCCGATGACCACGGCGGCGATGGCATCGAGCTCCACCCCGACGGCGGCGAGCGGATAGCCCGCCGAGGTATAGAGCGCGAACACGATGCCTGCGAGGGTCGCCAGGGTGGTGGAGAGCAGGTAGATGCGAATGGTGGTGTGGCGCACCGAGATCCCCATCAGGGCTGCCGAGGTGGCGTTGCCGCCGATGGCGTAAACGTTGTTGCCAAAGCGAGTGCGGTTGGCGAGCAGGATGCCGAAGACCACCACCGCCAGCATGATGAGGGCCAGCAGGCTCAGGCGACCGCCCCCCGGTATCTTCCACGACAGGCTCGACAGGTAGGTGAAGGTGGGGTGATCGATGGGCAGGGACTGCTCGGAGATGAGAAAACTTGCCCCCCGCAGGAAGAACATGCCCGCCAGGGTGATGATGAAGGCGGGGATCTTCAGGGTGTCGATGAGCCAGCCCATGAGGGCGCCAAAGCCTGCTCCGAGCACCAGTACCAGAGGGATGGCCAGCACGGGGCTGACCCCCAGCTTCCCGATGAGGGTTGCCAGCAGCACGCCGGTGAAGGCGATGACGGCCCCCACCGACAGATCGATGCCCCCCGAGAGGATGACGAAGGTCATGCCCACCGCCACTATTCCCAGAAACGCGTTGTCCGTCAGGATGTTGCAGATGATGCGGGTGGACATGAAGGCAGGGAAGGAGGCCAGGCAGAGCAGATAGCCCAGCACGAAGACCATGATGGTCACCATCAGGGGGAGGTTGCGTTTAAACATGGCGAGTCCTTCGCTGGAAGAGGTGGTTGAGGGCCGGTGACTGCATGACCAGCACCGCCAGCACCACCAGGGCTTTGACGATCTGGTTCCACTGGGGCTGGTAGCCGGAGAGCAGGATCCCGGTGTTCACCCCCTGGATGATCAGTATGCCGATCAGGGAGAGGGCGAGGTTGAAGCGCCCCCCCATCAGGGAGGTGCCTCCTATCACCACCGCCAGAATGGCGTCCATCTCGAGCCAGAGCCCGGCGTTGTTGGCATCGGCACCCCGGATGTCGGCGGCGACTATCATGCCGGCGACGGCGGCCATCATGCCGCTCAGCAGGTAGGTGGCGATCACCACCATGGGGGTGTTGAGCCCGGCGTTCTTGGCGGCCTTGATGTTGATCCCCACCGCTTCGATGAAGAGGCCGAGGGCGGTGCGCTTGGTCAGCAGCCAGAGCAGCAGCGCCATGCCCAGGGTGATGATGACCGGGGTGGGCAGATAGAAGAGGGAGCCGCTGCCGATCCAGGCGAGGGCGTCGTTGTTGAAGGTGATGATCTGCCCCTCGGTGATGAGCTGGGCGATGCCCCGGCCCGCCACCATGAGGATCAGGGTGGCGACGATGGGCTGGATCTTGAACACCGCCACCAGCAGGCCGTTCCACAGGCCGCACAGAAGGCCCACCCCGATGACGGCGGCGAAGATGACCGGCAGGCTGTGACCGCCGGTGGCCAGGCTGGCCATGGTGGCCCCGCTGATGGCCATGACGGCGCCCACCGACAGGTCGATGCCGCCGGTGGCGATCACCAGCGTCATGCCGAGGGAGAGCAGGGCCACCGGGGCACAGCGGTTGAGGATGTCGATGAGGCTGCCAAACAGCCGCCCATCCTGGATGTGGATGGCGAAGAAGTTGTCGGCGACCAGGGCATTGATGAGCAGCACGCACACCAGGGCGGCGCACTGGGCCGAGCCCGTGGGCCACTCCCTGCGGGCGCGCGACCCCTTGGCGAGGGGGAGAATGGATGACGTCATATCAGGCCTCACATGCAATGGCGTTCATGATGGCAGGGACGCTCAGGGCGTCCGTCGCAAGCTCTGCCACCTGTTTTCTGTCACGAAGGACGATCACCCGATCGGCATAGCCCACCAGCTCCTCGAGCTCGGAGGAGATGACCAGCAGGGCCAGCCCGTTGGCGCAGAGGGATTCGATGAGGCGGATGATCTCGGCGTGGGCCCCCACGTCGATGCCCCGGGTAGGCTCGTCCAGGATCAGGAACTGGGGTTTGGTGAGCAGCCAGCGGGCGAGCAGCACCTTTTGCTGGTTGCCCCCGGAGAGAAACTGGATGGGCTGCTCTGGTCCCGGGGTCTTGATGGCCAACTGCTCGATGAGGCGGGCGGTGATCTCGTCCTGTTCCTTGCGAGACAGGGGATGCAACCAGCCCCGCTGGGCTTGCAGGGCCAGCACCATGTTCTCCCGCACCGAGGCCGAGGCGATGATGCCGGCGCTCTTGCGATCCTCCGGGCAGAAACCAAAGCCGTTGGCGGCCGCCTGGCGTGCAGAGCGGATGGTCACCGGCTTGTCCCGCACCCGGCACTCGCCGCTGTCGCTCGGCACTATGCCGAACATCAGCTCGGCGGTCTCGGTACGACCGGACCCGAGCAGGCCGGCGAGGCCCACTATCTCCCCGGGCATGACGTCGAGACTGAAGGGGGCGATAACTCCCCGCTTGCCATAGTCCCTGAACGACACCATGGGCTGGTTGCTGCGCAGTGTCTTGCCCGCCCGCTTGAGGGCATTGTCGTCCAGTTCGCGTCCCAGCATCATCTTGACCAGCTCCAGTTGTGGCAGTGCCTGGGTGTCGCGGGTGCCGACCAGCTCGCCGTTGCGCAGCACTGTGATGCGATCGCTGATGGCGTAGACCTGATCGAGAAAATGGGTGATGAAGATGAGGCTTACCCCCTGATCCCGCAGGCGCGTCATCAGGGAGAAGAGCATCTGGACTTCGCTGGCATCCAGGCTCGCGGTGGGCTCGTCCAGGATCAGGATCCTGGCGGAGAGTGACACCGCCCGGGCGATGGCCACGATCTGCTGCATGGCGACCGAGTAGTGGTCGAGGGGCAGGGTGACATCCATCTCGAAGCCGTGGCTGGCCATGATGGCGCTGGCCTGCCGGGTCATGGCGCCCCGGTCGATGAAGCCGAAACGGCGGGGCTCATGGCCGATGAAGAGGTTGTCTGCCACCGACATGTTCGGCAGCAGGTTGACCTCCTGATAGACGGTGCCTATCCCCAGACGCTGGGCATGGGCGGTGTCCGTCGGGGAGATAGGGACGCCATCGAGTTCGATACGGCCGGCGTCTCGCTGATAGACACCGGTGAGGGTCTTGATCAACGTGGACTTGCCGGCCCCGTTCTCGCCGAGCAGCGCCATGATCTCTCCGCGGCGCAGGGAGAAGTCCACCTGATGCAGGGCCCGTACTCCGGGAAACGCCTTGCATATTCCGCGGGCATTCAATACGACATCGTGAGTGTTCTCTGACATGAACATTGGCTCTCCGATATAGCGCGCCATACAAGTTCAATCACTTATATGGCGCGCTATGTGACAGTCTGGCGGGGGAGCGGGATTAATAACCCATGTCTTTTTTCAGCTCGAGCTGCGCCTCGGCACTCCCGGGCTCAAACAGTTTGGACTCCGTCCTGATATGTTTGGGGGGCAGGGTGCCATCTTTCTTATAGGCCAGCAGGGCATCGAAGGCCGGTCCCGCCATATTCGGCGTGAGCTCCACCGAGGCATTGGCTTCGCCTGCGATCATCGCCTTGAAAATATCCGGCACGCCATCGATGGAGATGATCTTGATATCCTTGCCCGGTTTCAGCCCGGCCTCTTTAATGGCCTGGATGGCGCCGATGGCCATGTCATCGTTATGGGCGTAGACGGCGCAAATATTCTTGCCGCTATTTTCCGCCTTGATGAAGCTCTCCATCACCTCCTTGCCCTTGCTGCGGGTGAAGTCGCCGGACTGGGTGCGGATGATCTTGATGGTGGGCACGGCCGAGACGGTGTCGAGGAAGCCCTTCTTGCGATCCAGCGCCACGCTGGCACCCACTGTGCCCTGCAATTCCACCACGTTGCACGGTTTGCCATCCTGCTGCTTGATGAGCCACTGGGCTGCCACTTCCCCTTCGTGGACGCTGTCGGCGGCGACCCCGGTCATGAAGAGACCGTCATCTTTTACCGTGATATTGCGGTCCAGCAGGAAGACCGGGATCTCGGCCTCTTTCGCCTCCTGCAATACCGGCTCCCAGCCAGTCTGTACCACGGGGGCAATAAAGATGGCATCCACCCCCTGGGCAATAAAGGAGCGAATGGCCTTGATCTGGTTCTCCTGTTTCTGCTGGGCATCCGCAATTTTCAGGATGATGCCGCGTTTTTGGGCTTCGCTCTTGGCGACCGATGTTTCTGCAGCTCGCCACCCGGATTCAGAACCAATTTGCGAGAAGCCCACGGTCATCTCTGCAGAATATGCAGTGGCCGAGAGAATAAGGGTGCTGATAATGCTCGCCAGTTTCACTTTTTTATACATATGACACTCCTTTGTGATGCATGGTGAAATAAACCGGAACACGTCAGGTTTTTATTGTACGGGTCAAGGTTATAGGCTCTTGAATTAAACGGCGGGAGGTGGCTCACAGAAAATTTTCAGCAGCACGATGCTTCATACAAACAGCAGAAGAGTTCATATATCGAGCCCTGCCTGTATTGATTTTTATGCATATTTATTTAATTAGGCAACCATTGTGTCCAGAGTGCCACCTGCTTTTTGCCCCCGGTATCGGGGGCGCAGGCACGCAGATGAGGGGCCCTCGTCAACGAAGAGGGGGACATTCCCCTGGCACAGGCGACCCCTCTGGGTGCACCGCTAGCAGATAATCCACGAAGGCCCGGACCCGGGCCGAGAGGTGACGGTGCTGTGGATAGAGGGCGTAGAAGGGGCGGGATCGCCCCGCAAAGGGGGTCATCACCTCGATCAGCTTGCCTTGCAACAGCGCCTCGGCTGCCACGAAATGGTAGATCTGGAACAGACCGCCCCCAGCCACCGCCCAGCCCAGGCCCGCCAGCACATCGTCAAGCACCCGCTGTCTGCTCTGAACATGAAGGTCGACAGGGTCCCCCTGCTCGTTCACGAACTGCCAGGGGAAGGGGCGACCCGTGCTCGGGGTGATGAACTGGATCAGCTCGTGTTGCGACAGCATCTCCAGGGAGGTCGGCGCGGGGCGGCGGGCGACATAATCGGGGGCGCAGAAGACCCCGAGGCTGGCATCCTCCAGCTTGCGGGCGATGATCCGCCCATCGCGTGGCTCCCCCAGCCGGATGGCCAGATCGTAACCATCCTCCACGAAGTCGATGTTCCTGTTGGAGACATTGAGCTCCAGCTCGACCTCGGGATAGGCCGCCATGAAGCCCGGCAGCAGGGGCACCAGACGGTGGTGGGCATAGACGGTGCCCACGCTGATGCGCAGCACTCCTCTGGGGTGGCGCTGGCGGCCGGTGATGGCCCGCTCGGCCTCGGCGATCTGCTCGAGCGCCTGCTGGCACTGCTCCCGATAGAGCTCCCCGTCATGGGTGAGGCGAACGTTGCGGGTGGTGCGATGGAAGAGTTTGACGCCGAGCCTGGCCTCGAGACGCTGGATGGAGCGGCTCACCGAGGCGGGCGTCACCCCCAGTACCTGAGCCGTGGCGGTAAAGCTGCCAAGTTCGGCTGCCTTGCAAAAGAGCTCTATGGTGCCGAGCTGGACGGGGTCGAAGGCACGGGACATATGTTCATCCATGTAAATAATCATGTTCAATGGTGTGAGTTTATTCGTCCGTGGGTAATCAGTAAATTGCTCATCGAGGGCGGCCCGGTGGCCGCCCGATCGATCACTGCCATCAAAAGGAAGATCACGATGAAGAACACCCTCAAGGCCGTGCTGGCCTCACTGCTGCTGGCGACCTCTGCTGCGGCCAGCGCCGCCCCGAAAGGCGAGATCCTGGTGCTGCTCTCGAGCGAGACCGAACTGCCGCTGCAAGGGGGCAAGAGCCTGACCACCGGCTTCTACCAGAATGAACTGGGGGTGCCTGCCGCCGCCCTGCTGGAGGCCGGTTATACCCTGACCCCGGTGACCCCGAGAGGGAACCGGCCCGTTGTCGACACGCACTCCGTCGATCCCCAGTACTTTGGTGGCAACCCGCAGGAGATGGTACGCATCGGCGCCGTCGTGGAGGGGCTGCTTGGCGCCGGCAAGGTACTCTCCCTGAGGGAGGTGCTGGCATCCGATCCCGAGCGCTATGCCGGCCTCTTCATTCCCGGCGGCCATGCGCCCCTCATCGATCTTGCCAAGGATCCCGAGGTGGGGACCCTGCTTCGCCACTTCCATGACAACCACAAACCCACGGCCGCCATCTGCCACGGCCCCATCGCGCTGCTGGCGGCGCAGGCGGATCCGGCCGGGTTCGAGCAGTCGGTCATTGCAGGCAAGGCGGACGGCGCCAGAGAGTGGATCTACGACGGTTACAGGATGACCATCTTCTCCGACAAGGAAGAGGCGGTGTTTGAAGGCTCCCTGGGGGGTGACAAGCTGCGCTACTACCCGGCGAAGGCCATGGCCCAGGCCGGTGGCAAGATGCAGTTCGTGGCACCCTGGCAGCCTGGCGTTGTGATCGATCGCGAGCTCATCACAGGCCAGAATCCCTTCTCCGACCACGCCCTGGCGAGCGCCTTTATCGCGGCGCTGGACAAACAGCAAGGGGCAGGCTGACGCCAGGAGAGGCGCAAGCTCCCCCCTTGATCAGTGCAGGCAGCCCCCGTGGGCTGCCTTTTTCATGCCCCTGCCTTGGCGAGAAACGCCTTCATGGCGGGGGTGACGCTGTGTTTTCGGGTGATGAAGGCGATGGTGCCTGCGCTTGCATCGCTCAAGGGATGGCAGGGCAGCTTGAAGAGCTGCTGGGCGGTGGCGGCGATGCCGGCGCTGACCACGGCGCAGCCCAGGCCGTGGCTCACCCCGTTGACCAGGTGGAACAGGGAGTCGGTCTCCAGCACCACCCGCAGGCTGATCTGCTGGCGGGCGGCGGCCTCGTCCAGGTAGCGGCGAAACTGCATGGTGGTGCTTGGCAGGATCAGGGGGAGATCTTGCAGGTCCGCCAGGGTCAGCGGCCCGGTCGGGGCGCAGTGGGCAGGCAGGGGGCCCAGCAGGGCCATGGGGTTGGGGTGGCGAAGCTGGACGTCGAGGGCCCGGCGCTGATGCTCGGTGAGCAACTCGTCAAAGCCGAGCCCGATGTCGATGCGATGCAGATCCAGCTGCTCCATCAGGGTGGCATGGGTCATCACGCAGAGGTGCAGGCCCACCTTGGGGTAGGCGTCGTTGAACCCCTTGAGCAGCGGCATGATGTCGATGCTCGACTGGGGCACGACGCCGATGCGCAGCGCCCCCGACAGCCCGCCCCGAAAGAGGCTGAGCTCCTGGCGCATGGCATCCTGTTCCTGAAGCATCCGCTCGGCGTGGTGCAGCACCACTTCCCCCGCGTGGGTCAGGGCTACGAACTGGCTGTTGCGCACCACCAGTTCGGTGCCAAGTGACTTCTCCAGGGCGGTGATGCTGGCCGACAGGGTCGGCTGGGTGATGAAGCAAGCCTTGGCCGCCTTGGCGAAGTGACGGTGCTGGGCCAGCTCGTAGAAATAGTGCAACTGCTTGATGTTCATCGAAGAGGGGCGTTTGACGTGGAGGATGGCTGACAAAGTTAATCAATCGACATCCCGATGGCAATAGAAGTTATCTATTGGTGAATAGATTTGTTTCATTGGTTTTGGCGCGGCGGCTTATCTAAACTTGAGGCCCGAATACAGCTTATAAGCGTCTCGCATGATCCCTTTCAATTCACGGTTGCCCAGTCTGGATGAGCTGGTGGAGGAGGTGGCCGTGTCCGTCAACATCAACGGCATCAACCATGCCGTCATGATGGCCACCCCGGACGATCTCGACGATTTCGCCATCGGTTTTCTGTTTGGCGAGGGGATCATCGGGGGCAACCACGATGTACACGATATCCAGAGCACCCCGTCCGAGCACGGTATCGTGCTCGATGTCACCATCGCCAACCGCTGTCTGGCTGTGCTTGGTCAGCGCAAGCGCCGCCTGGCCGGTGCCAGCGGCTGTGGCATCTGCGGCGTGGAGGCCATCGAACATGCGTTGCCCGTGCTCACCCTGCTGACCCCGGGCGCCCCCTTCGACACCGCCTCTTTGCAGGATCTGCGGGAGCGCATCGTCCCCTGGCAGAGCAAGGCCCGCCAGAGCGGCGCCCTTCATGCCGCCCTGGCGCTGGATGATAGCGGCGAGATCCTGGCCTGCCGGGAGGACATAGGGCGGCACAACGCCCTGGACAAGCTCATCGGCATGCAACTGCGCCAGCCGGTGCAGGCCGATACGCTGGTCATCACCAGCCGCTGCGGCAGCGAACTCATTCACAAGGCGGTGCAATTTGGCGCCGCTCACCTCATCAGCCTTGCTTCCCCCAGCCAGCTCGCGGTGCGACTGGCCCTGAAGTACAACCTGACCCTCATTCATGTGCCCCGATCCGATGCCCCGGTCTGCTATGCCAGCCCCCGCGCCCAGGATCACGTTGGAGACTCCCATGTCCAGTCATATTGAGAAACCGGCCAAGGCCGGCGGCTTTTCCTCCCTGCAGTCCACCTTCAAGCAGGTGCTGCGCAGCCAGAAGACCCGCCAGAACATCAAGAACCTGCTGCGGGTCAACCAGACCGACGGCTTCGACTGCCCCGGCTGCGCCTGGGGTGACAACAAGCAGGGGGCCTTCCAGTTTTGCGAGAACGGCGCCAAGGCGGTGGCCTGGGAATCCACCGGCAAGACGGTGGGGGCCGATTTCTTCGCCGAGCATTCGGTGCGTCGCCTCGCCACCCAGAGCGACTACTGGCTCGAATACCAGGGGCGACTGACCGAGCCCCTGCGCTACAACCCGGCCACCGATCACTACGAGCCGGTGAGCTGGGATCAGGCGTTTGCCCTCATCGCCGACAAACTCAAGAGCCTGGCCAGCCCCGACGAGGTGGAGTTCTACACCTCGGGACGCGCCAGCAACGAAGCCTCCTACCTCTATCAGCTGTTTGGCCGCCTCTATGGCACCAACAATTTCCCCGACTGCTCCAACATGTGCCACGAGGCGAGCGGGGTGGGGCTTATCCAGTCCGTCGGGGTAGGCAAGGGCACCGTGGTGCTCGATGATTTCGACGCCGCCAAAGCCATCTTCGTCTTTGGCCAGAACCCGGGCACCAACCACCCGCGCATGATGAACGCCCTGCGCAAGGCGGCGCGCCAGGGGTGCCAGATCGTCACCTTCAACAACCTCAAAGAGGTGGCCCTCGAGCGCTTCGCAAGCCCCCAGAGCCCGGCGGAGCTACTGACCCCGGCGGCCACCACCATCAGCCACCAGTACCTCACGCCAAAACTTGGCGGTGATATGGCGGCCATTCGCGGCATGGCGAAATACATCCTGGAAGAGGAGGGGGGGCGCATCGATCTCGCCTTCATCGAGCAGCACACCGCGCACTTTGACGACTACCTGGCTCAGGTGAAGGCCACGGAGTGGACGCAGATCGAGGCGCAATCCGGCCTCGGTCGGGAGGCGATCACCCGGGCGGCGCAGATCTTCGCAAGCAGCGAGAGCGTGATCAGCTGCTGGGCCATGGGGATCACCCAGCACAAGCATTCGGTCGACACCATTCGCGAAATCGTCAACCTGCACCTGATGTGCGGCCAGATTGGCAAGCCGGGGGCCGGACTCTGTCCGGTGCGCGGTCACAGCAACGTGCAGGGCAACCGCACCATGGGGATCAACGAGAAACCCAATGCCGCCTTCCTCGATCGCCTGGAGCGCCGCTTCCCGGTGGGCTTCAAGCGCACGCCGGGGCACAACGTCTACGAGGCCCTCAAAGCCCTTCATGGCGGCAAGAGCAAGGTGCTCATCTGCCTTGGGGGCAACCTGGCAGCCGCCGCGCCGGATACCGAGTTCACCTATGAAGCGATGCGAAGGAGCGAGCTCAACGTGCAGATCAGCACCAAGCTCAACCGCAGCCACCTCATGGTGTCAAAAGATGCTCTTATCCTGCCCTGCCTGGGCCGTACCGAGCTCGATCAGCAGCGCACCGGGGTGCAGAAGATCACCGTGGAGGACACCTTCAGCATGGTGCACGCCTCCACCGGGATGAACGAGCCGGTCTCGCCACTCTGTCTCTCCGAGATAGACATCGTGGCCCGCATGGCCGAGGCAACGCTCGGCAGCGATCGGGTGGACTGGCTGGCGCTGCGGGATGACTACGGGCTGCTGCGGGATCTCATCGAGGAGACCATCGCGGGCTTTGGCGACTTCAACCGCCGCATCGAGGAGCCCTGCGGTTTCCATCTGGAGAACAGCGCCGCCCTGCTGCGCTGGAACACAGCGAGCGGGCGCGCCGAATTCAGGGCGAGCCGTTTGCCGGACTCCATCCTGCCCGAGTGCACCAGCCACGCGGAGCAGATGGTGGACCAGCCCGTGCTGCTGCTTCAGAGCCTACGTTCCCACGATCAGTACAACACCACCATCTATGGCATGGATGACCGCTATCGCGGCATCAAGGGGCGACGCAACGTGGTCTTCATGAACGAGGAGGATGCCAGGAGGCTGGGGCTCGCCGAGGAGCAGCGGGTGGACATGAGTGCGGTGTGCAACGATGGGCGCGAGCGGGTGGTGCGGGGCTTTAGCGTCATCTTCTACGAGATCCCGAAAGGCAACATCGCCGCCTACTACCCCGAGACCAACCCCCTGGTGGCCATCGAGAGCATAGGGGAGGGCTCTTTCACCCCCACCTCCAAATCGGTGCCCGTACTGGTGACCCCGAGCGCCGCCTCGGTCGAGAGCCTGGCCGTCACGCTCTGATCCCCTGACATGGATACCGTCCGACCCCTGCCATGGCAGGGGTTTTTTATGGGCGAACGGTGCCCGGTAAAGCCTGGGCCATCAGCCCAGGGCCACCACCACGCAGTTTCGGCCCTGGCTCTTGGCATCATAGAGCGCCTTGTCCGCCTCCTTGAGCACGGCGGCGATGCTGGTGGCATCCGCTCCCCAGTGGGCGACGCCGAGGGAGATGGTGATGTGGCCTGCTACCTCCATGTCGTGGCTCGCCACCCGGGTACGCAGGCGCTCGGCGATCTTCTGTGCCTGTGCAAGGGAGACCCCGGGCAGCAGCAGCAGGAACTCCTCGCCGCCGCTTCGACACAAGGCGGCATCGGAACGCAGATCCTGCTGCATCAGGGTGGCGAGGGAGACGATGACGGCATCCCCCACGTCGTGACCGAAGCGGTCGTTGATGGCCTTGAAGTGATCGATGTCCAGGGCAATCACCGTCAGGGGCTGACGCTCGGCCTCGTACTCGTCCAGCATCTGCTGCATGGCCCGGCGGTTGAACAGGCCCGTCATGGGGTCGGTGTGGCTGTCGGTGTGCAGCTTGTCGATCTTGGTGTTGAGCAGCCCCAGCCCCTTGAGGATGGCCTGCTTCAACTGGGCCGCTTCGAAATACCAGGCGCGGATCCCCGAGATGCTGGTGGCGGCCCCCTGCTGATCCATGAGCCCGGCCCGGTTGGCCAGTTGCCGCAAGGGTCTGGCGATGATGGTGGCCGAGAGCCAGATGACGAAGAGAATGAAGAGGGTGACCGGGATCATCCCCTTGAGGATCTCCAGCATCTGTTCATCCAGGCTGGCCAGGGTGGCGCTGCGGGGGCGCTGGGCCACTATCCCCCAGCCTGCGTCCGCCACCGGGGCAAAGCCTGCCAGCATCTCGCTGCCCCGGGAGTTGAGCACGCTTTGCGCGCCATCCTGCCCCTTGAGCACCGCATCCACCACCCGGTTCTTGCCAATCTTCTGGCCGAGGCGCTCCGGGTTCGGGTGGTAGATGAGGGTGCGCTGGCGGTCCACCACATAAAGATAAGAACCATCCTGGTAGTAGTGCTGCCCCAGCAGGCTGGAGAGCACGCTGGCGGACTCCAGATAGATGGTGCCGGCGACATAGCCGAGGTAGCGCTTGTCTGCCGAGAAGATGGGGTGGGAGAGGCTGATGAGGTAGTTGCCAGTGAGGGAGACCAGGGGATCCGCGATGAGGGGCTGCTGGCTTGCCAGGGTCCGGCTCGCATTGGCCGAGGTGAGCTTGACCCCTTTCACATGCAACGCCTCGGGAGAGACGGCGACGATGACGGAATCGGTGTTCACGATGGCCACCGAGTTGAAGGTGTTGGTCTGCTGGCGCAACTGGCCTGCCACCTCCTCGAGTCCATGAAGGTCGTTGCCCTGCAGCAAGGGGGCGAGCCGGGCCGCGCCATAGGCCAGCTGTCCCTGGGCCGAGCGCAGCATGGTCTCGGTGGAGGCGGCGAGCTTGGTGGCATAGACCCGGTTTGCTTCCAGGGTGCTGTCGATGAGCAGTTGCCGTTGTGCCTGATAGATGGCGTAAAAGCTGTTGCCAAAGGTTGCCAGCACGCCGATGACGGCCAGCGCAAGGATGAGGCGATGCAGATCAAACCTCAGCAGCCAGTGAGAGTGCATGAACGAAACGGATCCTTGTCGTGGCGTCGGGGCAGTGCGGCAATTTTAAGGGGGGTGTCCGCCCAATGCCATCGTTAATGTGATTCTCGAATGGTTCCCTTTCATGGGGTGTCCCAGGTGGGAGCCCCGTCCCCGGTCGTCATGAGGCCGGTGAGGGCGGGATCCGCCAGCTCCGCCACCGTCTGCCAGAAGGGGGCGACGAGGGGATTGTCGTTGCCCGGCGGGCGAATGAGCCCGATGATCCAGCTCGCGTCGGCCTCCCCGAGGGGCAGGGTCAGCACATCGGGATGCTCAATGGTGGTGGAGGAGGGGACCAGGGTCCAGGCGATGCCGGCTGCCGCGGTGGCGATGCCGGCGGCGAAGTCGTTCACGTACTGGATGTCCTGAAAGCGCAGGCCGCTCTGGGCGAGGTAATGGATGAACTGATCGTAAAAAGAGGGGGCCTTGTCCCGGCGCAGGATGGCGAGCGGCTTCTCCTGCAGATCGGCGAGCCCCGCCACTCCCTGATAGCCTGCGGGCAGCACGGCGACGAAATGGGCGCGCACCACGGGCAGCACCGGCCAGCCCTTGGGGGCGGGCAGGCGGCAGAAGCCGAGATCCAGGCGGCCCTCCGCCAGCGCCAGCAACTGGTGATGGGTGGAGAGATCGTTGAGCTCGATGGCGACCCCGGGGCGGCTGGCCCGAAAGCGGGCGATGGCGGCGGGCACCAGCAGCTTGGTGGCGACCCCGAAGCCGATGCGCAGGGTACCCGCGTGGCCCGCCAGCACGTCGCGGGCGCTGCGGGCGAGCTGTTCGCTCTGGGCCACCAGGGTGCAGGCGTCGGCGTAAAGGGCGCGCCCGAGCACCGTCAGCCGGGTGCTGCCGGCGTTGCGCTCGAACAGCTCGCCGCCAAGGTCCGCCTCCAGCCGGCGGATCTGCTTGCTCAGGGCCGACTGGGTGACGTGCTGGCGCGCCGCCGCCTGACCAAAGTGCAATACCTCCCCCAGGGTGACGAAGGCTTTCAGGTCTCTCAACTCCATGGTGCCTCGCTTGATTCCAGATAGGAATGATAGGTGGCCATATTTGTCATTGGACGGAATTCTAGAAGTGTTGGATGCTGGTGCCAACTCATTTCGGGCCCCTGTACGGGGTCGACGTATCACGGGATGGCCCCCGCCATCCGCGCAGAAGGAGCAACACCAGATGCATCATCACAAGTTCAACGACTTCCCGAACGGTTTCCTCTGGGGCGCCGCCTCCGCCGCCTATCAGGTGGAAGGGGCCTGGAACGAGGAGGGCAAGGGCCCCTCGGTATGGGACAGCTTCACCAAGCTGCCGGGCAAGACCTTTGAAGGGAGCAACGGAGACGTGGCGGTGGATCACTACCACAGGGTGGAAGAGGACGTGGCGCTGATGGCCGAGATGGGGCTCAAGGCCTATCGCTTCTCGGTGAGCTGGCCGCGCATCTACCCGACGGGGCGTGGCGAGGTGAACGAGGCGGGGCTCGCCTTCTATGACAGGCTCATCGACGCCCTGCTGGCCCACGGCATCGAGCCGGTGCTGACCCTCTATCACTGGGATCTCCCCCAGGCCCTGCAGGATGAGTACGGCGGCTGGGAAGACAGGCGGATCATCGACGACTTCGAGCGCTATTGCGTGACCCTCTATCAGCGCTTCGCCGGCAAGGTGAAGTACTGGGTGTCGCTCAACGAGCAGAACTACAACCTGACCAACGCCTACCAGCTGGGCACCCATCCTCCCGCCGTGCAGGACAGAAAGCGTTTCTTCGCCGCCAACCACATCGCGTTTCTCGCCAATGCCCGTGTCATCAAGGCGTTTCGCCAGCACGTGCCAAACGGCCTGATTGGGCCGAGCTTTGCGTACTCCCCCGCCTATCCTGCCTCCTGCGCCCCGAGCGACATGCTGGCGTTCGAGAATGCCGAGGAGTTCACCAACCTCTGGTGGCTGGATGCCTACTGCTTCGGCCGTTACCCCCAGGCGGCACTCGCCTATCTGCGGGAGACCGGCGAGGCGCCGGAGATCCTGCCGGGCGATCTCGAGCTCTTGCGCGAAGGCACCCCCGACTACATCGGGGTCAACTACTACTACACCCTGACCTTCACCGACAACCCCCTCGGCGGCCAGACGATGCAGCGCATCAACACCACGGGCAAGAAGGGCACTACGCCCTCCAGCGGCATTCCCGGCCTCTACAAGACGGCCCCCAATCCGCACCTTGAGACCAGCAACTGGGACTGGGCCATCGATCCCACCGGGATGCGCATCGCCCTGCGCCGGCTCTCCTCCCGCTACGCCTTGCCGCTGATGATCACCGAGAACGGCCTGGGGGAGTTCGACAAGCTGGAAGCCGGGGACAAGGTGAACGACGACTACCGTATCGCCTATCTGCACAGCCACCTCAAGGCGTGCCAGGAGGCGATGCAGGACGGGGTTGAGCTCCTGGGCTACTGCGCCTGGTCCTTCACCGACATCCTGAGCTGGCTCAACGGCTACCAGAAGCGCTACGGCTTTGTCTACGTGGACAGGGACGAGCAGGGAGGGTCTCTTCGTCGCATCAAGAAAGAGAGCTTCCACTGGTACAGCCAGGTCATTGCAAGCGGTGGCAAGACCCTGTAACGGGCCCAGTGCGCCGCACCTCGTCTGCCCAATGCCGGAAGGCCCCCTCGTCGGAGGGGGCCTTCCTTGTTTGTGCAGCAGGCAATCATGACCGCCTAGATAAACATGCCGCCCGAGGCTTCGATGCGCTGGGCGGTGATCCAGCGGCAGTCATCGGAGAGCAGGGCGGCGATGGCGCCACCGATGTCGTCGGGCTGACCCACCCGGCCAAGGGCGGTCTGGCTCGCGAGAAAGTCGTTGACCCCCTTGTTGTCGCGCACCACGCCGCCGCCAAAATCGGTCTCGATGGCGCCGGGGGCCAGCACGTTGACCGCGATGCCCCTGGGGCCCAGCTCCTTGGCCAGATACTGGGTGAGCACCTCGACGCCCCCCTTCATGGCGGCGTAGGCGGCATAACCCGGCATGGCGAAGCGGGTGAGGCCGGTGGAGAGGTTGAGGATGCGACCGCCGTCTGCCAGGAGGGGCAGGAGCGCCTGGGTCAGGAAGAAGGTCCCCTTGAGGTGGATGTTGAGCAGGGTGTCGAACTGCTGCTCCGTGGTCTGCTCAAAGCTGGCATGAATGCCGATCCCGGCGTTGTTGACCAGGAAGTTGAAATGGGTGCGCTGCCACTCTCGGGCGAGCAGTTGCGTCACCTCCTCTGCAAAGGCCGCGAAGGTGGCGCTCTCGCCCACGTCCAGTGCCAGGGCATGGGCCTGGACGCCGAGGGCGCGGGCCTGGGTCACCACCGCCTCCGCCTCTGCGGCCTGGCTGCGATAGGTGATGATGAGGTCGACGCCTTTGGCGGCGAGGGCCAGGGCCCCGTGCTTGCCAAGGCCGCGGCTGGCTCCGGTGATGAGGGCGATGGGTCTGGTCATGGTATGACTCCTGTCAGGGTGGCGGACACAGGCTCGATACGAGCCGACCGGATCACTGTATTGTTCCTTTTAAACTGGATAAATAGCGTGATAATAGAATCACTGTTCCGTTTATCGAGACAATCAGGCCATGGATCAACTGGATGCGATGAGAGCCTTCGTGCGGGTCGCCGAGCTGGAGAGCTTTACCCGCTGCGCCGAGCAGACGGGCATCCCCAAGGCGACCCTCTCTGCCGCCATCCGTCGGCTGGAGGAGCGCATGGGGACCCGGCTCCTGCTGCGTACCACGCGGCGGGTGCAGCTCACCACGGACGGCCAGCTCTGCTATGCCAGATGCCGGGAGCTTTTGGCGGACATGGAGGAGTTTGACGGCCTGTTTCGCCAGGGGGGGCAGATCTCGGGACAACTGCGGGTCGACATGCCAAGCCGGATGGCCCGCCACCTGGTTATCCCGGCCCTGCCGGACTTTCTGGCGCAGCATCCCGCCCTGCAACTGATGCTGAGCAGCACGGACAGGCGGGTGGATCTGGTGCGCGAGGGGTTTGACTGCGTGGTGCGGGTCGGGGGGCTTGAGCCCTCCAGCCTGGTGGCCAGGCCCCTTGGTCACTATCGCCAGATCAACTGTGCCAGCGCAGGCTACCTGGCTCGCCACGGGGTGCCCCGCACCCTTGGGGATCTGGCGGGCCACCGGCTGGTGCACTATGGTCCCGGGTTTGGTGCCGGGCAGGGGCGCAGCGAGCCCGGCTTTGAATACCTGGCGGAAGATGGCCGCCGCGCCCTGCTGCCCATGGCGGGGGCCCTCATGGTCAATGACAGCGAGACCTACCTGGCGGCGGCGCTGGCGGGGCTCGGCATCATCCAGATGCCGCGGGTGGGGGGCGAATCCCTGCTCGCGGGGGGCGAGCTGGTGAGCATCCTGCCCCAGTGGCAGGCGCCGCCGCTCCCCATCCACGCCCTCTATGCTCATCGCCGCCAACTGGCCCCCAGGGTCCAGCTCTTCATCCACTGGCTGGCGGGGTTGCTCGCCGCCCATCTCGGGGGCACCTCAGAGGCGGCTGCGCCTTGAGCGAAACTCGCGGGGGGAGAGGGCAAACGCCTCACGAAAGAAGCGGGTAAAGCTGCTCTGGCGGGCAAAACCCAGGCGCTCCCCCACTGTCTGCAGGGGGAGGGCGGGATCCTGCAACAGGCGGCAGGCCTCCTCCCGGCGCACCCGCTCCAGCAGACCCGAGAAGTGGCACCCTTCCTCCCGCAGATGGCGGTTGAGGGTCCAGCGGGTCAGCTTGAGGTGCTCGCACACCCCATCGAGCAGAGAGGAGGCCTCTGCGCTCTCTTGCCACAGCTGCTGGCGGATGAGTGTCATCACCCTGTCCCGGTAGCGGCTGCTTGGGCGAAGCTGGGCCATCTGCCGGTCGAGCTCCCCGAGCAGCAGGGGTTGCAGGGGCAGGTTGCACTGCTCGTGGGCGAGATCGAGCAAGGCGGCGGGAAAGCGTAGCTCGAAGGCCGCCCCCTGTTGCAACCGCCCTTCCAGCCAGCCTGCCAGCTCACGCCACAGCCTGGGGCGTACCGGGGTGGGCAGCACCAGCAGCCCCTGGCCCGGGTGGTAGAACTGGAGCAGGGCATAGAGGTGGCAGAGGTTGGCCAGGCTGCTCAGGGCGATGACGTCCGGGTGATCGGACTCCGAGTGGTAGATGATCCTGGCCTGCTCCTCTTCTTCTTGCAGGCGGATCTCGTCGCTCTCGCCGATAAGGGGGCGGTAGGCGAGGAAGAAGTGCAGGGCCTGGCGAAGGGTGGCGGCGTTGCAGCACAGGCTCGCCAGCGACATGAAGTCGGCAAAGAGGCCGGGGAGGGCGGGGGGCGTCCAGTCGAGGGCCAGATCCACGTGGGGGGCTGCCCCGGCCAGCAGCCGGAAGTGGCGCCCGGTGTCGAGCCGCCCCTGGGGGATCAGCAGCTCTTCGTGAGCGATGCCGCAGGGGTGCAGGAGGGCAGCAGGATCCCGCCCGCGGGCCTGCCAGTGGTTGAGGCAGTGCAGGGCAATCCGGTTGGAGACGGTCTTCACGGCAAAAATCCTTGTCAGCGGTGGCCCACCATCATCGGCCAACGGCGGCGGATTGCCGTGAGCCAGCGCCGCTTTCATGTTTCAGATTTGTAACCAAGGGTAACCCTGCAACCCTTTTCACACTTTTCAATCCTGCTCCCAACCGGCAACTTCCTGCACCCGACGGGCAAGTGAGAGGGGCCGCTTTTGCATAGAGTGGCCACTCCTACACACACAAGGAAGATAACAACAATGAAACACCACTCGCTCTCCCGAACCCGTGTCGCCCTCGCCATCGGGGCCCTGCTGCTGGCAGGGTGCAACGACAACGACTCCACCCCCAAGCCCGAGCAGCCGGTTCTGGGCCACCGCACCGTCACCCTCATCGAGCAGGACGGCCTGCAATTCAAGGATCTCGATGGCAGCGGCACTCTGACCCCCTACGAGGACTGGCGCCTCGGCGCCGCCGAGCGGGCCCGGGATCTGGTGGGCAGGCTCACCCTGGCCCAGAAGGCTGGGCTGATGATGCACGGCACCCTGGTGCTGGACGGGGCGGGGCGGGTGAACCTCGCGGCCATGGACAAGATGCTGCGCGAGGACGGGGTCAACACCTTCATCACCCGCATGGCCGGTGATCCGGCGGCCATCGCCGCGGACAACAACACCCTGCAGGCCCTGCTGGAAGGAGTGGGATTCGGCATCCCCATGACGGTGAGCACGGATCCCCGCAACCACTTCACCCATGATCCCAACGCCACCAGCATCGGTGCCGGGGCCTTCTCCCAGTGGCCCGAAACCCTGGGGCTGGCCGCCATCGGCGATGCTGCCCTGGTGCAGCGCTTTGGCGACATCGCCCGTCAGGAGTACCGGGCCGTCGGCATCCACGAGGCCCTCTCGCCCCAGGCGGATCTCGCGACCGAGCCGCGCTGGGGGCGCATCAACGGCACCTTCGGGGAAGACAACCTGCTCGCCAAGTCTCTGGTCAAGGCCTACATCGAGGGCTTCCAGCAGGGGAGCGAGGGGATAGGCAAGGAGAGCGTGGTCACCGTGGTCAAGCACTTCGCCGGGGCCGGTCCCCAGAAGGACGGGCTGGATGCCCACAACCCCTGGGGCAAGGAGCAGGTCTACCCCGGCGGCCAGTTCGCCTACCACCTGGTGCCCTTCGAGGGCGCCTTCGAGGCCAGGGTGGCCGCCGTGATGCCCTATTACGCCATGCCCCTGGGCCTGACCCAGGATGGGCAGCCCGTCGAGGAGGTGGGGTTTGGCTTCAACCGCCAGATCATCACGGATCTGTTGCGGGGTCACTTCAAGTTTGACGGCGTGGTGCTGAGCGACTGGGGCATCGTCAATGACTGTGACAGCCGCTGCGAGCAGGGATTGACCCAGGAGGAAGTCAATGCCGGGGTGAGCCCCTGGACCGTGCCCTTTGGCATGTCCTGGGGCGTGGAGAAGCTCACCAAGGCCGAGCGTTATGCCAAGGCCATCGACGCCGGGGTGGATCAGTTCGGTGGCGTGGAAGATCCGGCGCCCCTGCTGGCGGCGGTGCAGAGCGGTCTGGTGACCGAGGCGGCCATCACCACTTCGGCCGAGCGGATCCTGGCCCAGAAGTTTGCCCTCGGGCTCTTCGAGAATCCCTATGTGGATGCCGAGGCCGCGGTGGCCCTGGTGGGCAAGACCGAGTTCCAGCAAGAGGCCCAGGCCGCCCAGGCGGCGTCTCACGTGTTGCTGAAGAACGAGGGAGCCCTGCTGCCGCTGAAGGCGGACGGCAAGCGGGTCTACCTGCACAATGTCAACGCCGAGGTGGCCAGGGCCAACGGCTATACGGTGGTGACGAACCTGGCCGACGCGGAGCTTGCCATCGTGCGGGTCAACGCCCCGGGCGAGCAGGATCCCCGCTTCCCGTTTGGCAGCATCCACTTCGGTCAGCTCGGTTTTGCCAGCAATGATCAGGTGGTGCAGGAGACGGCCCACGATGGGGTCTACCGCGGCGCGGATGACTATGCGGCCATCCAGGCCATCGAGCAGGCCGGGGTGCCCATGGTGCTCTCCGTCTATCTGGACAGGCCCGCCATCCTGACCGAGGTGGCCCCGGCGGCCCGGGTGCTGCTCGCCAACTTCGGTGCCCTGGATCAGGCCCTGTTCGATGTCATGAGCGGCACCCAGAAGGCACGCGGCAAGCTCCCCTTCGAGCTGCCCTCCAGCTGGCAGGCAGTGCTGGCCCAGTCCCCGGACGTGGCCAAAGACTCACAAAGCCCGCTCTATCCCTACGGGGCCGGTCTGGCCTATTGACGGACAGGGATGTTCTGTCTCTCATCAAGGCGCCTTCGGGCGCCTTTTTCATGGGGAGGTGGTGATGGCCACGCCTGTTGGCCAGCGCTGCTGGTGGGAGAGAATGTGGTCCAGATGAGGAGCATTTCAGAACCAGCCCGGTTGTTATACTCTGGGGCACCCATGAGAGGGGCACTGGCAAATAATATCTGGACACCTGGCGGCCGGCATATCGGACAGCGTGGGTGGCAATAATAAAAATGGGCGAGGTAGCTATGCACCATCACAATAACGAAAAAATATTTGATCCAGATTTTTTGTCCAGCTTGGGGCCCGGCAAGACAATCACCATCCCGGTCACCTTTATTCAGGACCTGACCAGGGCCGCGTCCCTTCAGGATGTATTGAACGTGATGGCGAAGTGGATATTCCATCTTTTTTCTGCCGAACGGGTCAGCATCACCATCAAGGAAAATGAAGACTCCCTGACGCTCTATTCGGTGATGGGCAACAATGCCATTCCCATGGATTTTCTGGTGCCCATTCAAGGGACCATGGTGGGCCGGGTATTTTCGACCGGCATGCTGAGAATATGCGACGACCTGGCCCAGTCCGCGGATCTCGATTGCGAGATGCTCTCCCGGCACGGCATGGGCTGCTGCATGGATGCCCCCATGATTCAGGGGACGGTCAGTATCGGGACCCTGAATGTCGCCCACCACGAGAAGGGCTATTACACCGCCGACCACGCCATGGTATTGCAATGTCTGGCGAACTGGCTGGCCCTCAATATCCAGCTGCACCTTCAAATCGCCGACATGGAGCAGCAGGCCTGCACGGATTATCTGACGGAGACCGCCAATCGCCGGGCCTTCATGAATGAGGGAGAACGGCGGCTGATATTGTCCAAGCTGACGGGCACCCCTTTTATCATCGCCATTCTGGATCTGGACCATTTCAAACGTCTCAATGACCGATATGGTCATGTCGCCGGGGATCATGCATTGAAGGCGGTGGCCAGCCTCGTCAAGCGCAACATGAGGCAGGAGGATATCTTCGCCCGCATCGGGGGAGAGGAATTTGCCATGATCATGACGGGGGGTGACAGCGAGCCCCCGTTTTCCGTGCTCGACCGCCTTCGCGCCCTCATCGAGGCCCAGGTGATCGAGTACGAGGGCGAGACCATCAGGCTGACCGCGAGCATCGGGTATTCATCCTCGTCACCTGAAGACGGCGCCCTCAGCACCCTTCTCAAGCGGGCGGATGATGCCCTCTACGCCGCGAAACGGCGGGGCCGCAACCGGGTGGAATTCACTCCCGGCTAGTGCGAAGGCCCGGCGAGGGCTGGGAAGAGAGTGTCCCTGGGCGCCTTCGGGCGCCTTTTTCATTGCCCCCATCGACAATCCCGGTTTGGCGCAAGGGGTTGGCTTGGGCATAATGGCGCCCCGGCAACGGGTGCGGTGGCCAGCGCGGCTGGCACCCGGTCACAGTGCACAGGAGATGAGATGAAATTTATCGGAGCCCACGTCAGTGCGGCGGGCGGGGTGGAAAACACCATCGCCCGGGCCAAAGCCATCGGGGCCAACGCCTTCGCCCTGTTTACCAAGAATCAGCGCCAGTGGCAGGCGGCGCCCCTCTCCGAGGCCAGCATTCGCGCCTTCAAGGCCGCCTGCGAGAAGGAGGGCTTCCACCCCGAGCAGATCCTGCCCCACGACAGCTACCTCATCAACCTGGGTCATCCCGACCCCGATGCCCTCGCCAAGTCCCGGGATGCGTTTCTGGACGAGATGAAGCGCTGCGAGCAACTGGGGCTGTGCTACCTGAACTTCCACCCGGGCAGCCATCTCAAGCAGATCCCCGAGGCGGTGAGCCTCAAGCTCGTGAGCGAGTCCATCAACTGGGCGCTGGAGCGCAGTGAAGGGGTGACGGCGGTGATCGAGAATACCGCCGGCCAGGGTACCAACCTCGGCTGGTCGTTCGAGCACCTGGCCACCCTCATCGACGGGGTAGAGGACAAGAGTCGGGTCGGCGTCTGCTTTGACACCTGCCACGCCTTCGCCGCCGGTTACGATCTGCGTACCCCCGAGGGGGGCGAGGCGGTGTTTGCCGACTTCGACCGCATCGTGGGGTTCGAGTACCTCAAGGGGATGCATATCAACGGCGCCAAGTGTACCTTCGGTAGTCGGGTCGACCGTCACCACAGCCTGCGGGAGGGCAACCTCGGCGAGGCGGTGTTCCACCACATCATGAACGACGACCGTTTTGACGGCATCCCGCTTATCCTCGAGACCATCGACGAGTCCATCTGGGGCGAGGAGATAAGCTGGCTGCGCAGCCTGGCCGGGAGCCCGCGCCCGGCGTGATGCCGGGGTCCACCATTGGGTAGCAAGGAGAGACGATGCACGACGAGACAAGGGCGCCCCTGCGCTTTGGCATTGCCGGGGCGGGGGCCATCGCCCGGCGTTTTTGCCGCGATGTGAACGGGCACGCCAGGGGAGCCGAGGTGGTGGCCATCGCCGCCCGGGACCAGGGACGGGCGGACGAGTTCGCCCGGGATCTGGGGCTGCCCCACGCCTATGGCAGCTATGAGGCCCTGGCCGCCAGCCCCGAGGTGGAGGCCGTCTATGTGGCGGTCATCCACCCGGAGCACGCGGGCCTGGTGAGGCAGATGCTGCTGGCGGGCAAGCACGTATTAGTGGAGAAACCGGCGGTGACCCGGGTGGCGGATTGGGACGCCCTGGTGGCGCTCGCCCACGCCCGGGGCCTGCTGCTGCTCGAGGCCATGAAGGTAATGTGCTTCCCCGCCATGCGCGCCCTGTTGCAGCGCCTGCCCCTGCTCCCGCCGCCGCGCGAGCTGCGGGCGGCGTTCGGTTCGGCCCAGCCCAGGGTGGGCAAGCTGTTCGATCCGGCGCTGGATGGCGGCGCTGCCTGGGACGTGGGGGTCTATCCCCTCTGGTTCCATGCCGCCCTCTGCCATCGGCTGGGGCTGGGCTGCCCCGCCCCCGAGGTGACGCTGACGCGGGCTCCGGGGGAGGTGGATCTCGCCGCCAGCTTCACGTTCGATGAGCCGTTTCGGGCCGAACTCGGGGCCTCCATCATCGAGGATCTCGAGCGGGAAGCGTCCTTGTCCGGGGAGGGGTGGCGCCTGGTCATCGAGGGCAAGTGGTGGAATCCCCAGCACATTCGCTGGCAAGGGGGGCCTGCCCCCGTCATCTGGCCGGCGGACATCTATCTGCCGGTGGAGGGGGGCGGCATGCAGCACGAGGCGGATCACTTTGCCGATTGCCTGCGCCACCGGCTGCTGGACTCCCCCTGGGTGCCCCAGGCCGTGACCCGGCAGGTGCTCGGCTGGATTGAAGGGGGACTCGCCGGCTGAGGCCGGGGAAGGGCTGAGGGCCGAGGGGAGTATCGGCTGAACGACAAGGGTGCCAATGGCGCCCTTGTTGCATCCGAAGGGCTTCTCACGCCAGGGTCTGGGCGCGGCAGAAGGCCAGGAAGCGGCGCAGGGCGGCGGAGTGGAACTTCTGCTTGTGCCAGACAAGGGAGAGCTGGCGGGGGAAGCGGCGACTCGGGGTGAGGGCCACCAGGCGCCCCTGTGCCAGTCGGTCCGCCACCGCGAGGCGGGAGATGAAGGAGATACCGAGCCCCTTCTCCACCGCCAGCATCACCGCCTCCAGGGTATTGAGCTCTATCCCCGCCTGCCAGCGGGGCAGGTGGGGCTGGAGCTGCTGCTCGAACTGCTCGCGGCTGCCGGATTGCGCCTCGCGCAGCACCCAGGTTTCCCCGGCAAGCCGGCGCAGGGGCAGCTCGAGCTGATCCGCCAGGGGGTGACCGGGGGCGGCGATGATGAGCATCTCGTCCTCCAGCCAGGGTTCGCTCACCAGATCCGGGTGGTGGTTCTCCCCCTCGATGAGGGCGAGATCCAGCTCGAAGTGGGCGAGGGCATGGCACAGGAGGTGGGTGTTGGCGATGGTGACCCTGGGGGCGGCCCCCAGCTCCTGGGCCCCCTCCGCCAGCAGGGCGGGCAGCAGGTAGTTGCCGATGGTCTGGCTGGCCCCGAGGTGCAGCTGGCCGCTTGGCTCGGCATCGGGGCTGAAGAGCTGTTCTATCTCCTGCATCCGGGTCAGCAGCTCCTCGGCGGCCGGTTGCAGCAGGCGCCCCTCGCTGTTGAGCTGGAGCCTCGGGTGCACCCGGTCGAACAGGGGCGTGGCGAGCTGGCGCTCCAGCTCCTGCAGCGACTGGGAGACGGCCCCCTTGCTCAGGCAGAGTTCATTGGCGGCGCCCCCCAGGTTGCCGTGGCGGGCGATGGTGGCAAACACCTTGAGTTGTTGCAGGGTGAGCTTCATATCGTTTGATTTTCCTAAACGCTAAGTTCAATTCATTTAGATATCGTAAACGATAGACCCCCTTTATCCTATGCCCATCGTCATCATCAAGAGGGTATTCGCCATGATCGCAAGAACCCGCCGCTCCCTGGCCGCCGCCCCGACCCCCATGGCCGGTCTGGCTCTGGGGATCGCCAGCCTCGGCTGGTGCTGGGAAAATGCCGGTCAGTTCGATGGCCGTCTGCAACTGCTGGGGGCCGCCATCGCCGCCGTGCTGCTCCTCGTCCTGACCTTCAAGTTTCTGATCCACCCGCGCCTGCTGTGGCAGGATCTCGCCCATCCCGTGGTGGGCAGCGTGGTGCCTACCTACGCCATGGGGACCATGGTGGTCTCCAAGGCGGTCGGCCTGCTCGCCCCGACCCTGGGGCAGGGGCTCTGGCTGTTTGCGGTCATCATCCACCTCGTCTTCCTCGCGACCTTCGTCTGGCACAGGGCCAGAGCGTTCGAAATCCATCACATGGTGCCGAGCTGGTTTGTGCCGCCGGTGGGGATCATCGTGGCTGACGTGGCCTACCCGGGCGGTCCCTTCGCATCCCTGGCCACCGGCCTGCTCTGGTTCGGCATGGCCTGCTACGGCCTGATGCTGCCGCTGATGCTCTATCGCCTCATCTTCAGCCACGAGGTGCCGGATGCCGCCAAGCCCACCATCGCCATCCTGGCCGCCCCGGCGAGCCTGTCGCTGGCCGGCTACCTCACCGTGAGCCAGGATCCCTCCCTGCTGCTGGTGGCGGTGCTGCTCGGAATCGCCGTGCTGATGACCGGCATCATCTACCTGGCCTTCATCAAACTGCTGCGCCTGCCGTTCTCGCCGGGTTACGCCGCTTTCACCTTCCCCCTGGTGATCGGGGCCACCGCCCTGTTCAAGGTGAGTCACCTGCTGTCGCAGTGGCCACAGGCGGCCCGCTATGCCGAGCAGCTCCATCAGCTGGCCTATCTGGAGCTGGGGGTGGCCACCCTGGTGGTGGGTTACGTGGCCCTGCGTTACCTGATGTTCTTCCTGCCGGCGGTGCAGGATGACCTGCCGGGGCAGCCCGCACGCCGCTAGGCACAAGGTTTTCATCCCCCCTTGTCATCGACCCCGCCCGTGCGGGGTCTGCCGTTCGTGATGCAGTGACACAGAGGGGAATCAAATGAAGCAGATTAATTTTGTCAATCCGTGAAGTGGCTTAAATAGTTGCCCATACAGGCGACATTCAGTTGGCGTTAACTGGTAATACCTGTCACGATGCGCGCCACTTTATCTTCCCACTGTTTTGTCGTGCCCCATGTCCTCATCTGATCCCGTGTTTGACGCCCGATTCCAGCCTCGTCTGCTGCACCCCCGTTACTGGTTGAGCTGGCTCGCCCTCGGCGCCATCGGTGTGTTCGCCTTCGTGCCCCCGCGCTGGCGGGATCGCCTGGCCGATGCTCTGACGCCCCTGGTATGCGCCATCTCGAAGAAGCAGATCTACATCGCCAGGACCAACCTCGCCATCTGCTTCAAGGAGAAGAGCGAGGCCGAGCGGGAGGCCATCCTGATGACCTCCATCCGGGTCGGCCTCAAGAGCCTGCTGGGCTTTGGCGAGTTCACCTGGCGCAGCCCCGCCCACGTGATGGGGCGGATCCAGGTCCGCGGCTGGGAACATATCGAGGCGGAGCAGGCCGCTGGCCGACCGGTGATCCTGGTGGTGCCCCACAGCTGGCCCATCGACGCGGCGGGCTACTACTTCGCCCAGCGGGGCCTGCCCATGTGCACCATGATGAAGAGCGCCCGCAACCCGGTGTTCGACTGGCACATCAACGGCGCGCGGGCCCGGCACGGCTGCCGCGTCTATGAGCGCAGCGCCGGCATCAAGCCGGTGATCAAGGCGGTGAAATCCGGTCTGAGCTTCTTCTATCTGCCGGATCAGGATCACGGCCGGGAGGCGAGCCTGTTCGCCCCCTTCTTCAACCACCCCAAGGCGACGTTGCCGGCCCTGCCACGGCTGGTGAAGCTGACCGGTGCCCGGGCCCTGCCGGTGCTGGCCTGCTATGACGAGCAGGCGCACGGCTACCGGTTGGAGGTCGAGGCTCCCTACGCCGACTACCCGAGCGGGGATCTGATGGCGGATACCTGCCGCATGAACGACAGCGTGGAGCGCCAGCTCTGCCGCCACCCGGGCCAGTACATGTGGTTCCTCAAGATCTTCGACACCCGTGAGGATCAGGTGGGGCCGGATGGCCTCTACGAAGAGGGGATCCGGCGCATCCGCCGGGGCCTTGCTCCTCACCCCTGAGCCTTGCGCTCACCCGGTGCAAAAATGTGGCCCCAAGCGGGCCACTTTTTATTTCTAACTTGTCTGATCAGTGACTTGGCGCGAGGGCGCTGTGCAGGGCAGGGTAGAAAAAGCTGTCAGGATCACTAAAATGACGGTCTGTTTTGATGATTCGATGGCGACCATGTCCGCACAAGATCCGGTGTTTGATACCTCTTTTCATCCGCGCCTGCTGCACCCCCGTCTGTGGGGCAGCTGGCTGGCCGTCGCCCTGCTCTCCCTGCTGGCCTGGGTGCCGGCAAGGGCACGGGACAAGCTGGCCGACTACCTGGCCCCCCTGCTGCTGCGCGTCTCCAGGAAGCAGGCCTACATCGCCGACACCAACCTCAAGATCTGCTTCCCCCATCTCGACGAGGCGGGCCGTCAGGCCCTGCTGCTGAAATCCATCCGGGTGGGGCTCAAGACCTTCCTGGGCTTTGGCGAGCTGACCTGGCGCAGCCCCGACTTCCTCAAGGGGCGCGTCAAGGTGAGCGGCTGGGAGCACGTGGAGGCGGAGCGGGCAGCCGGTCGCCCCATGATCTTCGTGGTGCCCCACACCTGGGCGGTGGACATGATTGGCCGCTACTTCCCCCTCCAGGGGATCAAGATGTGCACCATGATGAAAAGCCCCAAGGATGCGGTGTTCGACTGGTACATTAACCGCGAGCGCAGCAAGGGCGGGCGTATCTACGAGCGCAGCGTCGGCATCAAGCCCGCCATCAAGGCCCTGCGCAGCGGCGACAGCTTCTTCTATCTGCCGGATCAGGATCACGGCCGGGAGGCGAGCCTCTTCGTGCCCTTCTTCAACCACCCCAAGGCGACCCTGCCGGCCCTGCCCAAGCTGGTGAAGCTGACAGGTGCCCGCGCCGTGCCCATTCTGGCCTGCTACGACGAGGACGAGGGGTGCTACCGGCTGGAGATCGAGGCGCCGTTCGATCCTTATCCCACCGCGGATCTGGTGGCGGACGTCAACCAGATGAACCGCATGGTAGAGCAGCAGCTTGGCCGCTTCCCCGAGCAGTACATGTGGTTTCTCAAGATCTTCGAAACCCAGGAGCACGATCAGGGCGAGGACGGTCTCTACGAGGCGGGGATCCGCCGCATCCGCCAGGGGCTGCCACCGGAACCTTGATCGACACGACCCCCTTGCGGGCCGTTTCTGACAGGGGTGGCAGGCCACCAGCAAACAGGTGCAAACAAGGTGCAAATAGGGTAAAAGGGCGGTCATGAAAATTCCAAATCGAATCCAACCTCTGGTTGATGACGGCCTGGTGGACGATGTCATCAGCCGGCTGATGAGCGGCAAAGAGGCCGACGTCTATGTGGTGCGCTGCGGCGACGAGATCCGCTGCGCCAAGGTCTACAAAGAGGCGTCAAAGCGCAGCTTCAAGCAGGCCGTGGTCTATCAGGAAGGGCGGCGAGTGCGCAGCAGCCGCGATGCCCGCGCCATGGAGAAGGGCTCCAAGTACGGTCGCAAGCAGCACGAAGAGGTGTGGCAGAACACCGAGGTGGATGCCCTGTTCAAGCTGGCGGCGGCCGGGGTGCGGGTGCCCAGGCCCTATGTCTGCCTCGATGGCGTGCTGCTGATGGAGCTCATCACCGACGCCGACGGCAACGTCGCCCCCCGTCTCAACGACGTGGCCCTGACCCGTGAGCAGGCTTTGGTGGATCATGGCAAGGTGATCCGCTACGTGGTGCGCATGCTCTGCGCTGGCCTCATTCACGGGGATCTCTCGGAGTTCAACGTGCTGGTGGACGAAGAGGGGCCCGTCATCATCGACCTGCCCCAGGTGGTGGATGCTGCCGCCAACAACCAGGCCAGGGCCATGCTGGAGCGGGATGTCGACAACATGCGCAACTACTACGGCATGTATGCCCCCGAGCTGCTCAAGACCCGGTATGCCCGGGAGATGTGGTCCTTGTTCGAGGATGGCAAGCTGGGCCCCGAGACCGAGCTCACCGGCCTGTTCGAAGAGAGCCGGGAGGCCATCGATCTGGATGGCGTGCTGCACGAGATAGAGAGTGCCCAGGAAGAGGCCATGGCCCGCCGGGCCAGGTTGCAGGCGGAGCAGGAAGAGGGGTCCTGACGGGCCTTCATTCCAATCAACAAGAGCGCCATGGGCGCTCTTTTGTTTTGGAACCCTGGCTCAGAGCCCGGTCAGGGGCGGCGCCTTGAGACGGGGCCCCTGGTAACCCGTCACCTCGCCAAAGCGCGGATGACCGCTCTCCCAGTCGGCGGCGGCGGTGCGAATGGCCTCCTTGTCGACGTTCACGAAGTTCCACCAGATCTGCAGCGGTCTGGGCAGGGGCTCGCCGCCGATGAGCAGCAGCCGGGCGCCCGGGCGCAGAGTCAGCGCCACCTCCCGGTTGCCGGGGGGCAGGTAGAGCAGCTGCTCCGGGGCCAGGACCTCCCCTGCGACGATGGTCTCCCCCGCGAGGGGAAAGAGGCCGTGCTCGAAGGCGGGATCCAGGGGGAGGGTGATCTCGCCTCCCTCGGGGGCGTGCAGATCCAGCCCCAGAATCGGGGAGAAGTGCAGGGTGGGGGCGCGCTGGCTGCCGTGCTCACCGATGAGCAGGGTGAGGGTGATCTCCCCTTGCTGCCAGCGGGGGAGCGTCGGGTAGTGATCGAAGCGTGGCGGGGTATGCTGATCCGCCTCGGGCAGGGCTATCCAGAGCTGGGCGGCGTGCAGATCGGGCTGGTTCGGGACCGACTCCTCGGTGTGGGCGATGCCCCGTCCTGCGGTCATCAGGTTCACCTGGCCCGGACGGATCACCTGCTTGCTGCCCAGGCTGTCCCGGTGGAGGATCTCCCCCTCCAGCATCCAGGTGAAGGTCTGCAGGGCGATGTGGGGGTGGGGCCCCACATCCATGCCGGGGGCGCCGGGGGCAAAGCGGGTCGGGCCGATATGATCGAGAAAACACCAGGGCCCTATGGTGCGCCGCTCCTTGACCGGGATGGCGCGAGCCACCGGGATGCCGCCCACATCGGTGAGGCGGGAGGCAATGCGTTGCCACTGTTGTGTCATGGGGTGCTCCTTGTCGAGGAAAAGGTTGGCGCACGCGGGCGCAGGTTGCAGCGTCTGCAGGGGGACGGACATGCCGTCTCGCCCGGTGCCGGTGAGTGATGCCGAGGTTACTATGCCCCAATCCGGCGCCGGATGGCAAAGACGGGGCACAGCGCCTGCCCTGAGGGCCCAGCCCGGCAATTGCAGCCGGGTACTGTATGAACGTACAATAGTCCCATCCCACTCTTGAGCCCGACCACCTGCATGACCGACATCCAGCCCCTCCCTCCCGTGACCCCGCCGCTCGACGGCTTCATCCTGACCCGCCATGGTCGGGATGTGCAGGGGCGTACCGAGATCGTGATGTGGCTCTGGAGCGCACAGGGACCGGTACGGGTGGTGGTGCCGGGGCAGGAGCCGGTCTTCTTCCTGCCGGAACGCCACCTGGAGGAGGCGGCCGAGCTCTTCAAGGGGGCCGGGGTGAGGGGGCGTTTTCGCCGCCTCCCCATGCACACCTTCGAGGGGAGCCGGGTGGTGGGCTGCTACTTTGCTACCCTGAGCGCCTTTCACCGCGCCATCGAGCTGCTGCTCATCCGTGGTTTGGAGCACTTCGAGGCGGATATCCGCCTGCCCGAGCGCTTTCTCATGGAGCGCTTCATCACCGCCGGGATGCGCTTTGACGGCAAGGCGAGGCGAAAGGGGGGCAGGCAGGGTTACTGGGAGGTAAACGAGGCGCGCTGTGCGCCGCAGGCGGTGACGCCGACCCTCTCCTGGGTCTCCCTGGACGTGGAGTGCGCCATGGATGGCACCCTCTTCTCGGTGGGGCTCCATAGCGAAGAGGACGCGCGGGTCATCATGATTGGTGCCCCGGAGCCGGACTCGCAGGACTGGGAGACCCCCGTCGAGTGGGTGGCGGACGAGCCTGCCCTGCTCGGTGCCCTGGAGGGCTGGTTCAGCCTGCACGATCCCGATCTCGTCATCGGCTGGAACGTGGTGAATTTCGACTTTCGCCTGCTGCTGCGCCGCGCCGAACTCCACAAGCGGCGGCTGCGGCTCGGGCGCGGGCGGGAGCTCTGCTTCTGGCGCTCGTCCCGAAACGACCCCCAGAGCGGCAACGTCATCATCCCGGGGCGCATGGTGCTGGACGGCATCGATACCCTCAAGAGCGCCACCTGGCAGTTCCCGAGCTACAGCCTGGATGCGGTGGCAAGCGAGCTGCTCGGGCGGGGCAAGGACATCGAGGACGTGGCCAACCGGGGGGAGAAGATCACCGAGCTGTTCCACTCCGACAAGGAGGCGCTGGCCCGCTACAACCTGGAAGATTGCAGGCTGGTGTGGGAGATCTTCGATTTCTGCCACCTCATCCCCTTCGCCATCGAGCGCGCCTCCCTCACCGGTCTCGAGCTCGACCGGGTTGGGGGGTCGGTGGCGGCGTTCACCAACCTCTATCTGCCACGGCTGCACCGCGGTGGCTATGTGGCGCCCAACCTGCCGGCAGACGGCGGGCTCGCCAGCCCCGGCGGCTATGTGATGGACTCCAAGCCGGGGCTCTATCGCCACGTGCTGGTGCTCGACTTCAAGAGCCTCTATCCCAGCATCATCCGCACCTTCTGCATCGACCCCATGGGGCTGGTGGAGGGGCTCAAACACCCGGATAACGCCATTCCAGGCTTTCGCGGCGCCCTGTTCTCCCGAACCCGTCACTTCCTGCCGGATCTCATCGCCACCCTCTGGGCGGCGCGGGATCGGGCCAAGGCCGCCAGTAACAAGGCCCTCTCCCAGGCCATCAAGATCATCATGAACTCCTTCTACGGGGTGCTGGGGTCGGGGGGCTGCCGCTTCTACGACCCGAGGCTCGCCTCCTCCATCACCTTGCGGGGCCACGGCATCATGCAGCAGACCCGGGAATGGATAGAGGCAGAAGGGTTCGAGGTGATCTATGGGGATACCGATTCCACCTTCGTGCACCTGGGGAGCGATATCCGTCTCGAACAGGCGGACGAGATTGGCCAGCGACTGGCGAAGATGATCAACGACAACTGGGCCGCGCTGATCAGGCGGGAGTTCGACCTGCCGAGCCATCTGGAGATCCAGTACGAGACCCACTACCGCCGTTTCCTGATGCCCACCATTCGCGGGCTGGAGAAGGGGAGCAAGAAACGCTATGCGGGACTGGTGGGCGAAGGGGAAGGGGAGCACCTGGTGTTCAAGGGGCTGGAGACGGTGCGCACCGACTGGACCCCCCTTGCCAAGGCATTCCAGACCCGGCTCTACGAAATGGTATTCCACGACCAGGATCCCAGCAGCTATGTGCGCACCATGGTGGACGAGACCCGGGCCGGCCGTCACGACGATCTGCTCATCTACCGCAAGCGGCTGCGCCAGAAACTCGAGGAGTATCAGAAGAACGTGCCGCCCCATGTGCGGGCGGCGCGCCTGGCGGACGAGGAGAATCTGCGCCGCGGCCTGCCCCAGCGCTATCAGCACAGGGGCACCATCGCCTACCTGATGACCCTGAACGGCCCCGAGCCTTTGGAGTACCGGCGCAGCGCCGTCGACTACGAGCACTACATCGACAAGCAGCTCAGGCCCATCGCCGACGCCATCCTTCCCTTTGTGGGGGAGTCGTTCGAGCGGATCTGCGGCCAGCAGCTCGATCTCTTCTGACAACGCGAGGTAAACGCGGCGGCCATGGCAGAACAATGGCGGCCCGCGGGCCAGAGGGAGGCAGAGGACGGGGGAGAGCGGGTGTCAGAGCCGGGCAATGCAAAAAGCCCGCTATCAAGCGGGCTTTTCAAATCTGGTGCGTCCTAGTGGATTCGAACCACCGACCCCCACCATGTCAAGGTGATGCTCTAACCAGCTGAGCTAAGGACGCAGGGTGCGCAAGGCGACTTTGTGTGTCATTGCAGGGGAGTGGTGGGTTTAATTGGATTCGAACCAACGACCCCTACCATGTCAAGGTAGTGCTCTAACCAACTGAGCTATAAACCCACATCAAATTCATATCTGCAATTTATTCAAACTGTTATGGTGCGTCCTAGTGGATTCGAACCACCGACCCCCACCATGTCAAGGTGATGCTCTAACCAGCTGAGCTAAGGACGCATAACAGGGTTTCGTGATGGTGCGTCCTAGTGGATTCGAACCACCGACCCCCACCATGTCAAGGTGGTGCTCTAACCAGCTGAGCTAAGGACGCATCACGAAAAGTGGTGGGTTTAATTGGATTCGAACCAACGACCCCTACCATGTCAAGGTAGTGCTCTAACCAACTGAGCTATAAACCCACTTCATAAACCGGGCTGAAGACCCGTTTTATCCCGCCAGCACTGCTGGCGTGGTCGGCATACTACCCATGGCCCCCAAGGCTGTCAACAAGGGACATGCACAAAGGAGACTGTTTGCCCAGTTCTTGTGCAGCCTGTTGATTTTACAGGCGAGCCGCCCCAAAAGTGCGGCTCCCCGTGCCCCTGGCCGCGCCCTATTGCGCCCGGGAGAGGGCGGTGCAGGCCGCGGGGCTGGCGAAGCGGCCGTAGATGACGCGCAGCCGTGCGCCCAGCATGAGGGCGGCGGAGGTGAGACCGACGATGAAGCCTATCCAGAATCCCTGCGGGCCCATGCGCGGTACCACCCAGTCGGTCAGCCCCAGGATCATGCCGGTGGGCAGACCCAGCCCCCAATAGGCGACGATGGTGACGTAGAAGATGGCCTGGGTATCCTTGTAACCGCGCAGGGCTGCCGCGGCCACCACCTGCACCGAATCGGAGATCTGGTAGATGGCGGCGAAGAAGAGCAGGGTGGCGGCGAGGCCGATCACCTGCAGGTCGTCGGTGTAGATCCCCGCGATGGGGTCGCGCAGCAGCACGGTGAGGGCGGCGGTCGCGGCGGCGACGCCCATGCCCAGCATCAGGCCGGTGCGGGCGGCGACCCTGGCCTGATCCGGTTGACCTTCCCCTATGTTGTGACCGACCCGGATGGTCACGCCGACACCGATGGAGAGGGGCAGCATGAAGACCAGGCTGGAGAAGTTGAGCGCAATCTGGTGACTCGCCACCGTCTCCGCGCCGAAGGGGGCCAGCATCAGGGCCACCACGGTAAACAGGGTCACCTCGCAGAAGATGGCCATGGCGATGGGGAACCCCAGGCGGAACAGGCGCCAGATCCGGCTGCCGTTGGGGCGTGCCAGCTGGGCGAACAGGTTGATGCGCTTGAAGTGGGCAGAGCACTTCACATAGACGATCATCGCCAGCAGCATGGCCCAGAGCACGATGGCAGTGGCCACGCCGCAGCCGACGCCGCCGAGTTTCGGCATGCCGAAGTGGCCGTGAATGAAGATGTAGTTGGCGGGGATGTTGACCGCAAGCCCCACGAAACCGATCACCATGGTCGGCATGGTGTGGGAGAGCCCCTCACTGAAGTTGCGCAGCACCTGGAACATCACGAAGGCGGGCAGGCCCCACAGGATGGCGTGCAGGTAGCCGGCAGTCTTGGCCGCCATGACGGGATCCACGTCCATGAATTGCAGTGCCAGGGGGCTGAAGTAGAGTGCTACCATGGCGATGGGCGTGACGATGAGGGCGAGCCAGAAGCCCTGGTGCACGGCGGGGCGTACCTCGTCCTGCTTGCGGGCGCCGTTGAGCTGGGAAACGATGGGAGTGAGGGCCATGATGATGCCCTGCACCAGCAAGATGATCGGCAACCAGAAGCTGGACGCCACCGACACGGCGGCAAGATCCACGGCGCTCACCTGTCCCGCCATCACGGTATCGACGAAGTTCATGGCGATCTGGGCCACCTGGGCGACCAGAATGGGGCTGGCTAGACGAACGAGCTGCTTCGCCTCGGACCAATAACGTTGCACTGACACCTCCGAGTGGATCAGATAAAAGAGAAAGAGCGGGCAAGAGAGATGGGCTTTTGCCTCCTCGTCCTGAGGAGACAAAATGCGGGGGTGTCATTTTAGCCTGAAAAACCGCCAACGGGGAAGGTCGGCGGCAGATTTGTAGCCGGGATCAGGCGTCTTCGTGATCGCTGATCAGCAGGTTGGCCGCGGCATAGGCCGCCTGCTCGCGCAGATCCGCCGGTACCCGCTCGTCGGAGGCCACGGCGTTGAGCGCCCGTATGCTGGCGGCAATGGCCTGGGGCACATAACCCTGCTCGCCGGAGCCAATCTGGTTGTAGGCGATGCGAATGGCTTCACAGCATTGATATACCTGCATTTTTGTTTCCTCATTCAGTCTGGATTGATTGGGGTCACTATAGCGATCGCGCCTCTCCTTGTCAGCCGGCACCCTTGTCTTGCAAGGTGCCCGGGGGTAACCTGCCGACAATTTTCACAGCCTGGAGAGACTCATGTTCACCGGCATCGTACAAGGGACCGCCGAACTGGTGGCCATCGATTCACTGCCCAATTTTCGCACCCACGTGATCCGCATGCCGAGCCCGGCCTGGGGCGAGGGGCTGGCCCTGGGGGCCTCGGTGGCCCACAACGGCTGCTGCCTGACCGTCACCCGGGTGGAGGGGGACCTGGTCAGCTTCGATCTGATGCAGGAGACTCTGCGCCTCACCAACCTTGGGCAGCTGGTGGTGGGTGACAAGGTCAACGTGGAGCGGGCCGCCCGCTTTGGGGACGAGATTGGCGGCCATGCCATGTCCGGCCACATCATGGGCACGGCCGAGGTGACCTCGGTCATCGACACCCCCAACAACCGCCAGGTGTGGTATCGCCTCGATCCTGCGCTCATGAAGTACGTGCTGACCAAGGGCTACATCGGCATCGACGGCATCAGCCTCACCGTGGGCGAGGTGCGCGCCAGCGAGTTCTGCGTCAACCTGATCCCCGAGACCCTGGCCCGCACCAACCTGGGCTGGGTCAAGGCCGGCTGGCGGACCAACATCGAGATTGACCCCCAGACCCAGGCCATCGTCGACACGGTGGAGCGGGTGCTGGCGGCGCGCCAGTAACCACCTGAGCGCTGCCCCCAGGGTACGAAGAGGAGGGCGGCATCACGGAAAAGGCGCCCTCCTGTGGAAGAGGCGCCGCCCCAGAGCCTTGGAGACTTCCCTATGTTTGTCGTGACATTGACCTATGTGAAACCGCTGGCGGAGATCGATGCCCTGATCCCGGCCCACATTGCGTGGCTGGAGCGGCAGTATGCCGCAGGCCATTTTCTGGCATCCGGGCGTCGGGTACCCCGAGTCGGGGGCGTCATACTGGCGCAGGGAGTGAGCCGAGACGCCCTGGAGGCGATGCTGGCAGAGGATCCCTTCAAGCAGGCAGAGGCGGCCGATTATCAGGTGGTGGAGTTTGTTCCGACCATGACGTCGGCGAAGGCGGCGTGCTTGAGGGAGGCGTGATCCAGCCTGACGATGGCACCAGAACAAACGGGACCCACAGGGTCCCGTTTGTTTTTGTCTGTGTCTGGACAGGGGGATTCAGAACAGCTGCTCGTCGTCGGCATCCACGAAGAGTTGCAGGCAGTCGCGGGCTTCATCCCGGTGCAGCCGCAGATGGATGGGGTTGCAGCAGGCCATGCAATCTTCGTAGAACTCCTGATCCCCCTGGCTGGCATCCAGCTCGACCCGGGTGTGGTGGCCGCAGTGGGGGCAGACGATACGCTTGCTGGTGTATTCGATCATGGTGACCTCCTCGGGCCCGTGGGCCGTCTCTGTGCTCCTGCTGATTCTAGTCGCCACAAGGCGGCGCAACCGCGAGCAAGCGCACGTTTATGAGCGGGCTCAAGGGAGGCAGGAGGTCAGTCCGTGTTGCCTACTTGACCCAGCCGGCCAGCATCTCTGCGTTCAGCTCGGCAAGAGAGCGCAGCTCGTGGTTGGCGATGGCCAGACGGGGATCGCCGACCAGCGCCGGGTCCGGCACGATCAGCGCCGTCATGGAGGCTGCCTTGGCCGCCAGCAGGCCGGTGAAGCTGTCCTCGATGGCGAGACAGTGCACAGGCTCGACGCCGAGCTTCTCGGCGGCGTGGATATAGACATCCGGGTGGGGTTTGCCAAAGCGCTCCACCTCGGCGGAGTGGACCGCCATGAAACGGTCCTGGATGCCGAGTTTGCCGAGCACCGCCTCGACCATGGCAAACGGGGAGGAGGTGGCGAGCCCGATCTTGAGCCCTTGGGCCTCGATGAGGTCGAGGGCTTCCAGCACCCCGGCCTTGGGCTGCCCCTCTTGCAGGATGAGCGCGATCACCTGATCCAGAATGCGCTGTACCACCTCTTCCTGGCTGGGGCTGCTCCAGGGGCGGATCCGGTACCAGTGGGCCACCAGCTGATCGATGCGCACCCCTATGGTGGAGTTGCAGTCCTCCTCGGTGTGGAAGTGGCCCAGTTCGGCGAAGACGGCCATCTGTGCCCGTTGCCAGAAGGGTTCCGAGTCGATCAGAACACCATCCATATCGAAGATCACGGCAGTTAACATCTTGTACTCCTGACATAGGTGAAGGGGGGATTATAAGCCCGGTGCTTCAATGGGAAAGGGGCAGTCACCTGCCCCTTGCGCCGGATCACGCAGATAAACGTTTGTTTTTGCGTGGTAAAGCGGATTGCCTAGAACAGTACTTCTACCCGGGCTGCCACCGTCTTGGCCTGCTCCACGGCTTCCTGGCAATCCTGCCCACGGGCGAGCGCCACCCCGAGGCGACGACGACCTGCGATCTCCGGCTTGCCAAAGAGACGCAACTGGGCACCCGGCACCAGGGCCAGTGCCTCGCCAATCCCCTGATAGCGGATATCCTGGCTGTGGCCTTCCCGCAGCACCACGGCAGAGGCGCTCGGGCCGTACTGGGTGATGGTGCCGACGGGCAGCCCCAGGATGGCGCGCACGTGCAGGGCGAACTCGGAGAGATCCTGGGAGATCAGGGTCACCATGCCGGTGTCGTGGGGGCGGGGGGAGACTTCGCTGAACCACACCTTGTCACCCCTGATGAAGAGCTCGACCCCGAACAGACCGTAGCCGCCAAGGGCTTCGACCACCTTGGCCGCCACCTCCTTGGAGCGGGCCAGGGCCAGCTCGCTCATGGCCTGGGGCTGCCAGGATTCGCGGTAGTCGCCATCCTCCTGACGATGGCCGATAGGCTCGCAGAAGTGGATGCCATCGACGGCGCGCACCGTGAGCAGGGTGATCTCGTACTCGAAAGGAACGAAGCCTTCGACAATCACCTTGCCACGACCGGCACGGCCCCCCTCCTGGGCATAGGTCCAGCTTTCATCCAGCCTGGCGAGATCGCGCAGCAGGCTCTGCCCCTTGCCGGAGGAGCTCATCACCGGTTTGACCACGCAGGGGAGGCCGATGGCCTCGACGGCGGCCACAAACTCCTCCTTGCTCTGGGCAAAGCGGTAGGCAGAGGTGGGCAGCCCCAGGGTTTCGGCGGCGAGGCGACGGATCCCCTCCCGGTTCATGGTGAGCTGGGTGGCGCGGGCATTGGGCACCACCTTGACCCCTTCCTGCTCGAGAGCGGCCAGGGTGTCGGTGGCGATGGCTTCAATCTCGGGGATGATGAGGTCGGGCTTGACCTCGGCCACCAGGGCGCGCAGGGCGGCACCATCCAGCATGTCCAGCACGCGGGCCTGGTGGGCCACCTGCATGGCGGGGGCGTTGGCATAGCGGTCGGCGGCGATCACCTCGATACCGAGCCGCTGCAGCTCGATGGCGACCTCCTTGCCGAGTTCGCCTGATCCCAGCAGCAGGGCGCGGGTCGCAGTGGGGCGGGTGGCGGTTCCAAACATCTGATCTCTCCTGAGGTCGGTGGTCAGCAGGGCTGATCCGGGTGAGCAAAAAAAGAGGCACGCATGGCGTACCTCAGGAAGTGGGTGGGTGGGCGCGCTGCTCCAGATGGGTGAGCAGGGTGATGGCGCCGATGATGATGGCCGCCCCCAGCCACAAGCGACCGGGGGGCGCCCAGCCAAATACCAGCCAGCCGGCCAGCACGTTCATGGGCAGCTTGGCAAAATCAAAAGGTTGCACGAAGGAGGCCTCCGCCACGCTGTAGGCGCGGGCGATGGACATCTGGGCCAGTGCCGACAGTACGCCCGAGGAGGCCACCAGCAGCCACTGGGTTTCGCTCGGCCACTGCCATTCAGGGATCGCCAGCATGGCGTTGAACGGGGTGCTGAAGACGAGCAGGTAGACGACGATGGTGTGGGACGACTCGCTGGCCGCCTGATAGCGCACCAGCAAGGAGTAGCCTGCCCAGAAGAGGGCGGCCGCCACCGGCAGCAGGGAGGCCAGGGTGAAGTCGTCGGTCCAGGGGGCCAGGATCAGCATGGCGCCCACAAACCCCGCCAGGGTCGCGAGAATGCGGGCCCGGCTCACCTGCTCTTTGAGAAAGAGGGCTGATCCCAGGGTGGCAAACAGGGGGGAGGTCATCAAGAGCGCGATCCCCTGCCAGATGGGGACGGGGACCGCCAGTGCCCAGAGCCAGAACTGGATGCCGGTCACCGCAAGGGCGACCCGCAGCAGGTGCAGGCGCAGCTGGTTCGTCATCAGGGACTGGCGCAGACCGTGGCGCACCAGCCAGGGCAGCAGGCAGACCAGGGCGATCAGATATTGGTGAAAGGCGACCTGGGTCGAGGGGAGGCCGAGCGTGAAGCTGACATACTGGCTCAGGCTGTTGACGGCGGCGAAGCAGAGGCCTGCCACCATCATCCAGACGGCGCCGGCAAAGGGGGAGTGCCTGCGGGAGGAGGTCATGAGATCCGGATCACGTACAAAAAGTGCGGCGGATCATAACGGCAATCGTTTGTCATGCCAAGGGTGCGGAGTTTGATGAGCCCCTCTCTGTCGAGGAAATGCACAGACATCAAATTTTTTGAATGACTTGAGCATCTATTTTCGCTATCAGGCTTTAATGCCAGTCTTTATAGTGACCTCCATCGACAGCCTGGCTGTTCAATTGACAATCAAATGGAGTTTCACCATGGCCAATATCCTCGTTCTGAAGTCCAGCATCCTGGGCCAGTATTCCCAATCCAACGCCCTGATCGACGGCTACCTGGCCGAGCGCCAGGGTGACACCATCCAGGTACGCGATCTGGCGACCCTGAACCTGCCGGTGCTGGACGGCGAGCTGGCCATGGGCCTGCGTGGTGGCGAGAACCTGAACGAGCGTCAGCAAGCGGTGCTGGCCCAGTCCGACGAGCTGGTCGCCGAGCTCAAGGCGAGCGATCTGGTGATCATCGCGGCCCCCATGTACAACTTCAACATCCCGACCCAGCTGAAAAACTGGATCGATCTGGTGGCCCGTGCCGGCGTGACCTTCCGTTACACCGAAACCGGTCCGGTCGGCCTGGTGGAGAACACCCGCGCCCTGGTGGTCAGCCCCCGTGGCGGCATGCACGTGGGCAATGCCACCGACCTGGTGACCCCCTACATGCGTACCGTGCTGGGCTTCATCGGCATCAACGAAGTGGACTTCATCTATGCCGAAGGCATGGGCATGGGTCCGGAGGCGCAAGCCAAGGGGATCGAGCAGGCCAAGGAGCAGCTGGAAACCCTGGCTTACTGATGCGACTCGGGGCCTGGGCCCCCAGTATCCTGAAACAACAACGCAGCCCTCGGGCTGCGTTGTTGTTTTTGCGCAGGCATCACGCTCTGGCGTCGTTATTCGCGCAGGAAGTGGCGACAGCCGCTGCCGACCATCAGAAAGACCGCCACCAGGGAGGCCAGCAGCAGGGTGGTGAGCCACTGCTCGGCGCTGCTGGGGACCTGGGGGAGGAAGAGGCTGATCACCAGCAATGTGCAGAGGGTGATCAGGCTGATTGGTCGAATGAGGCGCATCATGGGTCATCCTTGGCTGCGGGTGGTGAACGAGAGGCTAACCGCGGTCTGTGACAACAAGATGTATCCATACCTCTTGCGAAGATCAACTGACCGGGTAGCCACCACCTTAGCAGCTTTTGCCGACGGAGCCAGCGGCATGGGTCGGGTTGTGATCCGGATCCCTATCTGAACTGCTTCTGATCTTCCTGATAGTGAAAATCGCCACTGGCCAGTCTGGCAATCAGGGCCTCTTGATCGAGATCCTGCGCCCGGCAGAGATCATCGAGATCCTCGTAGTGATCACGCAGCTGCATGTTGACCAGGCTCAGCAGCATGTTGACATCCATGGTGGCAAAGTTGTTCAGCTTCATGAGGGTTGCTCGTTGTCCAGCAGGTGAAGTTGTTCGATGGCATCGCTGACGCTCTGCAGGTGCAGGCGAATGCTCTGGCGCGCCTCGGCCGGCAGATAGTCGGTGAGGGTGTGCTGCCAGCTTCCCGCTTCCGTCTTGAGCTGCTGGAACAGGGTGAGCCCCGCCGGGGTGAAGGAGACCAGGCTGATGCGCTTGTCCTGCACGCTGTTCTCGGTGAACAGGATGCCTTTCTCCACCAGACGATGGATCTCGCGGGAGATCCGTACCTTGTCCATGCCGCTCGCCTCCACCAGCTCCTTCTGGCTGATGGGGTAGTGGGGGCCGAGCACCATCATCAGGCGCCACTGGGGCACGGTGAGTTGGTACCGCTGCTGATAAAACTGTTCAAAGGTATCGCGCACCATCTCAGCGGCGTGAACCAGCTGATAAGGAGGGTAGTGCGCGAGCAGCTCAATGATCTTCGACATATGACATCCTGCTGTGGCGGCTGCATCGGGTGCAGTTTCTCTTGATACTTTGGCCTTGATGATACGTAACACAGGGGCATTTGTCTGACCAGTCACCAGAAAAATGTGCGTTTGCGCACGTGTTCTGTCATCGAATCGGCAATTGGGGTCTCAACTGGCCTGCTTGCCCGCACTCTTTCGCAGCCATATCAAGGCGTTGTGGGTCAGCCAGGCCTCGCGACTCTGCAAGGCGTAGAGCGCCGCCTCGTCACGGCTGCCTCCCTGCCAGCGGCGAGGCTCCTGCTTGGGCAAGCGGCGCTGGCCCAGCAAAGTGGCGGGCACATGGGGATTGACCCCCATTGCCGCCGCCAGATGAGGGCGCGCCGCCGCTTCCCCTTCGCAGACAAAGCTCATCAAGGCCTTGTTGTAGAGCAGCCAGCAGGAGGCTTCATCAAAGCGCACCAGCAGTTGTTGCAGGGCATCCCACTCCCCTTGCCAGGCATAGAGGGTGGAGAGGGGGTGGCGGCAAGCGGGCTCGTCGGCGCGGCAGAGTGCGAGCAGGGCCAGGTACTCATCCCGAGCCTGCCCAAGCTGCCCAAGTCGCAGCAGGCAATCGGCTCGACCGGCCCTGGCCGCGATCAGAGGGCGTGCCTCGGGGACCTGCCAGCCATGGCCCGCGTGGGCTTGCCAGAATGCCTCATCGAACAGGAGGTTGGCATCGGCAATGATGCGCTCGAACCAGCCAAGGCGAGGGAGGGGATCGCGGCTCTCTGCCGCCAGCTCGAACCACTGCTGCCACTGGCGAGTCTGCTCGTTGTCCAGGGACGGGCTCTCTTCAGGCTCGGCCTCGTAGTGATCCTGGCCGAGCAGGAGGTTGAGGGCCGTCTTCATCTGCTGGCGTTGACGCTTGCAAAAATCGAGGAAGGGGAGCTCGCTGGCCGCAGCCTGGTGCAGCATCATGGCCATGGGCTTGTCGCGAAACAGGCAGAGCTCGGCCACCAGGCTGAAGCGATGGCGGGTCGCCGGATCGTTCAGGTCGGTCGGCGCCGGCCAGCAGGCCACCCCCTGACTGAAGCCATAGCTCCATTGGCCCAGAGGATGGCGCTTGTCAAACACCTGCTCCGGGTTGTCGGTAGAGAGGCGACACTGGCTCGGCAGGGCCAGCTGCGCGTCGTCGGCCTGGGCTTCCAGCTCGGCGATCAGGTGATGCAGCGCCTCGGCACTCTTCTCGTCCAGCGCTGCATCATGAGGCAGCAGGCCGGCCAGCGGATCTTGCCAGTCGGGGGCAACGGGCCCCGTCAGACGGGCGCACAGGAAGCCGTGCAGGGCGGGGTAACTCATCTCCTGCTGGCTGTGGGTCTGGATCCATTGATTGAGATGACGGGTACGAGTGGCTGGGTTCATCGACGCTTCCTCTGGATTTGACGGCCGCGAAGTCTACCTAAAAGTGGGGTTATTTGCAGCAAAGGGGAAACTGAATGCTGCTAATATCGTCAATCTGGCCGCCCGGGAGCGGGAAAAGAGGTCAGACACAGGGGGGAGGGGCTAGGTCCTGCTGCCGCTCTGGGGTAACATGCGCGCCTGCATGACATAAATCGGCCCCGTCCTCTCTCATCTGACGGCGGCGATGCACCTCTATATGACGGGTCTTCCATGAGATGGGCCCATCCGGATATTGAAAGAAGAGATCACCATGTTACAGATTGGCAAGATGAACACCCTGACCGTCGTCGAGATCGAGGAGCGCGGCGCCTGGCTGGCGGCGGGGGAATACGGCGAGCTGCTGCTGCCCAGGCGCCAGTTGCCGGAAGGCGTCGCCGAGGAGAGCGAGGTGTCCGTCTTCCTCTATCTGGATGCGGATTGCGAGCCGGTGATCACCACCGACAAACCCTTCGCCATGGTGGGGGACATCGTCGGTCTCAAGGTGGTCAACGCCAACAAGATTGGTGCCTTCCTCGACTGGGGCATGAAGAAGGATCTCTTCGTTCCAAGCCGCGAGCAGAACAAGCCGATGCAGGTGGGCCATGTCTATCTGGTGCACCTGATGCTGGACAACGAAGGGCGCATGGTCGGTACCAGCCGTCTGGAGCGCTTCCTGCGCATCGACCCTCCTTTGAAGAGCGGTGACGAGGTGACGGTGCTGCCGGGGGAACACACCCCCCTTGGCATCAAGGCCGTGGTCAATGGCCAGTACGCCGGCATGCTGTTCAAGAACGAGGTGTTCGGCCGCGTGATGACGGGCCGACCGCTGACCGCCTGGGTCAAGCAGGTGCGCGAAGATGGCAAGCTGGACCTGACCCTGCAAAAGCCGGGGCTGGCCCGGATGGATGACGCCGGTGCGCGCATCCTGCTGCGCCTGCAAAAGCAGGGGGGCAGCCTTGCGGTGGGAGACAAGAGCGATCCTGACGTCATCTACAAGATGTTCAGCATGAGCAAGGGCACCTTCAAGAAAGCGATTGGCGGCCTCTACAAACAGGGCAAGATCGTCATCGAGGAGCACAGCATCCGCCTCGTGGGCTCCGACACGCCGGCAGGGGACGAATAAGTTGCCGAGTCCCTGCATCGGTGACTGCCGGGCCAAAGAGGGGCTCTGCCTCGGTTGTGGCCGCACCCTGACCGAGATAGGCCAGTGGTCCACCATGGACAGCGAGGCCCAGCTGGCCCGCATGGCCGAGCTCGATGGCTCGAAGAGCACCCATGCCTGCCCGGGCTGCGGCGAGCCGGCGTTCTGCGCCGTATCGGCGGGGGAACCCATCGAGCGCTGCTGGTGCAACCAGCTTCCCGCGTTGCCTATGAGCGATGCCAGCGCCTGCTGGTGTCGCCGCTGTCTGGCCAAGGCCATCGCGGCACGTCCCTGACTCGGGCATCGCAAAAAACGAAAAAGGCGCCTGGGGCGCCTTTTCTTATGCCTGTTGCTGGCGGTGCCAGCGGATATGCACGTCGTGCTCGCTCTGATCCCGGGGGAGCAGGAAGGTGGCGTAGATCACCTCGAACTCGTCCTGATGATCCAGCAAGCCGACCCAGACCTCGGCCCAACGTGCCATGTCCACCGGCTCGCCGAGTTCGGTCGACCAGTCGGCATTGGGCAGGGTTGCCTCCACCGCGCCACGTTGCTCGAACTCGAGGGTGATGTCGACGATTTGTTCGGGGGCCAGCATGTCGGCGGCCTGCTCCAGAAACTGATCATAGGCCCACTCGACCAGCTGATCCGGGCTACGTTGTTCCATGAAATCACTCCAGATACGTCCAGGTTCGCCACTTTAACAAGTATTGGGATGGGCAGCCAGCCCGGGGGCGGTGACGCCGTGCTGTCAAATGGCGGGATCAGGGGATAAGGTTAACAGAGCCGCCAGCAGGGGCGGCGTGACGGGGCGGCCTGGCAAGATGAAGCGACGACAGTACAGAAGGCAGATCAAGCGGCGGCGCGAAACCTGGTGGTGGCACTATCTGCCCCTTCATCGGGAAACCGTCGGCGGCCATCTGGGGCCCGCCTCTGATCCGCTGGATGGCGCTACTCTGTGCCGTGGACCCGGTTCAGGGTGACTTGGCCGAGTTGACCCATCTGACGACGGATCCAGGCCGAGCGCTGTTGCACATAGGGTGAGGGGGGCTTGACCCGATAACGCCAAGGATTGGGCAGGGCGGCGGCGAGCAGGGAGGCCTCGTAACGGGTGAGGCGTATCGCCGGTTTGCCGAAGTAGTGCCTGGCGGCCGCCTCGGCGCCATAGATGCCGGGTCCGAACTCCACGATGTTGAGATACACCTCGAGAATGCGGGACTTGTCCCAGCCCAGCTCCATCAACAGGGTGAACCAGGCCTCTATCCCCTTGCGCAGGAAGCTGCGATCGCTCCACATGAAGAGGTTCTTGGCGGTCTGCTGGCTGAGGGTGCTGGCACCGCGCACCCGCCCGCTTTGCTGGTTGTGCCTGAGGGCCGAGCTGATGGCGTCCATGTCAAAGCCGTGATGTTCGGCAAAGCGCTGATCCTCGGCGGCGATCACCGCCAGTTGCAGCTCCCGGGAAATCTGCTCAAGCGGCACCCAGTCGTGCTTCACCTCGGCCACCTTGGCAGGGGGAAACAGGGCGCGTTCGAGGCGCCAGGTCCACATGGGAGGGTCGATGAAGCGCAGCAGCGCGACCGAGACGATGGTGCTCGCAAAGGCGGCCAGCAGCAGCTTGCCGAGCCAGCCCAGCAGTCGCCGTCTCCGCGAAGGCCTCACGGGCTCGGGCCCGCCGTCCCAGTCATAGTGGCCAGGATCATCGGGATCCGGAATTATTGGGGCAGCCATTCGATGTGGCAGAACTTCTCGTCGACGCGGCGGGAGAGCAGCATGCGGGCAAACAGGTGCTCGTACTCTTCTTGTTCGTTGCCAAGGCCGACCCAGATCTCGGCATAGTCGGCGTCGCTCACCTCAAATCCCACGTCGGCCGCCCAGTCGTCGGCGGGATCGGTCTCCGCCAGCAGGCCGCGGTCGTTGAACTCCTGATTGAAGCGGACGATCTCCTGCTCGGGCAGGTTGTCGGAGGCCAGCTCCATGAAGAGTTCGAGGGCGGTGTCGAGCAGTTCCTCGACGCTGTGCATTTCGTCATTCAAAGACATAAAAGCCGTGTTCCAGATAAGGGGGGAGGGAAAGTCCGTCGGCAGCGCCTCGGGGTGCGCGGTATTCTAGCTGGCCCTGATGCCCTTGGCGAGATGCCGGGACGCAAGGCATTAAAAAACCGGATCCTGGGAAAGGATCCGGTCTTCATTGGGGGAAGGGGTCGCGCATGGTGCGTCAGCTCATCCCTTCTTCTGGTCGTCGGCGAAGGTGATGTTGAGCTCCAGCACCGACAACTCGTCACTCTTCTGATCAAGCTGGACGGTGATCTTGTCCGGGTCGATCTGCACGTATTTGCGGATCACGTCGAGGATGTCCTGCTTGAGCTGGGGCAGGTAATCCGGCCCCCCTCTGGATGAACGCTCGTGAGCCACGATGATCTGCAACCGCTCTTTGGCCAGTTGTGCGGTGTTCTGTTTCTTGTTGGAACGAAAATAATCCAATAATGACATGCTTAACTCCCGAACAGTCGGCTAAAGAAGCCCTTCTTCTCTTCTTCCAGAAAACGGAAATCCTTGGTGTCACCCAGCAGACGGGCGACGGCGTCCTCGTAGGCCTGACCGGCATCGGACTCCTTGTCCAGAATGACCGGCTCGCCGGAGTTGGAGGCGCGCAGCACCGCCTGGGACTCCGGGATCACCCCGAGCAGTTTGATGGCCAGGATCTCCTGTACGTCCTGCACGCTCAGCATGTCGCCGCGGTTGACGCGGGTCGGGCAGTAGCGGGTCAGCAGCAGGTGCTCCTTGATGGGATCCTCACCGCGCTCGGCACGGCGGGACTTGGAGGCCAGGATACCGAGGATGCGATCCGAGTCACGCACGGAAGAGACTTCCGGGTTGGTGGTGACGATGGCCTCGTCGGCGAAATAGAGCGCCATCAGGGCACCGGATTCGATACCGGCGGGGGAGTCGCAGACGATGTAGTCAAACTGCATCTCCGCCAGCTGATCCAGGATCTTCTCCACCCCTTCACGGGTCAGGGCATCCTTGTCACGGGTCTGGGAGGCGGGCAGGATGAACAGGTTTTCGCAACGCTTGTCCTTGATGAGGGCCTGGTTGAGGTTGGCTTCCCCGTTGATGACGTTGACGAAGTCATAGACCACGCGCCGCTCGCAACCCATGATGAGATCCAGGTTTCTCAGACCAATGTCAAAATCGATGACCACGGTCTTGTGGCCACGCTGGGCCAGACCGGTGCTCAGTGCCGCGCTGGTTGTCGTCTTGCCAACGCCACCCTTGCCCGATGTAACGACTATGATTCGCGCCATTCTCGCTTCCTTGTAACTCTATTTGATTCGGTCTATACGAAGTTGTTCATTGTCGAGCCGGATATGGACCGGCTCTTGTATCACGCCTGCAGGCAATGCATCGCTGAGCTGGAAGGTGCCCGCGATGGAGAGCAGCTCGGCCTGCAATTGCTGGCAATAAATGCGGGCCTTGGGATTGCCCTTGGCCCCTGCGATGGCTCGGCCACGCAGGGCACCATAAACATGGATGCTGTCATCGGCGATGACTTCGGCGCCAGGGCTCACCGAGCCCAGCACCACCAGCGAGGTGCCGGCTGCATAGATCTGCTGACCGGAGCGCACCGGGCCCACGTGGACCTTGCTTGCCTCCACGGGCGCTGGCACCGGAGGAACCGGTGCGGCCTCCACTGGCTTGGGCTCAGGCACTGGCGGCGTCGGTTCAGGCTCTGCCTTGCGGCTCTTGCCTGACACCATGACGGCGAGGCCTGCCGCCTTGGCGGCCGTCTTCATCGCCTCGTCCCGCGCCCCCGTGATCCCGACCAGCACGAAGTCTTCCGACTCGACCAGCTCCCTGAGCTGTTCGAAATCGGGGATCGCCTCGAGGCGTTCCACATTGAGGACGAGGGGGGCACAATTAAAAAACTGGGGGGCCTGCGCGACCTTGGCCTCCAGCAGTTGTCGGATCCGGGCCGGATTGCCATCGCTGAGATGCAACACAGAAATAGTGAAGGTGGTCCCTTTCAATTCGTTATCGCGTTCAACCATGAATCTTCCCCGAACCGAGACGGTAATACGTTATTGTTATTCAATTCCTGATGTTATAGTTTGCCACCACCAGAGGCAATAAACCCGTCGGATTATATCAATTTCCATGTTGTGTGCAGTCTATAAAAGTCGCAAAAAAGCCGAGACCTATCTCTTTATTGAACGAAGAGAGGACTTTTCCCGCGTTCCCGAGGTGCTGATGAGTACCTTCGGGCGTCCCGAACTGGTCCTGATGACCAAACTGGACCCGGCCAAGCCCCTGGGGCTGGCCTCCACGGAGCGGGTGATGGCCGCCCTGAAGAGCCAGGGCTTTTATCTGCAGGTGCCACCGCCACCGGAAAACCTGCTGGAGCAGCACAAGGCGCAATTAAAGGACGCACGATGAGGGCGGGGCGGCTGGCACTGCTGTTGTCAGGCGCCCTGTCGGGATCGCCGGTGCAGGCCGGCCCCGATTTTGACCAGTACGTGGCAAGCCTCAAAGAGCAGGCGCTGGCGGCGGGCATGTTGCCCGAGACGGTGAGTGCGGCCTTTGCGGATGTCCACCTTGTCGATGCCGCCATCAGGCACGACAAAAATCAGCCGGAATTCAAACTGACCCTGGACACATATATTCCCCGAGCGGTGCCGGAATGGAAAGTCAAGCAAGCCCAAACCTTATATCGCCAGCATTTGCCGCTGCTCACAAAAATAGGCCGGGAATATGGGGTTCAACCCCGCTTTATTGTTGCCTTGTGGGGAATTGAAACCAATTTCGGCAAAATAACCGGTCATTATCCCCTTATCTCTTCTCTCTCGACCCTGGCCTGGGACGGTCGCCGTGAAGCCTTCTTCAAAGGCGAGTTGTTCGATGCCCTGCGCATTCTGGAGCAGGGACATGTGAACCCCGCCCACTTCAAGGGATCCTGGGCGGGGGCCATGGGACAGGTGCAGTTCATGCCCTCGTCATTCCTGCGATACGCGGTGGATCAGGACGGGGACGGCAAGAAGGATCTCTGGGGCAATCTGGCGGATGTATTTGGATCGGCTGCCAATTATCTGAGCCAGAACGGCTGGCGTGAAGACCAGACCTGGGGACGGCGGGTGAGGGTGCCCGAGGCGCTCGATCCGGCGCTGCTGGGGCTTGAGATCCGCAAGCCGCTGTCGGCCTGGCAGGCGCTCGGGGTGCGGCAACTGGACGGCTCCCCCCTGCCCAGGGTCGACATGCAGGCCTCCCTCATCCGCCCCGACGATATTCACGGGCGAAGCTACCTTGCCTATGACAATTACCGGGTACTGCGTCACTGGAATCGCTCCCCCTATTTCGTGGTGGCCGTCGGTACCCTGGCCGATCGCATCGTGAAATAGCTCTCCCCTGTTCTCCTGTCACGGCGAACGGGTGGAGGTGATATGCCCGTCTCTTTTTATCCCTTGTCGGCCTCCCTTTATTCAGGAACGCTGCCCTTTAAATCGCGACCAAAAAAAAAGCGGGAATATATCCCGCTTTTTTCATGTCATCGCGACTCGGCGTTAGTCGCAGGCAACCTGCATCACCTTGATGGCCAGGCCACCGCGGGAGGTCTCGCGGTACTTGGAGTCCATGTCCTTGCCGGTGATGTACATGGTCTCGATCACCTTGTCCAGCGACACGCGCGGCTTGGAGGTGCGACGCAGGGCCATGCGGGAGGCGTTGACCGCCTTCATGGCAGCGATGGCATTGCGCTCGATGCAGGGTACCTGTACCTGGCCGGCCACCGGGTCGCAGGTCAGACCCAGGTTGTGTTCCATGCCGATCTCGGCGGCTTCACAGACGTGCTCGGGGCTGCCGCCCATCAGCTCGGTCAGGCCGGCGGCGGCCATGGAGCAGGAGACGCCCACTTCACCCTGGCAGCCCACTTCGGCGCCGGAGATGGATGCGTTCATCTTGTAGAGCATGCCGACGGCGGCAGCGGCCAGATAGAAGCGGGTGTACTCGTCGCGGCCCACCGGCTGGATGAACTTGTCGTAGTAGGCCAGCACGGCGGGGATGATGCCGGCGGCGCCGTTGGTCGGCGCGGTGACGACGCGGCCACCGGCGGCGTTCTCTTCACTCACCGCCAGGGCGAACATGTTGACCCAGTCCACGATGTTCATGGGATCGTTGGAGAGGTTCTCGTTGGTGGTCAGCTGGCGGTAGAGCGGCGCGGCGCGGCGCGGTACGCGCAGCGGGCCGGAGAGGACGCCCTCGGTGCGGCAGCCGCGCTCGATCCCTTCCCGCATGGTGGTCCAGATCTTGCCGAGCTTCTTGTAGATCTCTTCCGGGGTGTTGAAGCACTTCTCGTTTTCCATCATCAGGGCGGAGATGGAGAGACCGCTCTGGCTGCAGTGGGCGATGAGCTCGGCGGCACTCTTGAAGGGATAGCTGACGGACATGTCGCCGCTGTCACCCTTGCCAAAGTTCTCTTCGTCGACGATGAAGCCACCGCCGATGGAGTAGTAGGTCTTGCTGTAGACGGCGTCATCTTCGATGAAGGCGGTCAGCCTCATGCCGTTTTCGTGCAGGGGCAGGGCCTCGTCATGGAAGATCATGGCGCCCTTGGGGAAGCTGACGGTGTGGCAGTGCAGGCCGATGGGCAGACGACCGGTCTGCTCCACGCGGGAGATGAATTCGGGGATGGCGTCGATGTCGACGTTCTCCGGCAGGTTGCCCGCCAGACCCATGATGATGGCGGTATCCGTGTGGTGGCCTTTGCCGGTCCAGGAGAGTGAGCCATAGACATCGACCTGGATCCGGGTGATGTCACGGATCTTGCCGCCAGCACGCAGTTCATCCACGAACTGTTTGGCTGCCTTCATGGGGCCGACAGTGTGGGAAGAGGAGGGGCCAACACCGATTTTGAAGATATCAAAAACGCTGATCATGTAACAATTACCTCAGGGTAGAAGGGGGCGCCATGCCCACTCGCAGAAAAGGGATCCATGGGACGGGTCTGTCGTCACAAAGGCCAGGGAACCGGATAACCACAGTGTAACGGTTCAATGCCTAAAAAAAGTTGAAACAGATCTATTTTTGTTGAATTCGTGGCGCGAGTATAAAATTTATTTTGATGGTTATCCATTTTGTTAAGCGCCAGACAAACGTTTTGCAAAAAAATACCCGGCGATGCCGGGTATTCGAGTGCCATATGCGGCTTTATCACAGAGGCTTAACACTCGGTGATGTTGACGGCAAGGCCGCCCCGGGCGGTCTCCTTGTACTTGGTCTTCATGTCGTTGCCGGTTTCCCACATGGTTCTGATCACCTTGTCCAGCGACACCTTGTGCTCGCCGGTGCCGCGCAGGGCGAGGCGGGCGGCATTGATCGCCTTGACCGCGCCCATGGCGTTGCGCTCGATGCAGGGCACCTGCACCAGGCCACCGACGGGATCGCAGGTCAGCCCGAGATTGTGCTCCATGCCGATCTCGGCGGCGTTCTCGACGATGGCGGGACTGGCACCCAGCAGCTCGGCCAGGGCACCAGCGGCCATGGAGCAGGCCACGCCGACCTCGCCCTGACAGCCGACCTCGGCCCCCGAGAGGGAGGCATTCTTCTTGTAGAGGATGCCGATGGCGGCGGCAGTGAGGAAGTACTGCATCAGCAGCTCGTCATCCACCTTGCGCACGAAGCGATCGTAATAGTGCAACACGGCGGGGATGATGCCGGCGGCGCCGTTGGTCGGCGCCGTCACCACGCGGCCTCCGGCGGCGTTCTCCTCGTTGACGGCCAGCGCAAAGAGGTCCACCCACTCCATCACCATCAGCGGATCCTTGTTGAAATTGGTTTCGCCACAGAGCTGGCGATAGAGGGCGGGAGCCCGACGCTTGACCTTGAGGCCGCCTGGCAGCACCCCCTCGCTCTTGCAGCCACGCTCCACACACCCCTGCATCGCCTGCCAGATCTTGCGAAGCCCGGCCTTGATCTCCGCTTCCGAGCGAAACACCTTCTCGTTGGCCAACATCAGCCCCGAGATTGAGAGGCCGCTCTCCTGGCACTGGGCCAGCAGTTCGGCGCCGCTCTCGAAGGGATAGGGGATGGGGTGGGCGGCATCGAAGCGGGCCGCCTCTTCCCGGGCGTTGGCGAAGTGACTCTCCTCGATGATGAAACCGCCCCCGATGGAGTAGTAGGTCTGCTCGAACACAAGGGTGTCACCCTCATAGGCGCGCAATGTCATGCCGTTGGAGTGGGCGGGAAGGGTTTTGCGCCGGTTGAAGAGGATGGCGCCGATGCGAGGAAATTCGCTGGGTTGCTCGCCGCCCAGGCAGAGGGTCTGGGTCTGCTCTACCTGGGCGAGGAAGGCGGGAATGGCCTCGATGTCCACGGATTCGGGTTCAAATCCGGCCAATCCCAGGATGATGGCCTTGCCGGTGCCGTGCCCCTTGCCGGTCTGGCCCAGTGAGCCGTAGCACTCGACGACAACGCGTCCGGTACGGGAGAGGAGTGCGTTCGCTTTGAGGGTCTGGATGAAGGCGCAGGCGGCCCGCATCGGTCCCACGGTATGGGAGGAGGAGGGGCCTATCCCGATGGAAAACATGTCGAAGACACTGATCATGACGTACTCCAATTATGGATTTCGTCTAAACATTGTAAATTTTTTGTAGTCGTTGAAAAGGGGGGAGATAGCGGGGTGTGATGGCGGTAGGGAAATGGGCGCGGGATAGACGCGCCATGGGGGAGCCGCTCGGCATCCCATGGCGCCCGTGATACATCAGTCGAGGAACTCGCACAGATAGGCGGAGGCGATCTTCACTTCCAGCTTGAAGGAGGAGTGACCGGCCACGTCGAAGGATTCCCCCTGCTGGTAGGTGTGCCACTCATCTTCGTCGGCCAACTGGATGGTGAGGGCGCCCTTGATCACCGTCATGCGCTCCGGGGCGGCGGTATTGAACAGGTACTCGCCCGCTTCCATCACACCAACGGTAGCTTTCTCGCCTTTTTGCTCGAAACCGATGGATTTAACATTTCCGTCAAAATACTCGTTAACTTTCAGCATCTTTTCTTCCCTGTATGCACGTTTGCAGAGCCAACGTAGCACACTGTTTTGGATGTTGTCATGGTAAAAGGAGCAAAAACAGCCGTGTCTCTTTTGAGGCTTTACTTTCTCATAAAGTTATCAATGCATTTCGTTAACGGATTCTGATGTAAAACGGGGCGCAAATATGAGATAAAGCGCACCGCCAGAGCAATGGAGAGGATTTGACGCTCTGGGTGGTCATTTACGCTGTAAAAGTGTGAGTAATTGCTAAATAAAGGAACATTCTGTGTTAACAAAAGGATTAATCAAAAACATCGGCTTCCAGGTAGTGGTGGCCATGGTGCTGGGCGCGCTGGTCGGGGCGCTCATGGGAGAGCAAGCCACGGTGTTTGCGCCGCTCGGCACCCTGTTTATCCAGCTGATCAAGATGCTGGTGATCCCGCTGGTAGCGGTGGCCATCCTGTCCGGGGCCGCCAACCTGGGGGCCAGCCCCGCTGCTGGCAAGATTGGCGTCACCACGCTCGCTTTCTTCCTCGTCACCTCCGCACTGGCGGTGTTCCTGGCGTTGGTGATGGGTCAGGTGTTCAAACCCGGTGTGGGTGTTGACTTTGGCGCCACCGCGGCCATGTTCTCCGGCGACTACGCCGACAAGGGGGCACTGCCCGATGCAGTGGCCACCCTGCTTGGCATGATCCCGACCAACGTGTTCAGCGCCTTGAACGAGGCCAACATCCTGCAGATCCTGGTGTTCTGCATGTTCCTCGGCATCGCCCTGGCCAAGCAGCCCCGCGAGCGCGCCAAGCCGCTGGTGGATGGGCTCAACACCCTGGTGGACGCCTTCGTCTGGATGATCAACAAGGTGATGCTGATCGCCCCCATCGGCGTCTTCGGCCTGATGGCCGACGCCATCGGCACCTACGGCTTCGACGTGCTGACCCTGGTGCTCAAGCTGTTCGTCGTCTATGTCGCCGCCATCCTCATCTTCGGCTTCGTGGTCTATCCGCTGCTGATCGCGTTCTTCTCCAACACGCCGGTACGCAAGTACTTCTCCGCGATGAAGAAACCGCAGATCGTGGCCTTCTCCACCGCCTCTTCCATGGCGACCCTGCCGGTCAACATGGAGACCTGCGAGCGCGATCTGAAGGTGACCAACGCCACCGCGTCCTTCGTGCTGCCGCTGGGCGCCACCATCAACATGAGCGGCAACGCCATTTATTACGGCCTGGTCGCCATCTTCTTCGCCCAGGTCTACAACATCGATCTCTCCATGGGTGCCTGGGCGGCGATCATCGTCACCTCCACCCTGGGTGCCATCGGTCAGGCCGGTGTGCCGGGCCCGAGCTTCCTGGTGGTTGCCGTGCTGCTGGCGGCCGGGATCCCCATCGAGGGTCTGCCGCTGCTGTTCGCGCTGGATCGTCTGTTCGACATGATCCGGACCGCGCTGAACATCACCGGTGATGCGGCCTGCGCCATCATCGTCGATCGCTACAGCCCGGATTACGATCCGAACCGCTGGAGCAAGGAGGCCTGATATCGGGTCATCCACCGTGCATGACAAGAGGGAGGCTTCAAGCCTCCCTCTTTCATTTGTGTCTATTTGCTGGCGGTGTTCCCCGCTCGCCTCGCCCGTCTGCGTGCCTCAGGGAGAGAGGTGTGCCAGGGCCTGGCGGCAGCGCTGTTCGGCCGCCTCCAGCTCCAGCAGGACCATCTGGATATCTTCCAGCTGTTGCTGCAGGGTTTCCCGCTTGTCGGCCACCAGCCCCAGCATGGTCTGCAACTGGGAGCGGCTGCTCTTGTCCGCATCGTAGAGATCGAACAGCTCCCGGATCTCTGCGAGGCTGAAGCCCAGACGCTTGCCACGCAGGGTCAGCTTGAGCCGCACCCTGTCCTGACGGCTGTAGATCCTGTGCTGTCCCTGGCGGGTCGGGTTGAGCAGGCCCTGATCCTCGTAGAAGCGGATGCTGCGGGTGGTCACATCGAACTCGCGAGCCAGTTCGCTGATGCTGAAAGTGCGGGTGTCGTCCCTGGATTTGGTCATGGGGCTGTCTTGGCTGCCATCTGGTTGTCAATGCAGGCTGGCACCTTACCCAAACGTCAACTTCCCCGCAAGTCTTGTTCCCGTCGCGGCCGCGGCATATGTTATCCCGATGTAACAAGGAGAGTGCTATCGATGGATATCGTGATTGTGGCGGCCAAACGTACCCCCATGGGGGCCTTCCAGGGGGCCCTGAGCGGGCTCGGTGCCCCCGAGCTTGGCGCCTGCGCCATCCGCGCCGCGCTGGCGCAGGCCGGGATGACGGGGGAGCAGGTCAATGAGGTCTATATGGGCAACGTGCTGAGCGCAGGGGTCGGCCAGGCGCCAGCCCGCCAGGCGGCGCTCAAGGGGGGGCTGCCGGACAGCGTGCCCTGCACCACCATCAACAAGGTGTGCGGCTCCGGCATGAAGGCGGTGATGCTGGCGGCGGACAGCCTGCGCCTGGGGGAGGCCGAGGTCGTGGTGGCGGGGGGCATGGAGAGCATGAGCCGCGCCCCCTATCTGCTGGACAAGGCGCGCAGCGGTTTTCGCATGGGGCATCAGAGCGTGCTCGATCACATGTTCCTGGACGGCTTGCAGGATGCCTACGAAGGCCATCTGATGGGTCATTACGCCCAGTTGAGTGCCGATCGCAGCGGACTGACCCGGGCCGACATGGATACCTTTGCCATCGCCTCCCTGGAGCGGGCGCTGACGGCGCAGCGCAGCGGTGCCTTTGCCGCGGAACTGGCTCCCGTCATGACCTCTGAGGATACCTTGCTGCTGGCCGAGGATGAGCAACCGGGCAAGGCCAGGCCCGACAAGATCCCCGGCCTCAAGCCGGCCTTCAGCAAGCACGGTACCATCACGGCGGCCAATGCAAGCTCCATCTCGGACGGAGCTGCAGCCCTGGTGCTGATGCGGGGCGAGACCGCTGCCCGGCTCGGATTGCCGGTGCTGGCCAGGGTAGTGGGTTACCAGAGTCACGCCGCCTTGCCGGCGGAGTTTACCAGTGCCCCCGTCGGCGCCATCGACAAGTTGCTGGCCCGGGTGGGCTGGTCGGTGGAGGAGGTGGATCTGTTCGAGGTGAACGAGGCATTCGCCATGGTGAGCATGCTGGCCATGGCCGGGTGCGGCATTCCCCATCACAAGTTGAACGTGAACGGCGGGGCCTGTGCGCTGGGGCACCCTCTTGGCGCCAGTGGCGCCCGCATCCTGGTGACCCTGATCCATGCCCTGCGTACCCGCGGCCTCAGGCGAGGGGTGGCGAGCTTGTGCATCGGGGGAGGGGAGGCAACGGCCATCGCCATCGAGGCAGGCTGAATGCGTGGGTGAGATTGCAGCGGGTTGATGACATGACAACGTCCCTTCAAGAGGGACGTTGTCATGTCTGGCGGGAGTGGATCGGTTGCTCTTCCATGGCCTGAAGCTGCTGGTTGACCCAGGCGGTGGCGCTCAGATAGAGGTGGCTGACCTTCTCTTCGTTGAGGCCGAGCCGGACGGTGTTGGCGGCGACCCGCTGCCAGTCGGCTTTCTCGAAATCTTCACAGAACGCCAGGTAGAACCCGAGTTTGCCCTTGCGGGTGAGCAGGGCGGCACGAATGTCGTCGGTCAGGGGAATGGAGCCGAGCAGCTGATCCAGCGGTTCTCCCATGAGCACGTCCAGCAGGGAGAAGAGGCCGGTGACAAAGGCTTGCTGTGCCTGCTCTGCGGGCGCATGGGTCTGGGCCAGCAGTTCGCAGAACCGGGCTCGGATGAGGGACATCTGATGGAGCTCGGCGCTCTTTTCACTCCCCGCACTGGTGGCGGCGATCAGGGCGACGAAGCGCTTGAGCTGGGCGTGCCCCAGGGAACTTGCGGCCTGGCGAAACGAGGCGATGGGTTGGGGGAAGCGCTTGAGGTGGTTGATGTAGCGCAACAGCTTGAGGGAGAGGGTGAGATCCTGGTTGAGCAGTTGCTCAATCTTGTCCAGATCCGGTTCGGTCTGATTGACCACCTCGAGCAGCTGCATCACCACCAGCTGGGCCGGCGGTATGGTGGGCTGTTGCACCATCTGGGGGCGGCTGAAGAAAAATCCCTGGAACAGGGTGACGCCGAGCTGCTTCATCCGCTCGAACTCGGCCTGATCCTCGACTTTCTCGGCCAGATAGGTGAGGGGCAGGTGGCGATGATTCGCCATGAAGTGCTCGATGCAGGGTTGCGGCGTGCTGCGCAGGTCGAACTTGATGATATGGATGTAGGGGAGGAACCTGTCCCAGTCTGAGACCATGGTGAAGTCATCCAGCGCCAACCGATAGCCCAGCCCATAGAGCTGGATCACTTTCTCCAGCAGCGCATCGTCGGGCTCGGCATCCTCCAGGATCTCGATCACCACCTTGTCACGGGGGAGGCATTCGGCCAATCCGTCCAGCAACAGGGAGTGGGGGAAATTGATGTAGCAGGGGTGATCTCCGATGAGCTGATCGATGTTCTGCTGCAAGAACTGCTCGGCAACCAGCCTGGAAGTGGCCTGCTGTGCGGAGACGGAGGGAAATACATTGTCCAGGCTGTCGCGAAACAGCAGCTCATAGGCTTGGGTGTTCAACTCCCGATCCAGAATGGGCTGCCTTGCTACATAGGAATACATGCATCTCTCCACCATGGTTACAGGCTTGATTCTATGGTGAAGCGGATCACTATGCCAGTGCCGACCGGTCGGGAAGGTCAACAACTGGCATACTATTTGTCAGGAAACCCGGGGTGTCAGAACAGGTAGTTGAGCTGCAGGCCGGCGAGCCAGGCATCCCCTTCCGAGGTGCCATTGAAGGTGGAGGTGGTCTGGGGGATGCCGGGCCTGAGCTGCATGGTTTCGCTCACGTCCACCTTCTTGCCGTCGATCAGGGTCAGCCCCAGATCCAGCGAGAGGTGACGGTCAATCTGGTAGCCCACGCCAGCGCTGTACCAGACCCGATCCGAGTCGGGGATGGAGATGGTGCGGCGATCCGCCGGGACCGGGCTGCGGTCGTAGGCGATACCGGAGCGCAATTGCCACTGGGGGGCCAGCTGGTAGGTCATCCCCAGGGCATAGCGCCAACTGTCTTCCCAGTGCTCCTCCTTGATATGCATGGTGCCGTGGTGGTCGAGTTCGGATTCGAGCTGCACGAACTTGCTCCAGTTGGTCCAGTTGATGCTCGAATGCAGCGCCAGGGCCGGGGTGAGTTGATGGAACAGAGCCAGCTCGGCGGTGGCGGGCAGGGGCAGATCCAGGCTGCCGGTATCGGTGAAGGGCTGGCCCCTTTGATCGATGCCGATGGCGTCACCGGAGAGGGTCAGGGTCACGTCGTGGCGATAGGAGAGACCGACGCGGGTTGCCTGCGACAACTCAAGCAGGGTGCCCAGGTTCCAGCCCATGGCCCAGCCATCCCCTTTCAAGTGCTTGGCTATCTGGTTGTTGGAGGGGAAAGTGCCGCCCACTTCCCCTTCCCCCTGAATGGCGGAGAGACCGGCCCCGACGGACCAGATGCGGTTGATGCGATAGGCCAGGGAGGCCCCCAGATCCACTGTCTTGATGTCGGAGACGCTGCCGAAGTGACCGGCGTTGTAGTTGTCCGGCATCTTGACCCCGAGTCCGTAATAGGAGGTGGCGGCAAGCCCGAGGCGCCATTGCTCGCTGAGGGGCACGATGAGATAGGCGTTGGGTACCCAGGCGTCACCCGCAATGTCGTGGGCTCCGGCGTCCAGGCTGACCGGCCCCTGGGTGGTAGGCACCCGGGTGGTGCCCTCGATGTTGACGTCGGGGTGCACGTGGATGACGCCGCCGGAGAAGGCCAGGGTATCGAATCGGGTCATGGCGGCGGCATTGCGGGAGAGCACGCTGGCATTGTCGGCGATGGCGGCCTCACCCGCGAAGGCACGCCCCATGCCGGTGGCGGATTGCTCAGCGAGCTGGAAGCCGGCAGCCTGCACCTGGCTCGACAGCAGCAAGAGGGCAATGAGGGAGGGTTTGAACGTCGGATGCATGGTCTTTCCTCGGGATGAACTGGGTGTTCATTCTGTTATTCGGTTGGGGCCGGGATTTTATATGGTATGACCAGCAAGGCAACGGGGAGAGGGGAACGTGGGGCAAAACGGGATTAAATGCTGAAAGAAATACCCATAACAGCTTGATAAAAAAAGAAAAGAGTACAGTTGTTTACTACAGCTGTGCGCTCAGATAACGAAATTGGATAAAAAAAGAGCGCCCTGGGGCGCTCTCGATGATGACATGAAAATCAGAATTTCATGTTGAACTGGGCGGAAGCCAGCAGGGCGTTGCCGTGAGAGGTGCCCTTCCAGCGCAGCGCATCGCTGTGGTTGCGCAGGCCTTCGTTCACGTCCACTTCCTTGCCGTCCAGATAGGCCATGCCGAAGTCGAGGCTCATGTCCGGATTGATGTGGTAGGTGGCACCGGCGCTGTACCAGATACGGTCGGAGTCAGGAATGCTCAGGCTGCGGTATTCCGGCTCGATGGGGCTGTTGTCGTAGGCGAAGCCGATACGGGCTTCCCAGGACGGGTTGACGTACCAGGTACCGCCCAGGGCGTAACGGGCAGAGTCCTTGAACTTCTCGTCTTTTTGCAGGCACACGCCGCCGGCGCAGTTGCTGCTGGTGGCCTTGAGCTCCTGGAAGGCGCTCCAGTCGGTCCAGTTCACGGAGTAGTGGACAGCGAATTGCTGGTTCAGGCGGTGGTAGCCTGCGAACTCGGCCTGGGCCGGCAGATCCAGCTTCAGGTTGCCATCGACGACGCGGTTGCCGGAGGTGGCACCCTGGAAGTCGCCGTCAAAGCTCAAGTCCACCTGGGAGCGGTAGGTCAGGGCGAGACGGTTGTTTTCGTTGATCTCGTACAGGGTGCCGACGTTCCAGCCAAAGCCCCAGGTGTCGCCCTTCAGGTGAGCCAGACGGGTATCGGAGTTGGCGCCCGGAATGGCGGCGGAAAGCGCACCGGCATAACGGTTCAGCTCGGCGGCGGCGTAGACGGCATTGATGCCGGCACCGACGCTGAAGCTGGAGTTGATGCGATAGGCGATGTTGGGGTTGATGTTGAAGGTCAGGAGCTCGGTGTCACCGGCGCCGGCACCGGCCGCGAAGGTCTTGGAATATTCGGTGGAGAGGCCGTAGTTGGAGAAGAGGCCGATCCCCCAGGCCCACTGATCATTCAGGGGCTGGATGAAGTAGGTGGCCGGCACGAAGGCATCGGGGGCGATGTCGCTTTCGCTGGACGGAGCCAGCTTGGTGGGGCCGGCATAGATGTCGCCAGCCACATCCACGTCGGGCTTGATATAGGTGCCGGATACAGACAGTGCCATCTTGTCGAAGGTGGTCATGGCCGCCGGGTTGCGGGACAGCACGGCCGCGTTGTCGGCGATGGCTGCTTCACCTGCGTAGGCGCGACCCAGACCGGAGGCCGAGTGCTCGTTCAGCTGGAACGCGGCGGCGAAGGTCTGGGTGCTGGCCAGGGTCACGGCCGCAGCGATCAGGCTTTTCTTGAAAAAGGCAGTTGTCATAGTGTTCTCTCTTTGTAAGCAGATTTTCTGTCGACATCGCGGCTCTTTGGCGGCTATTGACGACATGATCTGTTGTTATGTCAGCTTCTTCCCATTCATTGCTGGCGTGATTCTATGGATCTGGTAGGAGGTAAGAAATCAGACCAGTGACAGCAGAATACATAAAAGTTTCCATTGTGTTAATCATTTGTTTTAACTTGCCGTTTTATTAGGCTGATTTATCTATTATTGGATAAATAAAGCACAAATGGTGCCGTTTGCGTCATTTAAAATAAATAGTAAAAATGTGACTTCGCGCGGGCAATGGGCGGGAACATGCGGGGATGTGGGGATGAACAGGCAGACAATGAGGATGTCTGCCTGTGATGTGGCTGAGGCGGAGGACGAGTCAGCCTGGGTCAAGGTCTGTTAAATGGACCAGTGCAGGCGTGACTCAAGCTGGCGGGCAACCGGGGCGAGGGGCTCCTGCATGTTTCCGATGAGCACCATGTTGGCCCCCTTGAGCGGCAGTATCTCCCCCTTGAGGGTCCCGTCTGCAAAATCGGACTGGATCGTCAGTGGCAGGTGCTTGGGGACGAGGAACAGGGTGACCGGTCCCATCTTGCCCTGCAGCACCATGTGCAGGGCCGGTCCCTGGTAGAAGGCGCAGTGGTTGACATAGGTTACCTTCATGCCCGGCATCTCGCTCAGGGTGGCGCCATATTTCTCCATTTTCGCGTTGATGGTGTGCAGGCTGACCCGCTCATCCACCGCATGAATGAAGGGCTCTTCCCCATAAACGTGGGACATGGCGACTTGAGCCAGCGACAGGGTGTCCGGTGCCACAGGCCAGCTGATCCAGCGGGTGCTCATGCCGAGCAGGAAGGCGACCGAAGCCGCGATGGCCAGAGCGCGCCATGGCGTGCGTGCAGGAGTGGCGGGTAGCGGGACCACCTGCTCCTCTTCGGCTGCCATCGCCTGCCTGAGCAGGATCCGCTCCGCAAGACCGGCCGGTACGTCCACTTCCAGAGTGCTGCGCACCTGGCGCTCGAGCTGCTGCATCTCGTCCAGATGCTTGCGATTGGCCGGTGACGCCTCGGCGGCTTTCAGGAAGGCGGGATCCCTGTCCGAGGGGTGAGTGATGGCCCGGCGGCGAAATTCAAGCTCATCCATTGGTGTGTCCTCTCTGTTGTTTCGCAGACTCCATGGCCTCTTTTATCTGGTTGCGGGCGCGAAACAGCCTTGTCATGACGGTGTTCTTGTTCAGGCCGAGTTGCTCGGCGATCTCTTCTCCGCTGAATCCCCCCAGTACCTGCAGCAGCAGCGGCTCCTGATACTCGGCAGGCAGGCGGGCGATGTGGCGCCTGAGCCATTCGTGCTCCATCTCCTGCTCGCTTGGCAGGACACCCTGATCCCGCAGGGGGTGCTCGTCGAGGTCGACGAGATCGAACTGCTTTCGCTCAAAGCGGCGGGCATTCTCCCGCCGCAATATGGTGATGAGCCACGCCTTGGCAGCCTTGTCGTCCAGCAGGGTATCTATCGCCTTCCAGGCGCGCAGGAAAGTCTCCTGCACCAGATCCTCGGCGATTTGCGGATCCCGGCACAGCCAGTAGGCGTAGCGGTAGATGTCCCCGTGCAGGGCGTGCACCAGGGCTTCGTACTTGGTTTGTTTGTCTGCCATCTCCCCATAGACCGGAGAAGCGCAGGGATCCTTTCCCGTGTCGGCCCTTTTTCTTCTGAAAAAACCTAACGCCATAAAGGGGTGTCCTGTTTCATGAGGGGCGCATCATGCACGCATCCACGCCAGTATTCGAAGACCATAGGCTATCGCAAAGCTCTCCCAGGTGCACAACTCCCTGGCGAGCGCCTGTCTGGGCAGGTGTTCGCCAGGGGCGAGTACGGGGGCAAAACAGGCCCGATCCAGGTCGTCCAGCAGCGCCCCCATGGCGGGGTCGCGGTGACAGGGCAGCCTGGTCAGATGAAGACTGGGGGTGTCCCAGCGCAGGGCGGCCCAGGTCAGCAGGGTTTCTCTGGTCTCGTCAGGAGAGCCCGTTGCGAGGGCCCGTTGCAGGCGATAGAAGGCGCGCCAGCGCGGCCAGCGGCGCATGAATGCCCGCAGCAGGATGGCCAGGAGCACCCAATAGAGATACTGGACCCCTGGTGCGGGGGAGGCGGGAGTGGCGCTCTCCCTTGCCGTGAACACCAGAGAATGTGCGGGCAGGCGCGCCTCCTCGATGCGGCCGCTCTGGGTGTTGAACCAGCGAAGGGTCTGGGGGGGCAGCACATAGCGCCCCGCCTCGTCGGCGGTCAGGGCCTGGCGCCACTGGCGCTCGAAGCGAAGCGCCCCCTCGGCCACGAATCGCTCCTGTTGCTGCTCGCCGTCCGGCTTCATGGAGAGGCCGGCGGGCAGGGGCGGGGCCGGCAAGGGGGGCAGGCGGTTGCCATCCCCCCCTTCCATCACCAGGGTGAGGGTGCGGATCACCGGCTCACCCACCCTGGCCTGCGCCGGGCTGAACTGCTGGCGCAACACCAGGCTGCTCGCCACCGGCTCCAGGGGGGCCTTGTCCACCTTGATGAAGAGGGTCGCCGCCCTGGCGGACAGCAGATCCCCCGCGTTGCCCGGCGCGGTCGCACCGGCCGCATCCTGGTGCGGCAACCGCCCCTGAAAGCGGGGGGATTCGATGGGATGGAGCCCGGGCCCTTTGGCCTGCAGCAGCCATTTTCGCGTGAGACGCCCGGGCAGGCCGGGGCTGGCGGGAGAGTCCCAGCGGTCCTCGCCGAGGCGGCGGATGGTAAAGGCCGGGGTGATGGGCTCGCCGAGGTTGGGGGCCTCCAGGTTGGCAGGCAGCCAGAGGGTCAGCTCATAGATGAAGGGCTGGCCGGGGTAGAGATTCCCCTCATGGAGCACCCGGGCCTGCAGCTCGACCGGAGAGAATACCGGGTCTTGTGTCGGCATCAGGGTGCCGTCCAGGGAACGTGTCGGCACCGCCAGGGAGGGGGTGAGATCGGCGCCAAGGGGCAGGGAGGGCACCTGGCGCGGGCTGGTATCGAGCAGGTGCAGGGGGATCTGCCAGCGAGTCAGGCTGCGGCTCTGGGCACTGACCCGCTGGATACTGACCCGCCCGACCGCAAACTGGCGCAGCAGCGGTTGCAGGTTGAGATCCTCATCGCGGTGCAGCCCGTCGGCCTCGATGACGAGCAGCCAGTCACGCTCGCTCGCCCCCGGCAACAGCTCGGCCTCGACAGGGGCGGCCTGCACCCGCATGGCGCACAGGGCGAGCAGCAGCCAGCAGCCGATCCGGGGGGAGAGCAAGCGCAGTACGAGGATCACCAGGGCTCCTCCACCTTGATCAGGGGGCGGCGCAGGGCCTCCTTGCGAAGACGCTGCTCCAGCAGCAGCACGGGGGGCGCCGGGGGGCGGGGAGCCTCTGAGGCGTGGGCGGGGTCGGGAGTGTCAACCTGCTCCGGGGCATTTGCCGAGGGCGTTGTCTGCGGCGGGTTGGCCCGCAGCAGGGCCAGGTTGTGCAAGGCATCCCTGTGCCCAGGTTCAAGGCGAAGGGCGCTCAGATAGGCCTGCTCCGCGGCGGCAAGATCCCCGAGCCAGACCAGGGCATTGCCCCTGTTGTAGTGGGCGGTGGCGCTGTTTGCCCTGCCATAGGCAGCGACTGCCCTGGCGTAATCCCCGGCTCTATACCAGGCGTTGCCTTGCCAGACCGGATCCTGGAAGGTGTTGGCCGCTTCCCGATAGTGTCCCTGGCGATAAGCCTGCCAGCCTGCTTCATCTTGTCGGGAGGCCGCCTGCAGGGAAGGGGGCGCGACGCCAATGACGAGGATCACCAGCAGCCAGTGGGCGCCGATCCGCGCCAGCAGCGCCAGGGGGAGCAAGGGGATGAGCAGCCAGGGGCCGAGATCCCGGGATTGCCCCTGCGTCAGGGCCTGGCCCATGGGCAGGGGGGCAAAGCGGGGCTGGCCGGAATCAAGCCAGGCCAGCCTGCCTCCAGTGCTGGCGGCAAGGGCGGTCATGGCCTCCTCGTCGGGCGCAGGCAAGGTGTGACCGATCGGGCTGCCGAGCTGCCAGCGCTCGGCAGCCACGCCGGGCAGCCGGGTCTCCTTGCCCCCGCTGGCCAGCAGGATGTCGAGCCGCGGGGCCGAGCCTGCCTTGCAGAACAGGTCGTTGAGGCAGGGCCAGAGGGCTGCGATGCGATCGCGCGCTGTCCCGGAGAGGCCGTCGGTCACGAGCAGCAGACGGGCGGACTGGCCCGGCGGGATCAGGGTGAGGGCCAGGGCAACGGCGCGCTCGGGGGCGCTGCCCTGGACAGGCATGATGGCCGGGCGCAGGTCCGGCAGCAGCAGGGCGATGGCCTGATGATCCCGGGTGGGAGGCATGGCGAGGTAGGCATCCCCGGCAAACAGGATGAGGGCGATGGGATGGGCCGCGTCCTGCCGCGCTATGTCGGCCAGCATCTCCTGCAATCCCAGTCTCACCCGGGTTGCCCGGTCCGGCGCCAGATCCTGTGCCAGCATGGAGTCGGAGAGATCCAGCAGCCAGATATCGAGGGCCGGGCTCGGCATGGGGAGACTCTGCTGGCGCAGGGCGGGGCCCGAGAGCGCCAGGATCACCGGCAGACAGGCAAGCCAGCGCCAGGGGATGGCCCGATGGCGGCTCGGCAGCAGATAGGCCTGCATGGCCGGGGAGAGCAAGCCGGGATCGCGGCGGCGGCGCCACCCCCGCCACAGCCAGGGGAGCAGGGCCAGCAACCAGAGGGGGCGCAGCAAGGTCAGCTCCATGGTGCCACCATCATGGCCTGCCTACTCATGGGATGGCCTGTGTGACAGGGGGATGCGCCAGCGGGCTGGCCAGCAGAGCAGCAGCCAGGCCAGGGCCAGTGGCCAGGGGTAGAGCTCCTGGTGGGGCCGAGAGAGGGTCTGGGGCCGGGCGAGGGGCTCCAGGGTGTCGATGGCCTGGTTGATGGCGGCGAGATCGCCCCGGTTGCGGGCGCGAAAATAGCGGCCTCCTCCCAGCGTCGCCAACTGCTGCAACAGGGCTTCATCCAGTTCGGCACTGGGATCGGCGTCCCCTGCGGGCGCGGCGAAGGTGTCGGGGTCGGCGCCCACCCCCAGGGTATAGATACGGATGCCTGCTTTGGCGGCGAGCCTGGCCTCGGTCAGGGGATCCGCATTGCCCGAGGTATTGCGCCCGTCCGTCACCAGCAGCAGGGCGGTGGGGCGGGTGGGGTCGGCGTGCTGGCGTGCCAGCAGGATGGCTTCCCCCAGGGCCGTGGTGCGCCCCACCAGATCGAAGTCGAGCTCCCTGGCCAGGGTGAGCAGAGCCCCGGTCTCCTGGGTGAGGGGGGAGAGCAGATAGGCGTGATCGGCAAAGACGACAAGGGCGATGCGATCCCCCGGGCGGGAGGCGACAAGGTTGCTTATCTGCTGGCGCACCGCGGCAAGCCTGTCCGTTTGCTCTCCGTCATCCAGCATGTCCTGGGTGCGCATGCTGTCGGAGAGATCCACCGCCAGGATGAGGTCCCGGCTGCTCTGGTAGTGAATGATCGGGGGCTCCTGCCACTGGGGGCGGCACAGGGCCAGTACCAGGGCGCACCAGCAGAGCATCATACGCCACAAGGGCTGCCCCGCCTGGGGCTGGAGCAGGGGAAAACCTCCGTGAACGAGCCGGTTTCCTCCCTTGCGCCCCTTCATGGGAGGCAGGCCGAAGCGCACCAGCAGCGGCAAGGCGAGGGCGAGGGAAAACCAGGGCCAGGCGAGGATCATCGCGTACCCTCCGGGGGAGGTGCCCCTCGCTTGCTTGCCGGGAATCGCGGCGCACTGACGCAGCGTCGCCCCCAGGCGAGATAGGCGAGGCGCAATCTTTTGCGCTGCGCCTCATCGGGCACTCTGCCCCCATAGAGCCAGAGCGGCCACTGGGCGGCAAACCGGGAAAAATCGCTCCCCCCCTTGCTGTCCAGCCAGGCGAGCCAGGCCTCCCCTTGCAGGGGGGCCGCCTCGGGCCAGCGGGCCATGGCCGCTTCTCGCAGGGCATCCTGCAGCCTGGGGACGAGATCGTCTGCCTGCCAGTCTATCCGGTGCGCCCAGCGGCGCTGGCGCAACAGGGTGAGGGCAGTCGTGGCGATCAGGCAAGCGGCGATCGCCGCGATCAGCAGCCCCCCGAGGGCCATCAGGCGAGGATCCTGTGCAGGCTCGAGAGCGGGGCCTTGGTGGATGTCACGCAGCTCGGCACGGATGGCTTGCAAGGACTCGCTGGACGAGGGCTGGCGATATGCATCCGGTGCGGGCACGCCCTGCTCCCCCCTCAAAACAGACGGCATCCGCCCTCCTGCCACTGGCGTTGCAGGGTGGCGCCGTTGTCGAGGCGATAGAGGCGCGTCACCAGGGGCAGCAACTGCTGGCGACAGGCCTCGGCCTGTTCGTCGGCCGCCCTCTGATAGCGGGCGCGAAAGCGGGGGTCTTCTCCCGCGAGCCAACCGCTGTGTCTGCCTGCCTGCACTGCCAGCTGCCCCTGCTCGGGCAGGGCGGCTTCCAGGGGATCGCGGATCTGCCAGTAGTGGATATCGTGGCGCAGGCGAAGGCGTTGCAACTGCTGGCAGAGGGCCTGGTCCGGTGCCTGGTGATGGCTTATCAGGGTCAATCTGGCCCCGTGGGGCAGGGTGAGTCGTGCCAGGGTATGGGCCAGCGTCCAGGGTGGGGGGGCGCGATCCAGCCCTGCCTCGTAATGGCGGCAGAGCGCTTCCAGCAGAGGCATGAGAGAGCCGCGCTGGTGCTCTGTGTGGGGGACTGCGCCCTGGCAGATCAAGGTATTGGCTTGTTTCTCCCCCTGCCAGAGCAGGGCGGCGGCCAGCTCGCAGCCAAGGCGGGCCTTGAGCTGGGCGCGGGAGCCAAAGTACATGGCGGGTGAGAGATCCAGCAGCAACCAGTGGGCCTGATCCTGCTCTTCCCCGTAGAGGCGGGTGTGGGGGCGGCCGAGGCGGGCGGTGACCCGCCAGTCGATGTGACGCACCTCGTCACCGGCCTGATAGAGGCGAAGCTCCCTGAAATGGAGCCCGGGCTGGCGCCCGATACGCCCCTGGGCCGCCTGATGAATGCGGGCACGCTCGTCCTGGCGCGTCCAGAGGCGCACCGCCAGCAGCCGCTGGAGGGTGAGGGCGATGTCGGGGTGATCCCGGGGCTCGGCGACGGGGGTCATGGCGCTAGGGCTGCCTGTGGGGGCCGGTTCAGGGGCATGGAATGGCATCCAGCAGCAGGGTGATGAGCGCCTCGCTATCGAGGTTGTCCGCCAGCGCCTGATAACTCGGGATGAGGCGGTGGCGCAGCACGGCTGGCGCCAGTTGCTGGATGTCTTCGGGCAGCACGAAGTCGCGCCCGGCGAGCCAGGCCCGGGCCCGTGCGGCTCTTGCGAGGCCGATGCTGGCTCTGGGACTGGCCCCCACCGCGACCAGGGGGTCTAACTCGGGGCACAGGCCGCTGCCGGGTCGGGTGGCGCACACCAGTTGCACCAGATAGTGCTCGAGGCGCCCCTGCATCTGTACCCCCTGAACGGCGGTGCGAGCTTCCAGCAAGTCGGACTGGCTCAGGGTGACCGGCGGCGTCGGCAGGGCGTCGCCGCGGGCGTTGAGTTGAAGGATGGCCAGCTCCATGGCGGGGCTGGGGTAATCCACCAGCAGCTTGAGCAAGAAGCGATCGAGCTGGGCCTCCGGCAGGGGATAGGTCCCTTCCTGCTCGATGGGGTTCTGGGTGGCGGCGACCATGAAGAGGGAGGGTAGGCGCCAGCTCTTCTTGCCCACGGTGATCTGGTGCTCGGCCATGGCCTCCAGCAGGGCGGACTGCACCTTGGCCGGCGCCCGGTTGATCTCGTCCGCCAGCACCAGATGGTTGAACAGGGGGCCGGGTTGAAACACGAAACTCGCATCCTGGGGATGGAAGACCTCGCTGCCGGTGAGATCGGCGGGCAGCAGATCCGGGGTGAACTGGATACGGGCAAAGCGCCCCTCCACGGCGCCGGCCAGCGCCTTGACCGCCCGGGTCTTGGCAAGACCGGGGGCCCCCTCGATCAGCACATGTCCTTCACATAAGAGGGCGATCAGCAGCCCCTCGATGAGGGGGCCCTGTCCCAGGATCTGGCTGCCCAGATAGTCTCCAAGTGCTCTGAACTCGGCCGCTGCCATGCGATAAACCCGTTGTTTTTATGGAAGTTGATCTTTTTATACCCCAGTTGGCTCACAAGGGCGAGGGAGGGTGGCAAGATGGGGACAATTTAGTTTCAATCAGCCGTATGAAAGTTGTGATTGGATTGTTAAGATGTGGCGCAATGAGGTCAGACCTCTGCCTTTTTAACCCAAGGAGCCAGGATGAAACAGCCATTGAAACTGACGACTCGCCAGGGCGAACGGATAGCCGTCGTGGCGGGTCTGCGCACCCCCTTTGCCAAGCAGGCCACCGCTTTTCACGGCGTGCCTGCGGTGGATCTGGGCAAACTGGTGGTGAGCGAGATGCTCGCCCGCACCGATCTCGACCCCAAGCTCATCGATCAGCTGGTGTTCGGCCAGGTGGTGCAGATGCCGGAAGCGCCCAACATCGCCCGGGAGATCGTGCTCGGCACCGGCATGAGCGTCAGCACCGATGCCTATAGCGTGTCGCGCGCCTGCGCCACCAGTTTCCAGGCGGTGGCCAATGTCACCGAATCCATCATGGCCGGCACGGTGGACATCGCCATCGCCGGCGGTGCCGACTCCTCTTCCGTGCTGCCCATCGGGGTCAGCAAGTCTCTGGCCCGCGCCCTGGTGGATCTCAACAAGGCGCGCAACCTCCAGCAGCGTTTCAATATTCTGCGCCGTCTGCGCTTGAAGGACCTGCTGCCGGTGCCCCCGGCCGTGGCCGAGTATTCCACCGGTCTCTCCATGGGGCAGACCGCCGAGCAGATGGCCAAGACCCACCAGATCAGCCGCGAGGCGCAAGATGCGCTGGCCCACCGCTCCCACACCCTGGCGGCCGAAGCCTGGGCGCAGGGCAAATTGAATGGCGAGGTGTTCACCGCCCACGTGCCCCCCTACAAGTCGCCGCTGGAGCGGGACAACAACATCCGTGAAAGCTCGGATCTGGCGAGTTACGCCAAGCTCAAACCGGTCTTTGACCGGGCCCACGGTTCGGTGACCGCCGCCAACGCCACTCCGCTTACCGACGGCGCCGCCGCCGTGCTGATGATGCGTGAAGGGCGGGCCCGCGAGCTGGGTCTGGAGCCGCTGGGTTACATCCGCAGCTTCGCGTTTTCCGCCATCGATGTCTGGCAGGACATGCTGATGGGCCCCTCCTATGCCACGCCGCTGGCGCTGGACCGTGCCGGCATCACCCTTGGGGATCTGACCCTCATCGACATGCACGAAGCCTTTGCCGCCCAGACGCTCGCCAACCTCAAGATGTTTGCAAGCGCCGAATTTGCCCGTGACAAGCTGGGCCGGGATCAGGCCATCGGCGAGGTGGACATGGAGAAGTTCAACGTGCTCGGCGGCTCTTTGGCCTTTGGTCACCCCTTTGCCGCCACGGGGGCGCGCATGATCACCCAGACCCTGCACGAGCTGCGGCGTCGGGGTGGGGGATTGGGGCTCAACACCGCCTGTGCGGCGGGTGGGCTGGGTGTGGCCATGGTGCTGGAGGTGGAATGATGAGTGCCAAGACTTTTTCTCTGGATATACGCAAAGACGGCATCGGCATCCTCACCATGGATGTGCCCGGTGAGAGCATGAACACCCTGAAGGCCGCCTTCGTAGACGAGATCCGCACCGTGCTGGCCGAGGTGAAAGCGAACGGGGATCTGATCGGCCTGGTGATCGTCTCCGGCAAGAAGGACTCCTTCATCGCCGGGGCCGACATCGCCATGCTGGCGGCCTGCACCAGCGCCCAGGATGCCGAAGCGCTGTCCCGGGCCGGACAGGACGTGTTCGCCGAGATCGAAGCCCTGGGGATCCCGGTGATCGCCGCCATTCACGGCCCCTGCCTTGGCGGCGGGCTGGAGCTGGCGCTCGCCTGTCATGGCCGGGTGGTGACCGATCACGGTAAAACCGTGCTGGGCCTGCCGGAAGTGCAGCTCGGCCTGCTGCCGGGCTCCGGTGGTACCCAGCGCCTGCCGCGCCTCATCGGGGTGGCCAAGGCACTGGATCTGATGCTGACCGGCAAGCAGGTGCGGGCCAAACAGGCCAGGAAGCTCGGGCTGGTGGATGACATGGTGCCCCCGTCCATTTTGCTGGAGGCCGCCATCAAGCTTGCCAAGAAGGGCAAGCCGCGCCACCACCTGAAACGGGATCTGCAGGGCAAGGTGCTGGAGACCAACAAATTTGGTCGCAAGGTGCTGTTCGATCAGGCCCGCAAGGGGGTCAAGGCCAAGACCCGGGGCAACTACCCGGCGCCGGAGCGCATCATCGAGGTGGTGCGCATCGGCGTGGAGGAGGGGATGCAGGCTGGCCTGCTGGCCGAGGCCCGCCACTTCGGCGAGCTGGTGATGACGCCGGAATCCGCCGCCCTGCGCTCCCTCTTCTTCGCCACCACGGAGATGAAGAAAGAGGTGAGCTATCAGGGGGCCGAGCCGCGCAAGGTGGGTCATGCCGCCGTGCTGGGGGGCGGCCTGATGGGGGGTGGTATTGCCTTCGTCACCGCCACCAAGGCGGGGGTACCGGTGCGGATCAAGGATGTGGCGAGCGCCGGCATCGGCAATGCCATGCGTTACAGCTACGACCTCCTCGCCAGGAAACTCAAGCGTCGCCAACTGCTGCGCAGCGAGCTGGAGAAACAGATGAGCCTGCTCACCGGCACCCTGGACTATTCCGGTTTCCACCGGGTGGACATGGTGGTGGAAGCGGTGTTCGAGGACATCAACCTCAAGCACCAGATGGTGCAGGACGTGGAGCGCGAGTGCGGGGAGCACACCGTGTTTGCCTCCAACACCTCCTCCCTGCCCATCCACCAGATCGCCTCGGCGGCGACGCATCCGGAGCGGGTGGTGGGGCTGCACTACTTCAGCCCGGTGGACAAGATGCCGCTGGCCGAGATCATTCCCCACGCGGGTACCAGCGCCGAGACGGTGGCCACCACCCTGGCCTTCGCCCGGGCCCAGGGCAAGACCCCCATCGTGGTGAAGGACGAGGCGGGCTTCTACGTCAACCGTATCCTGGCGCCCTACATGAACGAGGCGGCGCGCCTGGTGCTGGAAGGGGAGCCGGTGGAGGTACTGGACGGCGCTCTGCTCGACTTCGGTTTCCCGGTCGGGCCCATCACCCTGCTGGACGAGGTGGGGATCGACGTGGGGGCCAAGATCTCCCCCATCCTCGAAAAAGAGCTGGGTGGCGAGCAGTTCCAGGCGCCCAAGGCCTTTGACAAGCTGCTGGAGGACGATCGCAAGGGGCGCAAGAACGGCAAGGGCTTCTATCTCTATGGCAAGGCGGCCCCGCGCAACAAGCTCACCGGCAAGGAGGGCAAGAAGACGGTGGACGCGAGCGTCTACGACGTGCTGGGCGTCAAGCCCCAGGCCAAACTGGCCAGGCAGGAGATCGCCGAGCGCTGCGTGCTGCTGATGCTCAACGAAGCTGCCATGGCCCTGGATGGCGGCGTGGTGGCCTCGGCCCGGGATGGCGACATCGGCGCCATCTTCGGTATCGGCTTCCCCCCCTTCCTGGGCGGTCCGTTCCGCTACATGGACAGCCTCGGCATCGACTATCTGGTGGGGCGTCTTGAGCACCATCAGAAGCGCTTTGGCGACCGCTTCGCCCCCTGTGCGCGGCTGAAAGCGATGGCGGCGGAGCAGCAGACCTTCTACTGATGGCTCTCGACGGCATACATCGAGCGAGGCGACCCCAAGGTCGCCTCGCTTTTTGTTGGGCATACCTTTCCGGTTTGGGGCGGGGGCGCGAAGAAAAACGGGGCGGGGAGGGGTAAAACCTTGATCTGGCGCAAACTGGTGCCCCATTTATTACTTTGGTGGCATAGGACTCAGGCGCGGGTTGAGGTCAAATAGTCTTATCAGGAACGGGGGCGACCCCGTCACGAAAGGGACACCCATTTCACTGGATGAAGGACACACTATGAGTCTGCTTGAACACACCATCTGGACTGTATTGGGGTATGGGGCCATGCCCTTTATCTTCCTGAGCGGGTTCGTGGCAGTGGCAGTGACCTGCTGCCTGCTGCTCAATGCCTTCGGGGTCAAGTCCGCCGAGAAGTGAGTCACTCTCGTTCATGCCGCCAAATGCCAGTCTCACGACTGGCATTTGTTTTTTGTGTCTTCTGAAGCACTTGCCCGCCCCTGATGGGGTAAAGGGAGCGCAAGACGGTCGAACCCGGCGGCCATTTTGATTACACTGACGCCCGGCATGTCCGCCCCCTTCTCTTTTATCAGGTATTCACGACTTCTATGGCGCTCAAGGCAACCATCTTCAAGGCCCAGATCAGCTTGTCTGACATGGATCGCAATCTCTATCAGGACTTCTCCCTCACCCTGGCCCGTCACCCCTCCGAGACCGACGAGCGCATGATGATCCGCCTAGCGGCCTTCGCCTGGCATGCCGCCGAGCGGCTGGAGTTCACCAAGGGGCTCTCTGCCGACGACGAGCCCGAGCTCTGGTGCAAGAACTATTCCGATGAGATTGAACTCTGGATTGAGCTGGGTCAGCCGGACGAGCGCCGCCTCAAGAAGGCATGCAACCGCTCTCGCCAGGTGGTGCTCTACCTCTATGGCGGTCGTGGCACCAGCGTCTGGTGGAAGCAGAACCAGGGCAAGCTCGGTCTGCACGACAACCTGAGCGTCATCGAACTCTCCGACAGCCAGACCCTGCCCCTGGCGGCCATGGTGGAGCGCACCATGCAGCTCACCTGCACCATCTCCGACGGCCAGCTCTGGGTCAGCAACGGCAGCCAGGAGGTGACGCTGGACCCCGTGGTGCTGATGGGACGCCCGGCCCGCGAACTGTAAACGGGATACCCATGTTCAGCGCCCTGCTCAATATCGTCATTCCCGTGTTTGCGGTGGTGGGCCTTGGCGCCCTCTATGGACGGTTGCGACCGGGCGGGGCCCTGGGTTATGTCAACCGGGCCAATATCGAACTCTTTACTCCGGCGCTGGTCTTCTCGGCCCTGGTGAAATACCCCTTGGATCTCGCGGCGCACTTGCCCCTTGTGGGGGCCGGTGCCTTGGTGATCCTGCTGCCCGGCTTGCTGCTCTCCCTGCTCAAACTCAAGGAGATAGAGCGGGCCGCGCTGATCCTGCCCGCCATGTTTCGCAACACCGGCAACCTCGGCATTCCGCTGATGGTGCTCGCCTTTGGCGAGCAGCAGCTCGGCGCCATCGTCATCCTCTTTGTGCTCTCCAACCTGCTCCACTTCTCGGTGGGCATGTTCATCCTCTCTGCCAGCAGCTCCCGCTGGCTCTGGCTGAGAAGCCCCGTGCTCTGGGCCGCCTTCGCCGGGCTGCTGGTGGCCAACCTGCATATCCCGCTGCCGGAATACCTGGTGACCAGCGCCGCCCTGCTCGGCCAGATAGCGGTGCCCCTGATGCTGTTTGCCTTAGGCATTCGGCTGATGGAAGGGGAGCTGGATCACCAGGGGCTGGCCATCAAGTGCAACCTGCTCTACCTGTTGGCGGGGGGCCTCTCCCTGGGGCTCGCCGTCTGGCTGCTGCCCCTCGAACCTGACTGGATACCACTCCTGATGCTGTCGGTGGCGCTGCCCCCGGCGGTATTGAATTACATCCTGTGCGAGCAGTACCAGTGTCAGCCCGACAAGGTGGCCAGTATTGTGCTCGGCGGCAATGCGCTCTCGGTGGTGGTGATCCCGCTGGCGGTCTGGTTGGCGCTGCATCTGGGGAGTTGACCCTGCTCTGTCTTCCTCTTCAAGGACGCCCGATGGCGTCCTTTTTATTGCTATCGTGCATGTCCGATGTTGTTTTGCTCATCGAGTACAGCCGAACTTGCTCGCGTATCTGACAAGGTTTTGAAGCCGGTTTAGCCGGATAAGGCAGAGAGTGGAAGGGGGAGAAAGGGAATAAAACAGGGCGGCCTTGGCCGCCCTGTTTAGTGATGGGGAGCAGGCTGAACCTGGCCATCCTTGCGCAGCTGGGAATAAAGGCCAACTCCCGCCAGCAGCCCGGCGAGGGCAAGCAGGTACCAGATGGCGGTGGCGGGGCGGCTGCCCGCATCCCCCAGCATGAAACCGATGAGCAGGTTGCCAAAGAGCGCCATGCAGCCCCCGGCGCTGGCATAGAAGCCGTAGTAGCTGCCGAGCTGCTCAGGGGGGGCGTAGCGGGGCAGTTGGGCGGCGAAAAGCGGGAAGCAGAGGATGGAGCCGAGGGAAAGCAGGGTCACCTGCGTCAACACACCTGCCGTCGGCCAGGGTGCCAGCAGGGGCAGGGCGAGATAGCTGAGGCCCATCATGCCTATCCCCAGTCCCATGGCGAGCGGTACTCCCAGGCGGCGCTCCACCAGGCGGGAGGCCGGGAGCTGGAGCACGACACCGATCACCGCCGAGAGGGTGAAGACGCCGCCGAGCAGGTGGGTGGCGTCCGGCAGGCTCTGGATATGGGCGGGGAGGGCGAGGTAGAGCTGGTGGAACAGGATCTGGTAGCTGCCTGCCAGCAGGGTGAACCCCATGAAGGGGCGCTGGCGCACTATCTCCCCCCATTGGCGCAAGATGGCGCCACGGGGGCTCTGGTTGCTCACCGGGCGTTTGGGTAGCACCCGGTATTGCAGCACTCCGAGCAGAGCGAAGAGGCTCGCCGCCAGGATCCCCGTCAGGGAATAGCTCTGCTGGGTCAAGGTGAGGCCGACCAGGGGGCCGATCAGCATGCCCGCCTCGCTGGCCAGATTGTGCAGGGCGAAGGCGCGCTGACGCTGGCCCGGGTTGTGGCATTCGCTGGCAAGGTAGGCCTGGGCGCAGGGGGTGAACAGGGCCCCCGCAAAGCCGGTGAGGGCGGCGGCCAGCAGCAGGATGGGCAGTGACTCGGCCCAGCCCAGCAGCACGAAGCCCAAGGATCGTACCAGGCAGCCCCAGACGATGGCGGGATGGTAGCCGATGCGATCCCCAAGGGTGCCGCCCAGCAGGAAGAGCCCCTGCTGGCTGAAGACCCGCATCCCCATGACGAGGCCGCAGGCCCAGCCGGCCAGGCCGAGCCCGCTGCCCATGTGCTGGGCGAGGAAGGGCATCATCATGTAGAAGCCGAGGTTGAAGGCGAGCCCATTGGTGATGAGCAGGCGGGCGGCCGGGCTCATGCCCTGCCAGTCCCGCCAGTAGGAGGCGCCGTTCATGGTCGTCTCCCGCCAGCGCGTGGGGCGGTGGTCGCCGGGGTGGCGCAGTACTGTGTCATGATGTCTTTCGCAGGGTTCTGAGGAAGGGGATGCCGTGCTGATCGTGGCTTATCTCCACCGGCACCTGGTAGAGGCGCTCGATGAGGGCCGCGTCGAGCACCCGGGCGGGGGGGCCGAAGGCCTGCAGATCTCCCCCTGCCAGCACGATCAGCTGATCGGCAAACTGGGCGGCCAGGTTGAGATCGTGCAGCACCACCAGGGTGATCCACTGCTGCTCCCGGGTCTGCTGGCACAGGTGCTCCATCAGTTGCATCTGGTGGTGCAGGTCCAGGGCGCTGACCGGCTCGTCCAGCATCATGATGCGGGGGTCGCGCAGCAGCACCTGGGCGAAGAGCACCATCTGCCGCTGGCCGCCGCTCAGGGAGTAGAGGGGGCGATCCGCCAGATGGGCGATGCCGAGCGCCTGCAGGGCGCGGCCGGCAGCCAGGATGTCCTCGTCCGCGAGGCGCATGGAGAGGCTGTCGAGGCGCCCCAGCACCACCACTTCGATGACGCTGAGGTCCAGCTCCAGCTGGATGTTCTGGGGCATGTAGCCAAACTGCTGGCGCCACCTGGCTTGTGTCATCTGGCGGGCACTCTGGTCCCCGAGGCGAATGTCGCCACTGTCCGGGGTCAGTTCACCAAAGAGGGTGCGCATCAAGGAGGTCTTGCCGGTCCCGTTCGGGCCGATGATCACATGGACCTGACCCGGATGCAGAGTGAGGCTGAGATCCCGCAGCAAGGTCTGCTGGCCGAGGGAGAGGGAGAGTCGGGATATTTCAAGCACGTTTACGCCCCCTGCCGAGGATCAACCAGATGAAGAAGGGCACGCCAATGAGCGCAGTGACGATGCCGATGGGGAAGAGGGCCCCCGGAATGATGGACTTGGAGAGCACCGAGGCCGCCGAGAGCATGCAGGCGCCGCACAGGGCGGAGAGGGGGATCAAGAAGCGCTGATCTTCCCCCACCAGCATGCGGGCGATATGGGGGGCCACCAGGCCGACGAAGCCGATCACGCCGACGAAGCTGGTGGCGGTGGCGGTGAGCAGAGCAACCAGCACCAGGGTCTTCATGCGCAGTCTGTCGACGTTGACCCCGAGGCTGCGGGCGCGGGCTTCCCCGAGGCGCAGGCTGGTGAGGGCCCAGGCATCCCGGTAGATGAGCAGGGTGCAGATCAGGGTGACGACGGCGGTGATGATCAGGGAGTCCCAGGTGGTGCGCATCAGGCTGCCAAACAGCCAGAACAGGATCTGCTGGTTGAGTTCGGGGGAGGAGAGGAACTGCAGCAGGGAGAGCAGGGACTGGAACAGGAACAGCAGGGCGATGCCCGCCAGGATCAGGGTCTGGCTGCTGACATGGCGCATCATGGCCAGTCCAAACAGCAGGCAGGCGGCAAACATGCACAAAATGAAGGCACCGGCCGGGATGGCCACCAGGGGAGGAAGTCCGAGGCCGCCGGTGTAGAGGGCCAGCGCCGCGCCAAGGCCCGCCGCCGCCGCGAGCCCGAGGGTATAGGGACTGGCGAGGGGGTTGTCCAGCAGGGTCTGCATCTGCACGCCGCCAAGGCCGAGAGAGGCGCCGACCACCAGGGCCATGAGGGCGATGGGCAGGCGCATGTCGTGGACGATGGTGCGGGTCATGGGATCGGCCTGGGTGGGGGAAACCAGGGCATCGATCACGTCGTGCAGGGCCAGCAAGGAGGGGCCGGTGGCGATGTCGAGCACCAGGGTAATGCACAGGACCAGGGCGAGCAGCAGGAGCCAGTGCCAGCGACGGCGCTCCCGTTGCCGCTGCCGGGCGAGGGTCTGCTGCAGGGCAGCCAAATCATTCATGATGTCAATCCTGAAACGGGCGCCGCAAGAGGCGCCCACACAATCCAAGAGGGTTGCTGAAGAGGGGGTGGCCGAGGTGGGCCGCACCCGAAGTGCCGGGGTTAGCTTGCGTCATCCTGCTTGATGCCCAGCATGAAGGTGCCCTGGGGACGGATGGGCAGATAGTGCTGGTAGAACGCCTGATAGGTGGCCAGGGGATCGAGATCCTGGAAGAGGTCCGGATAGAGGGCCTTGGCCATGAACTCGATGAGGGCGGCATCCATGATGCTGCGGGTGGCGCCGTGATAGACCGCGTAGAGGCGACCCTCCTTCACCGCAGGCAGCTCGCTCCAGCCCGGACGGGCGGCAAAGCCTTGCAGACGCTGGCGCACGGTCTCTGCCGACACATCCTGGCCCACCTGCATGGCGACGGCACTGCTCACGCTCTCGTAGCCCGCCATCAGGATCACCTCGGGCTTGCTCGCCAGCAGTTGTTCCGGGTGGATGGGGCCCCAGCGATCGACGAAGGGGGCGGCCACGTTGTCGCCACCGGCCAGCAGGGCCATGGCGCCCCACATGTCCTTGCCATAGGTGTAGCTGTACTCGGCCGGACCCTTGTCACCCAGCTCGATGTAGACCCGGGGCGGCGTGCGCTTCGCGGCGGCAATGCGGGAGGTGATGGTGTCAATCTTGGCCTTGTACTCGTCGGCCATCTTCCGGGCGCGGGCCTCCTGGCCGGTCAGCTTGCCAAGCAGCAGGGTGCTCGCCATGTGCTGTGCCAGGGTCTGGGCGTTGTAGTCGATGACCACCACCGGGATCCCCGCCTGCTCGAGGCGTGGCAGGTCCGCGGCCAGGGCTTCATATTGCCACTTCGCCAGGATCACCAGGTCGGGCTTGACCGCCAGGGTCTTCTCGATGGAGAAACTCTGATCCTGCACGTTGCCAAGGTCGGGGACCTTGGCCAGTTGTGGCTGGCTGGCCACGTAGAGAGACCAGATGGCGGGACGGGACTTCATGAACCAGCCCAGGGACATGCCCACCAGGCGTTCGGCCCCGCCTTCACCGGCCACCGCCAGGTAATCTTCGGGATAGAAACCGAGCACGATGCGGTTTGCCGGAAGGCTGAGGGAGACCTTGCGGCCCATCACATCTTCCACTTCAACGGGGGGGGCGGCCTGCGCCATCCAGCTCACCAGGACGAGCTGGCCGAGCAGCAGCAACTTTGCCAGGGGGTGACGAAACATCTTGTAGCACCTCGAGAATAGAGACGGTCAAAAAAGAAAGTGAGAACTATTGCCATTCGCGAGCGCAAAAGCAACAAACGTTTGTGTCATCCCCTCTCTTGTTATTTCTGTCATTACTGGAACCGGTTCCACTAGAGCACCAGGAGAGAGTCTCATCCCCCGGTTTTCTGCCTTCTCGGGCCACGAAGGGAGTGGCGCCCGGTATGGCACCCATGGATTTGTCCATGATCCGGAGTCTGTGACTGGCGCTGTTCACGAAATGGTACCGGGCAGGGGCCGCCGTAGTGTTCCCCCCGTCTGCCCCGGCGCCGATGTCGCTCCCTGACAGAGGCCGCCAGCAGGGGCTGGGGGGCGACAACTTCCTGCGCAGCGATGGCAGACACTGCCCATTCGGGTATTGCCCGTCACCTTGGCGCAACATTTTGTTGTCATTGTTAGCCAGCTCGCAGCAGCCCCGGCGCCGACGGGGCAGAGTGGGCGCGCAGTTTCGGCCGGGGGCTGACATGCCTCCCGTTGATGGCTGCATCCAAGGTGCTGCGGCCCGCCTTGTGCGGGGCGCCAATAACATGATCTGCAAATAAAAAAGGAAACTGACCATGTCAGGAAGACACTCTCTGGTGGCGCTGGCCGTCGGGCTGGCCCTCGCTGGACAGGCACAGGCGCAACTGCTCATCACCGAATACCTGGAAGGCTCGGGCAACAACAAGGCGGTGGAGCTGAGCAACCTCGGCAGCGACGCCGTCGATCTCTCCCAATACCGGCTGGCCCTCTACGCCAACGGCAAACCCATCACCGATGCCCCCACCAACAGCCTGGCGCTGCAAGGCACCCTCGCCCCGGGCGCCACCCTGGTGCTGGCCAACCCCTCAGCAAATGCCGAGATCCTGGCCAAGACGACCCAGACCAGCGGCAACCTGGTGTTCAACGGTGACGACGCCCTGGTGCTCTATCGCGGCAGCGAGATAATCGACAGCGTCGGCCAGGTAGGGGTGGATCCCGGCACGGCCTGGGTGTCGGGCAACGTCTCGACCCTGGACATGACCCTGCGCCGCAAGGCCACCGTCACCATGGGCCGCACTGATGCGACGTCCCCTTTTGATCCGGCGCAGGAATACGTGGCCGCCCCGAAAGATGACGCCAGTGGCCTGGGGTGCAGTGGCGATGGCCCCTGCGATGGTACCCAGCCGCCCGCCTTCGTCTGCCCGGTGGATCAGTTGGTGCCGGTGCCCGCCATTCAGGGCCCGGGCACCAGCAGCCCGCTGGTGCCAGCCGGCAAGTTCGAATCGGAACAGGCTTACGCCACCCGCGGCGTGGTGACCCAGGTAGTGAGCGGCCTCTACAAGGGCTTCTTCATTCAGGACGAGCAGGGGGACGGGGATGCGGCTACCTCCGACGGCCTCTTCGTCTACAGCACCAAGGCCAACGCTGCCGTCGTGCCGGGGGCCGAGGTGTGTGTGTCTGGCAAGGTGAAGGAGTATTTCAACCAGACCCAGATCAACGCAGACGAGCTGGTGGTGACTCGGCCCGCTGGGGCAGTGCCGGCGGCAGTGGATCTGGTGCCGGTGGCGGGGGAGAGCCTGACCGAGCTGCTGGAGCGTCACGAGGGGATGCAGGTGCGGCTGGTGCCTGAATCCAGCCTGGTGGTGACCCGCAACTTCAGCTTCGATTACGACGGCAAGCGCAACAACCTGGTGCTCTCTTATGGCGCGCCGCTCATCAAGTCGACCCAGAAATTTGCCGCCATGAGCCAGGAGGCGAGCGACTGGGCCCTTCGCAACCAGCAGAACCAGCTGGTGGTGGAGACCGACGCCAAGGCGCCGGACGGTGTGCTGCCCTGGTTCCCCGGCTTCAACGCCGAGGACGGTTACCTGCGCATCGGCGACAAGCTCAACGGGCTGGAGGGGGCCCTCGGTTACTCCTACAACCTGTTCAGGCTGGTGGCCAGCAACCGCATCGACGCCAGCCAGATAGATCACAGCGGCTGGGATCGGGTGGAAACCCCCGAGCTCGCCGAGGCGGGGGATCTGCGGGTCGCGAGCTTCAACGTGCTCAACTTCTTCACCACGGTGGTGGGGGGCGATGCCAACCCCACCGGCAGCAACCGGGGCGCCATGACGGTGGCGGAGTTCGAGCTGCAGCGCACCAAGATAGTCAGCGCCATCACCCGCCTCAATGCCGACGTGGTGGGGCTGATGGAGATAGAGAACAACGGCTACGGTGACAACTCCGCCATCGCCAACCTGGTGGCGGCCTTGAACGCGGCCCTGCCGGACGAGGCGGATCACTACCGCTGGATTGCCTCGCCGGATGGCAAGCCCATTGGCACCGACGCCATCACGGTGGGCCTCATCTACCGACCCGCCAAGGTGACCCCGGAGGGGGTCGCCGGCCTCATCGCGCTGCCGGTGCAGCAGGCCGAGGCGGTGGACGCCAGCGGCAAGCCGGTGACCATCAATCAGGGGATGCGCGAGTCGCTGGTGCAGCGCTTCAGCTCGCCCAAGGGGGATGCGCCCCTGACCCTGGTGGTCAACCACCTCAAGTCCAAGGGCTCCGCCTGCTTCGAGGATTACCCCGACTACGCCAGCGCCGATCCGCTGGATGGCCAGGGTCACTGCAACGCGCTGCGGGTCTCCGCCGCCAAGGTGCTGGGGGAGCACCTCAAGGATCTGGCCGGGGATCTGCTGCTCATCGGCGACATGAACGCCTACGGCATGGAAGATCCCATCCGGGTGCTGACCGACTATGATCCGGCCGCTCAGGCGCGCCAGATCATGAGCGCCTCCTTCACCACCCTGGCGGGCCAGCCCTTCGAGGAGAGCGGCAGCGCCCTTGGCAAGGGGTATGGGTTTGTGAACCTCAACACCCGCTTCCACGGCACCGACACCTACTCCTACAGCTATGAAGGGGAGCTCGGCAACCTGGATCACGCCCTGGCAAACCCGAGCCTCGCGGCCAAGGTGATCGGCATTGAGGATTGGCACATCAACTCCGCCGAGAGCAACTTCTTCGAGTACGGCAGCAAGTACAGCGGTCACTTGGCGAAATCCGAGGGCCCCTTCAGCGCCTCGGATCACGATCCGGTGCTGGTAGCCATCCAGTATCCGCTGCCGCCCGCCGGGGTATTGAGCCTCGAGAGCGCCGCTGCGAACGTGGAGGAGGGGAATACCTTGTCCCTGAGTGTCAGTCGCAGCGATGGCAGCCACGGGGAGGCGAGTGTGAGTTATCGCATCGTCCATGGCAGCGCGGACGCAAGCGACGTGGCACCCCTCACCGGTACCCTGCACTGGGCTGCCGGGCAGAGCGAGCCCCAGACCATCAGCATCCCGGTGAAAAGCGACACCCTGCACGAGGGGGACGAGACCTTTACCCTGGAGCTGTTTGACCCGAGTGGCGCGACCCTGGGGGATCAGCACCAGACCCTGGTGACCATCAAGGACAAGCTGGCGCCGTCCACCATCTCGCTGGCTCAGGCCAGTATCACGGTGAACGAGGGGCAGTGGTTTGCCGAGATCCCCCTGGTGCGAAGCGGCGATCTCAGCAAGCCGGCCCGGGCCCGGGTGGCCCTTGACGGGGTCACGGCGCGCTGGGGGCTGGATTTCCTGCCCTGGTTCAGCCAGACCGTGAGCTGGGCCGCGGGCGAGGGGGGCAGCAAGTCGGTCAAGGTGCTGATCATCGATGACTGGTTTGTCGAGCCCACCGAGCAGTTCAGGGTGAGCCTCGAGCGGGTGGAAGGGGGCCAGCCCGGCGCCTTGCAGCAGACCCGGGTCGACATTCTGGACAACGACAAGTCCTGGTGGCCCTTCGGTCGCCACTGAGGATGAGGTCTCAATATAAAAAGGGGCCTGCGGGCCCCTTTCTTAGTTGGGAAGACGTTTGTTGGGAAGACCTGTTGCAGACAGGTTGGGTTGCGAAGATGAAAAAGGCCCACCGTCGTGGTGGGCCTTCCTCATGGCAGGGCGCTCCTACCGGAGTATCAACCCTGCGCGTTGCTCAGTACCAGCTTGCCATCCTTGACCGGAATGGTGGGGCCGGGTTGCTTCTCCATGCGTACCACCCCTTCCTGGCCGGCGAGACGGTAGGTGACGTCATAGCCGATGGTGCGGGTGCTGCTCTCCTGCACCGTCTTGCAGCGCTGCTCCGTGGTGGTGTAGGTATCACCCGCCTGCATGTTGCCCTGCACCTGATTCCCGGCATAACCCCCTGCCACGGCACCGGCGGCGGTGGCCACCTTCTTGCCGCTGCCACCGCCAAACTGGTGGCCGACCACGCCGCCCAGGGCCGCGCCAACCACGGTACCCAGGATCTTGTGCTCGTCCTGCACCGGCTTGCGGTGGGTCAGGGTGACGTTGCGGCACTCCTGACGCGGCGTCTTGATGGTCTCGGTCACCGGCTTGCTGGCCAGCACCTCGGCAAACTGGGGCTCTGATGAAAACAGGGATCCGCTGGCGACCGCCGACAATGCCAGCGCAGAGGCCACACCGATCCCGACACCTGCCAACATGGATTTGTTCATCACTCTTCTCCTCGTACTCATACCCGTTGAGGGCTTGGGATCATTCTTGGCATTTTGCGCCGCAGGCTCAAGGCAAGGGCCACGGGATCGCGACAGGGGCTGACTGCGCAAAAAGTGACCGCGCAAAAATAGCGTCGGCGATTGGCGACAGGGGGAGCAGGGCCGAGGGCCCCTAAGACGTTTCGCTAATACCTGGGATCTGCCCCCCTTGATACCCTTTCATCCGGTTCCAGCCGGCATCCTGGCCCCGCATCAGGGCGCAATGCCGGTCGTGGTGAACCGCGAGAGCCACCCCGTTTTGTGTCCCTGTGAGGAAGGATCCGATGACAGAGCAGAACATGTACGACGCCGGCCTTGGCAAGACGCCCGCCAATTTCGAGGCGCTGACCCCCTTGAGCTTTCTGGGGCGGGCCGCCCGGGTCTATCCCGACTATCCGGCGCTGATCCACGGGCCCCTTCGCCAGAGCTGGGCCCAGACCGAACGCCGTTGCCGCCAGCTCGCCTCGGCCCTGCGCCGTCGCGGCATTGGCGAGGGGGACACCGTCTCCATCGTTGCCCCCAATGTGCCGGCCATGTTCGAGGCGCACTTCGGGGTACCCATGAGCGGCGCCGTGCTCAACACCATCAATACCCGGCTCGATGCGGACGCCATGGCCTTCATCTTCCAGCACGCCCGGAGCAAGGTGGTGCTGGTGGACCGGGAGTTCGGCGCCGTGGTGCGAAAGGCGCTCTCTCTCATTGATAGCCAGCCCCTGGTGATCGCCATCGACGATCCCCTCTACCGGGAAGGGGAGCTGGTCGGCGAGCTCGACTACGAGGGGTTCATCGCCCTGGGGGACGGGGACGAACCCGGCTGGCTGCCGGCGGACGAGTGGCAGGCCATTTCCCTCAACTACACCTCCGGCACCACGGGGAACCCCAAGGGGGTGGTCTATCACCATCGCGGCGCCCACCTCAATGCGGTCAACAATGCCCTCTCCTGGGAGCTGCCCAAGCACCCCGTCTACCTCTGGACCCTGCCGATGTTTCACTGCAACGGCTGGTGCTTCCCCTGGACCCTGGCGGCCACCGCCGGGGTGAGCGTCTGTCTGCGCCACGTGCAGGCGGCGGCCATCTACGGGGCGCTGCGCGAACACAAGGTGAGCCATTTCTGCGCCGCCCCCATCGTGCTCAATATGCTCAACAATGCCGATCCGGCCCTCAAGCAGGGACTCGACCACCCGGTCAAGGCGATGACGGCGGGGGCAGCGCCACCCGCCACCGTGATCGCCGGCATGGAGGCCATGGGGATCGCCGTGACCCATGTCTATGGCCTCACCGAAACCTATGGCCCCTGCGTGGTGTGCGAGCCGCAAAGACGCTGGCAGGGGCAGGATGCCACCACCCTCTCCCGTCTCAAGGCGCGCCAGGGGGTGGCCTCCCCCCTGCAAGGGGAGATGCGGGTCATCAACCCCGTCAGCGGCGAGCCGGTCCCCATGGATGGCAAGACCCTGGGAGAGATAGTGCTGCGGGGCAACATTGTCATGAAGGGCTACCTCAAGAACCCGGCGGCGAGCGAGGAGGCGATGGCACAGGGATGGTTTCGAAGCGGGGATCTCGCGGTCTGGCACCCGGACGGCTATGTGGAGATCAAGGACAGATCCAAGGACATCATCATCTCCGGCGGGGAGAACATCTCCAGCCTGGAGGTGGAGGATGTGCTCTATCGCCACCCCGATGTGGAAGAAGCCGCGGTGATCGCCATGCCGGACGAGACCTGGGGGGAGGTACCCTGCGCCTTCGTCAAGCTCAAGGAGGGGCGCGAGCTCACCCAGGCCGAGCTCATCGGGTTCTGCCGCGAGCAGATGGCCCACTTCAAGGCCCCCAAGCGCATCATCTTCACCCCGCTGCCCAAGACCTCCACCGGCAAGGTGCAAAAATTCATGCTGCGCAAGCAGTTGGCGTGACGACAAAGGCGCCGCGCCATCAACGGGCCTGCGGGCCCGTTTTGTGTTGCGCGATGCAAAGAAGCAGGGCCTCGCCGGTAGCGGTCGCCAGCCAACAAGACGTGCCTTTCGAGCCCGTCCCGGCTTACCATGGCCGCCATGTCCCGCCAGCCTGAGGATGCCTGTGAGAAAATCGGACCGACTGTTTCAACTGACCAACCTGCTGCGGGCGCATCAACCCCTGACCGCCCGGGATCTGGCGACGCGCCTGTGCGTGTCGGAGCGCACCATCTACCGCTATGTCGACGATCTCTCTTTGGCGGGCATTCCGGTTTACGGGGAAGCCGGGCTGGGCTATCGGCTGAGCGAGGGGTTCGAAATGGCCCCGTTGCAACTGAGTGCGGCCGAGCTGGAGGCCCTCATCACCGGGGTGAACCTGGTGGCGGTGCTGACGGGCAAGGGGATGGCCGATCCGGCCCGCGCCCTGCTCGCCAAGATTGAGGCGGCCCTGCCCGCCAAGGAGGCTCGGGCACCTCGCGTCCCCGTGGTGCGGGTGCCGGACTATTCCACGGCGCAGCCTGCATACGCTCGCTGGGACAGGTTGCACGACGCCATCACGGCCGGTCACTGGCTGCACATTGGCTACCGGGATGCCAGCGCCAGCAGGACGGAACGTCAGCTCTTTCCCCTCGGGCTCTTCTACTGGGGCGGATGCTGGACGCTCGGCGCCTGGTGTGCGCTGCGCCGGGCCTACCGGGATTTCAGGGTGGATCGCATCGACACCCTGGCGCCGTGCCGACCGGGAGAAGGGGCACCACCTGGCGCGACCCTGGCCGATTACCTTGCCCTGCGCCAGTCGGACGCGTTCCCCCCTGGGCGCAGTGGCGCCGAAAAAGTCATTCAGGACTGACACAAGGCTGTCAGTAGCCCTTCGTTATGCTGGGTTTTCCAGACCATCCACAACGGAGAAAACGAGATGATCATCAAGGGTGACATGCAACAGGCAGGGGGCGTCGAATTTGCCACCTTCAGGCTCAGGGAAGGGGTGACGGAGGCGGATTTGCTCGCCCTGTCACGGCGGGTCGAGTCCGAGTTTCTTGTCCAGCAATCCGGGCTCATCATGCACTGCCTGCTGCGCGGCGCCGACGGCCTCTATGCCGACGTGGTGATGGCCCCCAGCCAGTCGCTGGTGGAAGCCTATTGCCAGCAGTGGCTGCACAACGACGTGGCAGGGGAGTACCTGACCCTGCTTGACCATGACTCGGTCAACATGAGCTTCTGGACCCGTATCGGCTGAGGGCGGCGCGGGGCCTGCCATCCCCCGGCGAGGTGGCAATCATGAAATGAAACGGGCCCACAGGGCCCGTTTTGTTGAACAGAATTCAATAATTACTTGGTGTGGCGCTCATGCAGGCGCTGCACCACATCCTTCAAACCCAAGCCTTCGTTTTGCAGCAAGACGGTCAGGTGGTAGAGCAGGTCAGCGGATTCGTTGATGAGCTCTTCCCTGTCTTTCGCCATGGCGGCCAGGGCCACTTCCACCCCCTCTTCACCCACCTTCTGGGCGATGCGCTTGGTGCCTTTGCCATAGAGGCTGGCGGTGTAGCTGGTGGCGGGATCTGCCCCTTTGCGTGATGCCAGGATCTGTTCGAGCTCGGCCAGGAAGCCGAGCGGCGGCACGGGGTGGCCGTCGAAGCAGGAGGGGTTGCCCAGATGGCAGGTGGGGCCGACCGGGTCGGCGGCAATGAGCAGGGAGTCCTGATCACAGTCGGTGGTGATGGCGACGAGCTTGAGCACATGGCCCGAGCTCTCGCCCTTGGTCCACAGGCGCTGCTTGCTGCGGCTGAAGAAGGTGACCTGGCCGGTGGTCTGGGTCTTTTCCAGCGCCTCGCGGGTCATGAAGCCCTGCATCAGCACTTCGCCGCTGAGGGAATGCTGGACGATGGCGGGGATCATGCCCTCACACTTGGCCCAGTCCAGGCGCTCGGCCAGCGGCAATGCATTGTCTACTGCTTGATTATTCACGGATGGCGACTCCTTCGTTTTTCAGCCAGCGTTTCAATTCGGGAATGGGAATGAGGCCCTTGTGGAACACGGAGGCGGCCAGCGCCCCGTCCACGTCGGCCAGGGTAAAGGCATCGCGAAAGTGCGCCATGGCCCCGGCGCCGCCGGAGGCGATGAGGGGCACCTTGCACACGGCGCGCACCAGCTTGAGCTGCTCAAGGTCGTACCCCTGACGCATGCCGTCCTGGTTCATCACGTTGAGCACTATTTCCCCGGCGCCCCGGCGCTGCACTTCCTGTACCCACTCCAGGGTGGTCCAGGTGGTGGTGCGGGTGCGGCTCTCGTCGCCGGTAAACTGTTTGACCTGATATTGACCGAGGGCGGCATCGAAGTAGGAGTCGATACCCACCACCACGCACTGCACGCCGAAGCGCTCGGCGAGCCGGGTGATCAGGGTGGGATCGGCCAGGGCGGGGGAGTTGATGGAGACCTTGTCGGCACCGAATTCCAGGATCTGGCGGGCATCCTCCACGCTCTTGATGCCGCCGGCGACGCAGAAGGGGATGTCGATGACTTCCGCCACCCGGCTTACCCAGCTCTTGTCCACTACCCGTTCGTCGCTCGAGGCGGTGATGTCATAGAAGACCAGCTCATCGGCGCCCTCGGCGGCGTAGCGGCGGGCGAGGTCGACAATGCCGCCCATCACCTCGTGGTTGCGAAACTGCACGCCCTTGACCACCACGCCATCTTTGACGTCGAGGCAGGGGATAATACGCTTTGACAACATGCTCATTGCTCCATGTAAAGCACGGTTAAAGAAACGTCGTTCTGCCGCCGGCGTTGGCCCGGGCGGCGGACGGGAACAGGGTTGGCATGCCTTGAACGGGGGCCCCTGACGGGGGAAACGACAGGCCCGGCAGGCCGTCTCGTCGCCTCTGGGCACCCCACTATATGCATGACTTTATTCAGTGATTCAACCCTTTGTCGCCCTTCACCTGCCCAGGATGGCAGGCTGGCGCCTCGGGGAGGGGAGCCCGATCGTCCGGGTGGGTCTCGTCCGTTGCCATATGCTGGCGCAGGGTGAGCAGGGCGGCATCAAAATCAAACGCCTTCAGTTGCCTGGTCAGGGTGTCGCTGCGAGACCCCAGCATGAGGCGAAGGGGACCGGCATACTGCTCGTAGAGGGGGATCACGGCGGTGTCGCTTTGCACCAGCAGGGCTTCCATCTGGCCCAGCAGTTGCTGGCGCCACTGATCTCCCAGGGGCACCAGATCGGTGGTCGGGGCGGCGAGATCGTCCCCGAGCAGAGCGCAAAGGGCGGCGATCTCCTCATCGATGGATGACATGAGTCCGGTGGGCTCAGTGTCGCCGCCCGCGATGGCCTGCTCCAGGGCCAGGCAGTGGCGCGACAGCTCATGTGCCCCCAGGGTGCTCGCCACGCCGCGCAGGCTGTGGGCCATGCGGGTTGCATCGCGGTGCTCCCCGGCCTGCAAGTGGTGGTGCAGCCGCGCCATGTCCTGGCCATGCTCATGGATGAAGTAGCGAAGCAGGGCCAGGTATTTCTCCTGATTGCCGTTGAGGGTCGCCAGACCCTGGTCGAGATCCAGGCCCGGGTGTGCCTGCAGGCGGGCAAGGGGGCCTGTCACGGGATGGCGAGTGCTGTCGTCCGGGGCAAGCTCGGGGACCTTGCTCTGGGGCAACCAGCGCTGCAGGGCGTCAAACAGCTTGGCGGGGGTGACGGGCTTGGCAATGAAATCGTTCATGCCGGCCGATGCGCTCGCCTTTCTGTCCTCCTCGAAGGCGCTGGCGGTGAGCGCCAGGATGGGCAGCCTGTCCATGCCGGGCAGGGCCCGGATGGCGCGAGTGGCGCTGTAGCCATCCATCACCGGCATCTGTATGTCCATCAGGATGAGGTCGAAGGGGTGCTGGCTGACGCGGGTCAGGGCCTCCTGGCCGTTGACGGCCGTCTCGATGACGAGGCCGCTGTGGCACAGGAGCTCGAGCACCACTTCCCGGTTGATGGCGTTGTCTTCCACCAGCAGGACTCGGGCGTGGCGAGGGAAGCTGAAGGACTGTTGGTTCCCCTGCTCGGACGGGGTCCGGGAAGGAGCGTCCTCTTTTGCCTTGAACAGCCTGGCGGTAAACCAGAAGCAGCTTCCCTGGCCTGGCTCGCTGGTGACCCCGACCTCGCCCCCCATCAGGGCGGCGATCCGGCTGGTGATTGCAAGGCCAAGGCCAGTGCCGCCATATCTGCGAGTGGTGGAGACATCCGCCTGTTCGAACGCCTGGAACAGCTTTTCGCGCTGCGCAGGGGTGATGCCGATGCCGGTGTCTTCCACCTCGAAGCGCAGCAGGTAGCCGGTGGTGAGGGGGCGGGCCAGCCTGACGCGCAGGGTGACGGTTCCCTGCTCGGTGAACTTGATGGCGTTGGTCGCATAGTTGAGCAGGGCCTGGCGCAGGCGGGTGATGTCACCGTGCACCCAGGCGGGGGTATCGCCGATGTCCGTCACTATGGTGAGCCCCTTGGCCCTGGCCTGGTCGCTCATCAGGGTGCGGACGTTGTCCAGCATGGCGGTGAGGGAGAAATCGGTCAGATCCAGCGTCATCTTGCCCGCATCGATCTTGGAGAGATCCAGGATGTCGTTGAGGATGCTGAGCAGGTGCTGGGCGGCAGTGTCTATCTTGGTCAGCCGTTCGAGGTCGGTGGGATCCCGGGTGTCGCGCTTGAGCAGATAGGTGAGCCCCAGGATGGCGTTCATGGGGGTGCGGATCTCGTGGCTCATGTTGGCAAGGAAGGCGCTCTTGGCGTGGTTGGCGCTTTCGGCCCGCTGGTGGGCCTGGGCCAGCTGCCGGGTGCGCTCGTTGACCATCTCCTCCAGGTGGTAGCGATACTGGTCCAGCTCCTCGCCGAGCTGCTTCTTCTCGGTGATGTCGGCCTGGACCGTGACGTAGTGGGTGATTTCACCGCTCTCCTGGCGGATCGGCGATACCGTGGCCAGCACCTGGTAGTGGGAGCCATCCTTGCGCTGGTTGATGAATTCGCCATGCCAGCGCTGGCCGTGGTTGATGGCATCCCACAGGGCGACATAGCTGGCATCCGGGGTGAGGCCTGAGCGCAGCAGGGACGGGGTCCGGCCTATCACTTCGTGCTGCTGGTAACCGCTGGCGGCGAGGAAAGCGGGGTTGACGTACTCGATGCGCGCCCGGGTGTCGGTGATGAAGACGCCGTCAGGGCTCTGTTCGAGGGCCAGGGACAACTGGCGCAACTGCTGCTCGGCCAGCTTGCTCTGGGTGATGTCCAGATGGATGCCAAGGAGGCGCACGGGCCGCTGCTGGGCGTCCCGATAGACGCTCCCTTTGCTCACCAGCCAGCGGATGCCGCCATCTGGCAGCAGGATCCTGAACTCCAGCTCGACGGGGGCGCCGCTGACCGCCCGCTCCGCCAGCAACTGCTCGATGCGGGGCCTGTCATCCGGATGCAGGCAGGCTTGCCAGGCGGCAAGCTCGCCGAGCGCCTCGGCACTGCGGCCATAGAGGCGGGCACATTCCGGCGAGAAGAAGAGGCGGTTGCTGACCATGTCCCATTCCCAGATGCCGACATGGGCTCCTTCCTGGGCCATCAGCAGGCGCTGTTCGCTCTCGCGCAGGGCGCTGCTGACGGTTTCGGCGCGCACCCGTGCACTGATGGCGTCGTCCATCAGGTTCAGGGCTGCGAGGCGAGCACGACGCTGGGTATCGAGCGCCATCTGCTGATTGTGTTGCAGGCGCTGCTCCGCGAGCTTGCGCTCCGTGATGTCCTGCACGGTGCCGTAGAGCTCGAGTATGGTGCCATCCCTGTCCCTGAGCGCCGCCCCGCGGGCAATGACCCAGGCGGTCTCCCCCTGCTCCGTGATCACTTCGGCATCGCACTCGTAGGGCTGCCCGTCCATCCTGCAGCGCTCGACGGCCTGGGCCACCGTGTGCCACCCCTCCTGGGTGAAGTATTTTCTGACCTCGGGATAGACGGCGGGGGGGAGGGCCGGATCCCGGCCATAGATGCGATAGATCTCCGGTGACCAGAAGTGGCTGTCATCGGCCACGCGCCAGCGCCAGTTCCCTATCTTGGCGAGACGCTGGGACTCGCGCAGTATGGCTTCGTTGCGGCGCAGCGCCTCCTCGGTCTCCTTGTTCTGCCGGTTGTCCTCGATGATGGAGATGAAGTAGTCGGGATTGCCTTCGGCGTCGCGCACCAGGGCCACCGTCAGGGTGGTCCAGATGATCTCGCCCCCCTTGTGCAGGTAGCGCTTCTCCAGGGTGTAGTGGGGGATTGTCCCCGCCAGCACCCGGGCCACGTGGGCCTCATCGAGGTAGAGATCGTCCGGGTGGGTCAACTGCTGGAACGTCATCCCGGTGAGTTCGTCGGCCCGGTAGCCCAGGATGTGGCACAGCCGCTGATTGACACGCAGCCAGTGTCCATCGGGGGAGACCAGGGCGATGCCGACCGCCGCCTGTTCGAAGGTGACCTGGAAGCGGTTCTCGCTCTGCTGCAACTGGTTCTGGGTGTTCATCAGCTCCTGCCAGCGCAGGACCTCTCTGGCCCGGGCGCGATGAAAGGCGGCACTGAGCACGCTGATGAGCAGACCGTTGGCGATGAGCAGGCACCATTGCACCAGATCCTGGCCAGCCTCGACACTCAGTGAATAAATGGGGGGGAGCATGAAATAGCTGGTGACCAGGGCGGTGATCAGGGTGCAGAGCAGACCTGGCAACAAGCCCCCCAACAGGGCGCAAACGATGATGGGCAACATGAAGAGAACCAGCAGCGGTCGCTCGCCAAAGGCAATGGGCAGCTGGACCCGGATTTGCAACATCAGAACGGGCAGCAGCACGGCCAGCAGGGAGATCCCCCAGCGCTGGGTGGAGGGGCGCACATGCCACAGGGGTGACCAGCTCATCATGGGAGATCCTCCGGTGGCATGGGGGCCTGGGGATAGGGGGGCGGCACTCCGAGCTGACGGGAGAGCCCGTTGATCTGGTGCTTGAGGGCCAGCATGGCGAGCTCCCTGTCCACCATCACCTTGTTGAACCGCTCCAGCTCATGGTTCTGCTGGCGCAGCTCGCTGGCCTGGCGGGTCAGGGCCTGTTCAACCTGCTCCCGTTCGGTGACATCGAGCAGAATGCCGATGATGGCGGGCTGACCGAGGTAGTCGACGCGCCGCCCGTACAGCTCGACCTCCAGAGATTCCCCGTGCTGATGCAGGGCACTGAAGCGGGTGTGAATATCGCGCGCGTCCTGCTCGCACGCGCGCACCAGCTCGGCGACCCTGGTGCTGTCCTTGGGAGCGGCAAGGGCGTGCAACTGGCCAACGGCGATCAGCGCCCCCGGAGTGTCATAGCCAAACAGTCGGGCAAAACAGGGGTTGATGTAGCAGAGTCGACCTTGCTGGATGATGTAGATCCCGGCAAGGGATTGCTCCACCAGGGCACGGAACAGCCCCTCCCGCTCTCGCAAGTCGGCCTCGGCCCGTTTGAAATCCGTGATGTCCCGAGAGATGCCGAAGATCCCGATCACCTGCCCCTCGCTGTCTTGCAAGGGGCCTTTGGTTGCGAGAAACACATGCTCGCCATCGGGCAGGGTCAGGTACTCCTCCTCGGTCTGCACCCGGTTGCGCTCTATGACCTGGCGCCCGGATGCCATCAGCATCTGCGCCTGCTGCGGCGGGAAGAGCGTCAGATCATCCTGGCCCAGCACCTCGTCAACCGGCTTGCCGACAAACTGGCTGGCGGCCCGGTTGAAGAGGATGTATCTGCCCTCCTTGTTCTTGGCGAAGATGGCGTCTTCCGAGCTGTCGGCGATGGCGGAGAGCAGTTGCAACGCCTCCAGCCGCTGGGACTGGGAGTGCTGGAGCTGCTCGGCCATCTGCAGCCGGGTGTGCTGGCGCAGCAGGATGATGCCGGCGTTGGTGACAAAGAGCACCAGCAGGCCGATGAGACCGATCCAGACGCTCTCCTTGAAGGTGGCCTGGTAGAGTTCCGCCTTGTCGATCTTGGCCAGCAGGTACCAGTCCGTGTTCATGACCGGATAGACAACCCCGAAGACCTCGCTGCCCCGGTAATCCTGGCCATAGAGTACCTGGGGCGTGCCGCGTTCGGCGAGCCGCAAATACTGGGCTGCCAGCAGGGTGGGGTGGGTGACGGGATAGTGCAGGGTGAGAGCCGGTTCCGGGCGATAGCGCAGGCTACTCAGATAGTGCACCTGATCCCCCTGCTGGCGAAACAGAATGGCTTCTCCGCTGCTGTCTGGGACGGGCCAGGCCCCCAGGATCTGATCGAGCCAGCGATTTGCGCTTATCTGCATCACCAGCACGGGGGCAGGTCCTGCAGCGACCTCCAGATTGACCAGAAAATCCAGCCTGGCGTGACCGCGATCATCGAGATAGGGACCAAGACGCATGACGTTGCCCTGCTCGAGCCGTGGCAGGGCGTCACGCAACGTGGCATTCATGGTGTCGCCACCCGGGGTATGCCACAGGGGTTGCCCGGCAGGATTGAACACGGCCGCACCGTGAAATCCGCGTACCGAGATGAATTCGAGCAGCCTTGCCAGTGGTGGCGTGATCGCTTCGGGTGAGGATGGTGCTTGTCCGGGGCGATAGAAATCAGTACTGCCCAGACCCTTTATGAGCTGGTGAATATCCTCCTCGTGGGTACCGAGCCACTCGGTGACGCGCTGGCTCTTGAGATCGGCGATGGCTTCGAGACGAGCCACCTCCTTGTTGCGTGCCAGTTCGATGTTGCGGGCGATGGCCATGGCGGTCAGGGCCAGAATGAGCCCGTTGAGCAACAGGAAGGGGATCCATTGACGCCGCGTAAAGACAGGTGTGCTGCCGGTGGTGTCAATGCGACGACGCAGCATGGCATAGAGCATGAGGGCCGTGATGAGGATAAAGAGCCAGCCCTTGATGGTGCTTGCCATGGCGAACTGGGCAGGGGTGCTGAACAGCCACTCCACCGCCTTGTCGGAGAGCAGGATCCACAGGCTTGCCACGGCGGCATAGGTGAGCACGACGTTGAGCACATGTGCCCGGGTCAGAGGAGCCTCAGCCATCCACGGCCTCGCTGCCATCCTGGTAGCGTTCGGCAATGGTGACGAACGCGTCGAAATGGCGATCGAAGGCGGTCACGACATCGGGGTCGAAATGGTGGCCACTGCCGGAGAGGATGAGGGCGCGAGCCTCGTCGTAGCTCATGGCCGGCTTGTAGACCCTGGCGCAGATGAGGGCGTCAAACACGTCTGCCAGTGCCATCAGGCGGGCCGAGAGGGGTATGGCGTCCCCTTGCAAGCCGTCCGGGTAGCCGCTGCCATCCCACTTCTCGTGGTGCCAGTGGGCGATCTCCTTGGCCAGGGTGAGGAAGGCCAGGGGCTGCTCCATGTCCTGTTCGGCCTCCTCGATGGCATCGCTGCCGAGCTTGGCGTGGGTGCGCATGATCTGCCACTCCTCCGGGGTCAGCTTGCCCGGCTTGAGCAGGATGTGGTCGGGAATGCCCACCTTGCCAATATCATGAAGCGGTGCGGAGCGGCTCAGCAGGTCGATGTAACCCGGGGTCAGGGTATCGGCGAAACGGGGGTGATCAGCCAGGGCGCTTGCCAGCAGACGCACATAGCCCTGGGTGCGCAGGATATGGTTGCCGGTTTCGGGGTCGCGGATCTCCGCCAGATGAGCGAGAGCGCGGATGGAGACCTGCTGGATCAGGTCGTTTTCCGCCATTCGCCGCGCGACCTCGGCTTCCAGCGCCGCATTCTGGTTTTGCAGGCCGTCACGGGCCTGCTTGGCCTCCAGCTGGGTACGCACCCGGGCCTGAACGACCACCGGCTTGATGGGCTTGGTGATGTAATCGGCGGCGCCGAGGGAGAGGCCGAACTCCTCGCTCTGGGGGTCGGCGAGGGCGGTGAGCAGAACGACGGGAATACGGCTGCTGATCGGGGACTGACGCAATTGCCTGAGCACTTCATAACCATCCATGCCGGGCATCATCACATCCAGCAGGATGAGGTCAGGCTTTGGATCCGCGCTGACGATGCGCAGGCATTTTTCCCCGCTCTGCGCAGCCAGCACGCGGTAATGAGGCGAAAGCAATTCGGTCAGTACCATCAGATTTTCGGGTGAGTCGTCGACGATCAGGATGGTGGCGTTGTGAGGTGTCAACATATGTCTTCCATGACGCTATCCCTGTGAGGTCGAGTATAGAGCCAATTGCTGCCAAATCATAAGGTTCGCCCCCATCGGGGAGAAAGAGGCCTGCCCGGATGGGCAGGCTGTCTGATGCCGGAAAGGGCGCGTCACGCAGCGCGGCCGTCACCCCAGCAGCGAATGGCTTCTGCCACGTCAAACTTGCCCTCCAGCAGGGCACGGCCGAGGATGATCCCCTTGACGCCGGTTCCCTTGAGCGCCTCGATATCCGCCAGACCGCCGATACCGCCGGAGGCCTGGAAGCCGACGCTCGGGTAGCGGGCACAGAGATCCCGGTAGAGTTCGACGTTGGTGCCCGCCAGGGTACCGTCCCGGCTGATGTCGGTGCAGAGCACGTGTCTGAGCCCGACGGGGAGGAAGCGCTCGATCAGCGCCTCGATGGAGATGCCGCTGTTCTCCTGCCAGCCAGCCACCGCGATGTGGCGATTGCCCTGTTCATCGATGTTGACATCTAGGGCCAGCACGATGCGCTCGGGGCCATATTTCTCCATCCAGCTGGCCACCAGATCCGGGGATTTGACGGCGGTGGAGCCGATCACCACCCGACTGGCGCCAGCCGCCAGCAAGTCGGCCACATCCTGTTCGCTGCGCACACCGCCGCCGACCTGCACCGGTGCCTCGGTGGCGGACAGCAGCTGGGCGATGAGGGCCAACTGGCGGGCCTTGGCATCCTTGGCGCCGTCCAGATCCACCAGGTGCAGCTGCGCCGCCCCCTGGCTGACATAGTCATCGAAGCGGGCCTGCGGGTTGTCGCTGTAGGCGGTTTTCTGGCCGTAGTCGCCCTGGTAGAGGCGCACGACCTGACCGTTGATGAGGTCGATTGCGGGAATAATCATGCCTGTCATAGCTCCAGAAAGTTTTGCAGTAGGCGGGCACCGGCCGGGCCGGATCGCTCCGGGTGGAATTGGGCGCCAAAGAAGTTGTCCCGCCCGACGATGGCGGTAAAGGGCAGGCCGTAGTCGCAGGTCGCCAGGGTCGCGTCGGTCACCTCCAGCGCATAGGAGTGGACAAAGTAGAAGTAGCTGCCGCTGGGAATGCCTTTGAGTAGCGGGTGGGTCTCGTCGTGCTCAATCTGGTTCCAGCCCATGTGGGGCAGGCGCAGGTTGCCTACCTCCATCAGGCGGATCCTGCCAGGCACGATGCCGAGGCAGTCGATGAGTGCTCCTTCGCTGCCATCGGCGCTCATGTTCTCTTCCGAGGCCTGTGCCAGCATCTGCATGCCGAGGCAAAAACCGAGCAACGGCTGCTTGGCGGCGCGAATGAGGGGCACCAGTTCCCGCTCATTGAGGTTCTTCATGGCGGCGATGGCGGTGCCGACGCCGGGCAGGATCAGCTTGTCCGCCTGCTCGATGTCGGCGGCCTTGCAGCTCACCCTGGGTTGCACGCCGAGGCGCTCGAACGCCATGCGCACCGAGGCGAGGTTGGCGCAGCCGGTGTCGATGATGACCAGGTTCTGTTTCCCCATCACAGCACCCCCTTGCTGGAGGGAAGCTCGCTCCCTTCCACGCGAATGGCCTGGCGCAGGGCGCGGCCAAAGCCTTTGAACAGCGCCTCCACCTGATGGTGGGTGTTGCCGCTGCCCACCTTCATCTGCAAGGTGATGGCCATGGCGTCAGAGAGGGAGCGGAAGAAGTGGGGCACCATCTCGGTGGCCATCTCTCCCACGCTGTCGCGACCAAAGCCGCTCGGGCAGTCGAACACGAAGTAGGGACGGCCGCTCAGATCCAGCGCCGTGGCCACGTCCAGCTCGGTCAGCGAGGTGTTGTCAGCCTCCTGGCGGGGACGCCCGTCGATCACCGCCTGCACCTCGTCCATCGCCAGCACGAAGCCGAAGCGGCCGATGCCGCGCTTGTTGCCAAGGGCCTGGCGCAGGGCTTGACCCAGCGCCAATCCCACATCTTCCACCGTGTGGTGATCGTCGATGTGCAGATCGCCGCTCACTTTGAGCTTGAGGCGAAAGCCCGCGTGGGTCGCTATCTGATCCAGCATGTGATCGAAGAAGCCGATGCCGGTGGCGATCTGGTTGCCACCGCTCTTGTCGAGATCCACCGCCACCTGGATGCGGGTCTCCTTGGTGTAGCGCTCCACCTCGGCCACACGCCCCTTGGAGATCAGCTGATCACGAATGGCAGTCCAGCCGTGATCTTGCGGGTGGTAGCGTATGCCGCGGATGCCCATGTTCTCGGCAAGCTGGATGTCGGTCTGTCTGTCGCCAATCACGAAGGAGTTGGCAAAGTCGATGCGGCCCGAGGCGAGATACTCCTTCACCAGCCCAAGGTGAGGCTTGCGGCAGCTGCAACCGTCGGTAGGGAAGTGGGGACAGATCAGCACTTGCTCCCAAGTGACGCCCTGGGATTCGAAGAGGTGCATCATCAGGTCGTGAGGCGGCTGGAAGTTTTCAAGGGGCAGGCTGGCGGTGCCGAGCCCATCCTGGTTGGTCACCATCACCAGCACGTAGCCAGCGGCCTGGAGCTCACGCAGCACAGGTATCACCATGGGCTCGAAGCGCAGCTTCGCAAGGCTGTCCACCTGCTTGTCGGTGACCGGCTCCTCGATCAGGGTGCCGTCACGGTCGATAAACAAAAACGGGGTTTTCATCGCTACATCCTTGCTTGTCTTACAGAGAGGGTGGGGGCAGGTCACGCAGCACGGCGAGCACGGCGTCCATTTCGCCCTGATAGCCGATGGTGATGCGGATACTGTTGTCAAGGCCAGGCTTGCTGGAGAAATCACGCAAGATGATGCCGGCGGCCTTCATGGCGGCGAACACGGCGGCGCCATCTTTGAAGCGCACCAGCACGAAGTTGCCCTTGTCCTCGAACACTTCCTTGACGCAGGACAGACGAAGCAGCTCCGCCTTGATGAGCGCCTTTTGCTTGTTGAGTTCCAGCACCCGCTCCTGCATCAGTTCCAGCCCCATGGGAGAGAGCGCCTGGGCGGCAATCTGGGCGATGGGGTCGGGAATGGGGTAGGGCGCGATCACCTTGGCCAGCATGGCAATCACCTCGGGATCCCCCAGGGTAAAGCCGCAGCGGATCCCCGCCAGGGCGAAGGCCTTGGAGAGGGTGCGGGTCACCACCAGGTTCGGGTATTGGGCGAGCAGGTCCACCACGGAGGCCTCCGGGCAGAACTCGATGTAGGCCTCGTCCACGACGATGATGGCGCGGTCCCGGGCCTTCTCCAGCAGGGCGACGAGTCCCTTGCGGCCCACCAGATCCCCGGTGGGATTGTTGGGGGAGCAGAGGAACACCAGCTTCACGTCAGAGAGGCGATCGGCGATGGCGGGCCAGTCCGGCTGACGGCTGGCGGTCAATGGCTGCTCGACAATCCCCACGCCACAGGTCTCGGCGCTGATGGCGTACATGCCGTAGGTGGGGGGGCAGATGAGGATTTGATCTTCCCCTGCCTCGCAGAAGGTGCGGATCAGCAGCTCGATGGCCTCGTCGGCACCGCGGCTTACCAGCACCTGATCCGGATTGACCCCGGCGTAGGCGGCATAGCCATTCACCACCTCGGCCGGCTGGCACTCGGGATAGCGGTTGAGGCGGCTCCCCTCGACGGTGAAGGGATAGGCCAGGGGGGCCTCGTTGGCATTGAGCCAGACGTGGCCCTTGCCGCCGATGCGGCGCGCGGACTGGTAGGGAGTGAGAGCCCGCACAACGCGACGGGCCAGATTGACGATGCTCATGACAAATCCTTCTGCTGTGCTGTTTGTTGGGGCTCGGCGGCCAGGGCGTTCAACCTGAGGGTGACGGCATGCTTGTGGGCATCGAGCCCCTCGGCCTGGGCGATGCGCTGGACAATGGGGCCAAGGCCGCGAATGCCGTCTGCAGTGAGCTCTTGAACCGTGTAGCGGCGCTGATAGTCGGCAAGCCCCAGGCTCGAGCAGGTGCGGGCATAGCCGTAGGTGGGCAGGGTGTGGTTGGTGCCGCTGGCGTAATCACCGACCGACTCCGGTGTCCATGCCCCGAGGAAGATGGAGCCCGCGTTCTCGAGCTTGTCCAGCAGATCCCGGGGTGCCCGGGTCTGCACGATGAGGTGTTCCGGGGCATAGGCGTTGGAGATGGCGCAGGCCTCCTCCAGGTTGTCGCAGAGGATCACCAGGCTTGCCTTCAGGGCTTGCTCGGCGATGTCGCGGCGGCTGAGGTCGGCGAGCTGCGCCTGGAGCTCGCTGCCGATGGCATCGGCCAGGGAAGCGGAGGTGGTGACCAGCACCACCTGGCTGTCGGGGCCGTGCTCGGCCTGGGAGAGCAGATCCGATGCCACGAAGGCCGGGTTGGCGCTCTCGTCTGCGATCACCAGCACCTCGGAGGGGCCGGCTGGCATGTCGATGGCGGCGCCCCGCCAGTCACGGGAAACCTGGCCCTTGGCTTCGGTCACATAGGCGTTGCCCGGGCCGAAGATCTTGTCCACCTTGGGGATGGTCTGCGTGCCATAGGCCATGGCCGCGATGGCTTGGGCACCGCCGATGGCGAACACTTGACGGACGCCACAGGCGCGGGCGGCAAACAGGATCTCGTCGCTCGCCGGAGACGGGGTGCAGAGCACCACTTCACGACAACCGGCTATGGCGGCCGGAATGGCCAGCATCATCACGGTGGAGGGGAGCGGCGCGCTGCCTCCCGGGACATAGAGGCCGACCCGGCTGATGGGTTGGGTGCGCAGCTCGCACAGTACCCCGGGTTGGGTCTCGACGCGCACGACGGGTTGTACCTGGGCGGCGTGGAAGGTACGGATATTGGCGATGGCGGCCTCGATGGCACCCTTGATGTCATCACCGAGTCGAGCGCAGGCGGCATCCACTTCCGCGTCGCTCACCCGAAGCTGTTCGCGGGGCGCGCGTTCGAAACGCTGGCTCAGCTCGCGCAGGGCCTCATCGCCCCGGCTGCGTACCGCAGCAATGATGTCTCGCACCACGGTACCGATGTCGGCTTCGTCGCCAAGGGCGGGCCGGGTCAGGACCTCGGCTTGCCGGGCGGGGGAGAGGGTCTTCCAGATCAGGGTCTGCATGATGTGTCTTCCTTATTCCATCATCTCGGCTTATTCCATCATCTTTTCAATGGGCAGCACCAGGATGGAGCTGGCACCCAGGGCCTTGAGCTGTTCCATGGTCTCCCAGAACAGGGTTTCGCTGGAGACGACGTGCAGGGCCACCTGGTTGGTGTCACCGGCGAGCTGCATGATGGTGGGACGCTCCGCCCCCGGCAGCAGATCGGTGATGGCATCGAGCTTGTCTTTGGGGGCGTGCAGCATGATGTATTTGCTTTCGCGCGCCTGCTGCATCCCCTGGATGCGGGGCAGCAGCTTGTCGATGAGTTTCTGCTTGGCATCGTTCAGGGGGTTGGGGGCCTGCACCAGTACTGCCTTGGAACGGTAGATCACCTCGACCTCTTTCAGGCCGTTGGCTTCCAGGGTTGCGCCGGTGGAGACCAGATCGCAGATGGCATCGGCCAGACCCGCGCGGGGGGCCACTTCCACCGAGCCGCCCAGCATCACGCTCTTGAAGCCCAGGCCCTTCTCGTCGAAGAAGCGCTTGAGCAGACCGGGGTAGGAGGTGGCGATGCGCTTGCCAGCCAGGCTCTCGGGTCCTGTGTAGTTGACATCGTCCGGCACCGCCAGAGAGAGGCGGCAGCCGCCGAAGTCGAGCTGCTTGAGGGTCTTCACCGCAAAGGGCTGCCCCTGGGCTGCGCGGATGAGCTGCACCTCTTCGAGAACGTTCTCGCCGATGATGCCAAGATCGACCACCCCTTCCATCACCAGACCCGGGATGTCGTCATCACGCACCCGCAGAATGTCGATGGGCATGTTCTCGACATGGGCGATGAGGCGCTGTTCCCGCAGGTTGATCTTGAGGCCGCAGCTCTTGAAGAGGGCCTGGGAATCCTGGCTCAGACGACCGGATTTTTGCATGGCGATGCGCAGACGTTGTGTTTCCATTGCTCGATTTCCTTCTAGTCAAAAACGAAAAAACCCTCGGAAGTATGTGCTTCCGAGGGTTCATGAATCTTGCGGTCCTTTTGGAAGTCACCAGTTAAGTGTCTTCCAGCAGTCAACCTCCTGAAAGACTATTCGGGATGATGATGGTGATGATGAGTCTTCAGGGTGTTGAACTTCATGATGTAATCAATCCTTTACAAATCAGATGCCGTTGTTGACGCCCGGTTTAAACTACCTGCCTTGACAGAAAATGCAACCGAAAAATGTGATCAGGACGATTAAAGTTGAGAAAACGATTTTCTGGTCGATAACTAGACAATGAGATGCAAAAGGAGGCGACATCATGCCCAGCCAGGACCTGTTATTTCCCATCCTGCCCCGTGCACCCTCGACACCGAGCCCGGATGACATCAAGCGGGAAGTAACCCAGATCAGCCAGAAACATCAGCTGCGCAAGATAGGCACCGACAATGGCGGCGGTGGCCAGCATCACCAGCAGAGAGAGCAGCCGCCAAAGCCTGATCAACCAGCGGTGCAGAATGATGATCACAAACCGGATCCGGACCACCGGATTGATCTCTTCGTCTGAACGCATTATCAGTCCCGCTTTTTCCGCGCTTTTGGCATAATGCCCGCTTTTGCAGCGGGACATGCCTTTGACCATCATCCAGACCCTGTTCAAGCCAGACGGCCCCCTGGCCCGCCATATTGACGGCTTCAAGGCCCGTGCCCCGCAACTGGAGATGGCCGAGGCGGTGTCCCGTGCCATCAAGCAAGGTGGCCGCTTGCTGGTGGAGGCTGGAACGGGCACTGGCAAAACCTATGCCTATCTGGTGCCTGCGCTGGAATCCGGCAAGCGGGTGGTGATCAGCACCGGGTCCAAGAATCTGCAAGAGCAGCTCTTCTATCGGGATCTGCCCACCATCACGGGGGCGCTTCACTACACCCCGCCGGTGGCACTGCTCAAGGGGCGCAGCAATTACCTCTGCATCGAGCGGATGAACCGGCTGTTGAGTGAATCCCATCTGCAAAAGCCCGAGATCCTGAGCGATCTCGTGAAGGTCAAATCCTGGTCGACCGCTACCGACAACGGCGATGTGGGGGATATCCCGGGGCTACAGGAGAACGCCGAGATCCTTGCCCACGTCACCAGCACCAACGACAACTGCCTGGGTCGCGACTGCCCCTATTACGATGATTGTCACCTGGTCATCGCCCGGCGCCGTGCCATGGACGCCCAGGTGGTGGTGATCAACCACCATCTCTTTTTCGCCGACATGGCGGTCAAAGACACCGGCTTTGGCGAGCTGGTGCCTGAGGCGCAGGTCTATGTCTTCGACGAGGCGCACCAGCTGCCCGAGATCGCCAGCCACTACTTCGGCAAGTCCGTGGGCAGCCGCACCATCCAGGATTTGGCGCAGGATATCCAGCTCGCCTACCGGGCAGAGGCTCATGACATGGCCCAGCTTGGCAAGGCGGCGGACAGGCTTGCCATTGCCAGTCAGGATCTGCGCCTTGCCTTCGGCGTGGAGGGGGGGCGCGGCAATACCCGGGATCTGCTGAGACAATCCCTCTGGGCCCAGGCGCTGGCCCGCCTCAACGATGCCATCGGGCTCTGTTATGAAGTGCTGAAACTGGCGCTCGGGCGAGGGGAGCAGCTGGATCACTGTTTCGAGCGCATCAGCGAGCTGCGTACTCGCCTTGGGGAGGTGCTGGCGGTCAACCAGACCGGTTTCTCCTACTGGTATGACTGTTCGCGTCTGCACTTTACCCTCAATCTGACGCCGCTGTCGGTCGCCGAGCGCTTCGGTGCCGAGGTGCAGCGCCCCGAGGTGGCCTGGATCTTCACCTCGGCCACCTTGACGGTGGACAATCGCTTCGCCCACTTCGTCGCCGAGATGGGGCTGGCCGGCAGCGCCGAACTCATTCTCGACAGTCCGTTCGATTACGCCGAGCAGGCGCGCCTGTGCGTACCCCGTTTCTTGCCAGAGCCCAATGCCTTCGGGCGCGGGGAGCAGCTGGCGACCCTGATGATCCCCCTCATCAACAAGACGCCAGGGGGGTGCTTCTTCCTCTGCACCAGCCATCAGGTGATGCGCCAGGTGGCTGAGGTGCTACGCCGGGAAATCGGCCGCACCGTCCTGCTGCAAGGGGAAGACAACAAGCAGCGGCTGCTCAAGACCTTCGTGGAGAACGGTCGGGCCGTGCTGGTAGCCACCAGCAGTTTCTGGGAGGGGATAGACGTGCGGGGGGCGGCATTGTCCTGTGTTATCATCGACAAGCTGCCCTTTGCGAGCCCGGACGATCCCCAGCTCAAGGCACGGGTGGAGGATTGCAAGCTCAAGGGGGGAGATCCCTTTGCCGAGCTGCAGTTGCCCAAGGCGGTGATTGCCCTCAAGCAGGGGGTGGGGCGGCTCATCCGTGATCGCAGTGATCACGGCGTACTGGTTATTTGTGATCCTCGGGTGGTCAACAAGCCCTATGGCGCCACCTTCATCAAGAGCCTGCCTGCCATTCCACGGACCCGGGAGCTGGCGACCCTGGGAGAATTTTTCGGACCACGGGAGTGAGTCCGCCGCGCCGGGGCTGATTGCCCCCGGCCATGCATGACGGCAGGCCTTGGCCATGCTGACGATTTAACTGACTGATGTGAAGAGAATAAAAAGAATGGATGAGTTGAAGATCCTGGCCGTGGATACCGCCACCGAAGCCTGCTCCGCAGCCCTCTTGGTGGGCGATACCCTCTACTCCCGCTGGGAAGAGGCGCCCCGTGACCATACCCGCAAGATCCTGCCCATGGTTCAGGCTCTGTTGGATGAAGCCGGTCTATCGTTGGATGAGCTCGACGCCATCGCCTTCGGTCGTGGGCCTGGCTCCTTCACCGGGGTACGGATCGGGATCAGCGTGGCCCAGGGGCTCGCCTTTGGTGCCGGCGTGCCGATGATCGGTGTCTCCACCCTGGCGGCCATGGCCCAGGGGGCCCATAAGCTGGAAGGGGCCGAGCAGGTGCTTGCCGCCATCGATGCGCGCATGGACGAGGTCTATTTCGGCCACTACGCCTTGGTGGACGGGGTGATGACGCTGGTGGGCGAGGAGGTGGTGAGCGAGCCAGCCGCACTGGTGCAGGCCCGTGACAAACTGACTGGCGCGGTGAGCTGCGTTGGCACCGGTTTTGAAACCTATGGTGAGGCCCTGGGCGGCCTGGCAGATGTGCTGATGGCAAGCCAGGTGCGTTTCCCGGCGGCCGCCGACATGCTGCCTCTGGCACGCCAGGCCTGGTTTGCGGGTGAGGCGGTGCCGGTTGAGCAAGCCACCCCTGTCTATCTGCGTGACAAGGTGACCTGGAAGAAACTGCCGGGTCGCGAATAAACGGCAGCGGCTGCCCCGGGCTGCTTTGTCGGACGATGAAGGAGAGACGAATGAGAAAATCCGTGATCATGCTGGGATTGGTGGGGCTGCTGCTGGGCGGTTGCAGCACGGTTCCCAAAGAGCTTGCCTATGAGCCTGCGGATCAGCTGGTGGCCTATCAACCCGCCCTGCAGGGGATGGAAGGCAAGCCGGCCCGCTGGAGCGGTGTCATCTCGGCGGTCCACAACAAGGCGGATCAGAGTGTCATCGAGGTGGTCTATCTGCCCCTCAAGTCCAACGGGGTGCCGGAGCAGACCGAGCAGAGCCCCGGTCGTTTTCTCGCCATCATGCAGGGGTTTGTCGACCCGACCCTCTATGCCAAGGGTCGCAGCCTGACGGTGCTCGGCACCCTCGACAAGCCGGTGGACAGCCAGATTGGCGAGCACAAGTATCGCTTCTCGGTACTCAAGGTGACGGGGAGCAAGCTGTGGCCACCGGTGAAGGAGGTGGAGATCCGCTACATGGATCCCTACTTTTACGATCCTTTCTATGATCCCTTCTGGCCCAGACGGCCCCTGCGCCGCTGAGGAGCCCGGATGACGGCGATATTGCAGGAGCGCAGGCTGCGCCTGGCGGACGGGCGGCACATCGCCCTGCTGGACAATGGTCAGGAGGGCAGACCGCTGCTGGTGGCCCTCCATGGCTGGCTCGACAACGGTGCCAGCTTTTTGCCTCTGGCCCCCTGGCTGGGGGCGTTTCATCTGGTCTGCGTCGATCTGCCGGGCCATGGTCACTCCGATCACAAGTCGACTCCCTATGTCTTCGTGGACTGGCTGGATGATCTCTACCAGATCACCCAGGCCGCGGGCTGGCAGCGTTTCATCCTGCTTGGTCACTCCCTGGGGGCGCTGATTGCCTCTGCCTATGCTGGCGTTTTTCCCGAGCAAATCGAGCGGCTCATTCTGCTGGAGGGGCTCGGCCCCTTGAGCCAGCCCGACGAGGAGGTACCGGGGCAGCTGCGCCGCGCCATCCTCAACCGCACTCGTACCCGTGAGCGTGCAACCAGTGGATTTGCCACCCTCGAGGAGGCGGTGGCTGCCCGCTGCAAGGTGGCGGACATCCCCCCGAGTGCGGCACGCCTTATCTGCGAGCGACAACTGGAGGCACGGGCAGGGCGTTGGTATTGGCGCAGTGATCCCCGTCTTCGCGATCTCTCGCCCCTGCGCATGAGCGAGGGGCAGGCCCAGGCCCTGATCCGGGCCATCGCCTGTCCGGTGCTCTTTATCCGGGGAGAGCAGGGCTTCCCCGGGCTCCTGGCACAGTGGCAGTTGCGGGAGGCGGCCTTTGGCCACATTGAACGGGTGACAGTGGCAGGAGGCCATCATTTTCATATGGAAAATTCATCAGAAACCGCCGTTTATATCGAAAACTTCGCTCAAATCCGGTAGGATCGGCGGCTTTGAATCATGTCAGGTTTGCTTTCTCCCTCACATTTCCCTTTGTTAATTCACTGTTAATTGATGTTGTCTTATGTAAATATGTGCGGCATTAGAGCATGAGCTTAAAACAACTGATTGAAATGGATGTGACAGGGACGGAGGCAACACAGTGAGCGCACAGGTGCGAGTTATGCAGGAGAAGTTCGTGGAAAGAGTCTGGCTGAAGCGTTATCCAGAAGGGGTGCCCGCCGAGATCAATCCAGACCAATACGGCTCTCTGGTCGAGATGTTTGAAGAGTCGGTGAACCAGTTCGCCGATCAACCCGCCTTCGTCAACATGGGGCAGACCATTACCTACCGCCGGCTGGAAGAGCAGTCCCGAGCCTTCGCCGCCTACCTGCAAAACGAGCTGAAGCTCGGCAAGGGGGACAGGGTGGCCGTGATGATGCCGAACCTGCTGCAATACCCCATCGCGGTATTCGGCATCCTGCGGGCCGGCATGACGGTGGTGAACGTCAACCCCCTCTATACCCCGCGCGAGCTGGAGCATCAGTTGAAAGACTCCGGCGCCAAGGCCATCGTCATCGTCTCCAACTTTGCCCACACCCTGGAAAAAGTGGTGTATGACACCCCGGTCAAGCATGTGATCCTGACCCGGATGGGAGACAACCTGGGGCTGGCCAAGGGGACCCTGGTCAACTTCGTGGTCAAATACGTCAAGAAGCTGGTGCCCAAGTACAACCTGCCCCATGCCAGCACCATGCGCCAGGCCCTCGCCAAGGGGCGCTACCTGCAGTACATCAAACCCGAGATCAGCAACCAGGACATCGCCTTCCTGCAATACACTGGCGGGACCACCGGCCTCTCCAAGGGGGCCATGCTGACTCATCGCAACATGATCGCCAACGTCGAGCAGTGCCTCGGTGTCTATGGCCCCGTGCTGGAGCGCGGCAAGGAGTTTGTGGTCACGGCGCTGCCGCTCTATCACGTCTTCGCCCTGACGGTGAACTGCCTGCTGTTCATGCGTCTGGGGGGCTACAACCTGCTCATCAGCAACCCCCGCGACATCCCGGGGTTTGTCAAAGAGATCAAGAAGTATCCTTTCACCTGCATCACAGGGGTGAACACCCTGTTCAACGCCCTGGTCAACAACGACGAGTTCAAGGGCATGGATTTTGCCAAGCTCAAGCTCACCATCGGTGGCGGCATGGCGGTGCAACGGGCGGTGGCCGAGCAGTGGAAGGGGCTGACCGGCACTCCGCTGCTGGAGGGCTATGGCCTGACCGAGTGCTCGCCCCTGGTGAGCGTCTGCCCCTATGATCTGGTGGATTACAACGGCTCCATCGGTCTGCCGGTCTGCTCCACCGAGATCCGTCTGGTGGATGACGAGGGGAACCAGGTCACCGAACGGGGTGCCCCCGGCGAGATGCAGGTACGCGGTCCTCAGGTGATGACCGGCTACTGGCAGCGCCCGGAGGCGACCGCCGAGGTGATGCAGGATGGCTGGCTCTGCACCGGCGACATCGCGGTATGCGACGAGCAGGGTTTCTTCAAGATTGTCGATCGCAAGAAGGACATGATCCTGGTCTCCGGCTTCAACGTCTACCCGAACGAGATAGAAGACGTGGTAGCCCTGCATCCCAAGGTGCTGGAGGTGGCCGCCGTCGGCGTACCCAACCCGGTGTCCGGCGAGCAGGTGAAGATCTTCGTGGTCAAGAAAGATGCAAAGCTGGCGGAAGAGGAGATAATTGCCCACTGCCGCAAACATCTGACTGCCTATAAGGTGCCGAAACTGGTAGAATTTCGCGACGAACTTCCCAAGACCAACGTGGGCAAGATCCTGCGCCGCGTGCTGCGCGACGAGGAGATTGCCAAGCAGTAACCGGCATGCACTGCTTTGCAGTCCAGCGCTGTCGTTATGCAAAACCGTGGGACATCCACGGTTTTTTCTTTCTGGATCCGACCAACGTGCAGGCAACGATGCAATATCAACTCATTTCACAGCAAGCCGAACTGGATCAGTATCTCGCTTCTCTGGCCGACGTTCCCCTGGCCATCGATACCGAATTCGTTCGCACCCGTACCTACTATCCCCAGCTCGGTCTGTTCCAGATCTACGATGGCAAGCAGCTTGCCCTGCTCGATCCCCTGACCCTGGATCTCTCCGGTTTGTGGCAGCGCCTCGGTCGGGCCGGACAGATTGCCATCCTGCACGCCTCCGGTGAGGATCTGGAACTCATCCAGCATCAGGCGGGTCACCTGCCCAACCAGATGCACGATACCCAGCTGGCGGCAGCCTTCCTGGGCCATGGCGTGTCGGTGGGGTTTGGCGCCCTGGTCAACGAATTCCTCGGGGTCGAGCTTGAGAAGGATCAGGCCCGTACCGACTGGCTGGCGCGCCCCCTTACCCCTCGTCAGCTGGAATATGCCGCGGCGGATGTCTTCTACCTCATGCCCCTCTACGAGAAGGTGATGGCCAGACTGCGCGAGAGCGGCAAGTTCCCCTGGTTCGAGCAGGAGTGCCAGAACCACTCCGCCCGCAAGACCCAGGGCAGCGATCCCCGTCAGGCCTACCTCGAGATAGTCAACGCCTGGCAACTGGGTCGCCGTGAGCTGGCCATCCTGCGCGAGCTGGCCGCCTGGCGCCAGCAGGAAGCGGTACGCCGGGATCTCGCCCTCAACTTCGTGGTCAAAGAGCTGCACCTGTTCAAGGTGGCGGAGCGTCGTCCCGCTTCCCTTCGGGATCTCAACGAGCTGGGCCTCTCGCCCATCGAGATCAAGATCCACGGCAAGCGGATGCTGGACATCGTCGCCGCCGCCCAGCAGAGCGATCCTGCGAGCTGGCCCGATCCCATCCGCCGCTTGGTGGACTTCCCCCAGTACAAGGCCGAGCTCAAGCGCATCAAGGCCATGGTGGAGGAGAAGGCCAAGGCCAGCAACATTCCACCGGAGCTGGTGGCGAGCAAGAAGATCATCCACCAGTACTTCACCTGGAGCTGGCGCATGAGTGCCGAGGAGCGGGCCAGGGCGGACAAGCCCATGCTGCTGCAAGGGTGGCGTCATGAGCTGGTAGGCCACCTGCTGGCACAGTGACGAGTACGCAGTACGAGAAGGGGAGTCCATGACTCCCTTTTTTCATGCCTGTGCGGCTGCCCCCGGGGGTTGCCGGGATCGTCGCGCCAGGGGGTTGGTCATGATGGGAAGCGAGTAGGGGTGGAGGAGGAAAATGGCGGGCACAAAGGGTGCCCCCATCAGAGTTCGTGAGCGTGGAATCCCTTGCGGTAGCGGGCCTCACAGCGCGGGCAGCGTTGCAGGGTCGGATCCTGTTCCAGCTGTTCAGGGAGCAGCGGCTCCTCACAATCGGAGCAGAAGCCATAGAGCCCCAGATCCATCTGGCAGAGCGCTGCGTCCAGCCGCTTGAGGCGTGCCACGCTGTGTTCCACCCCGGGCAGATCGAGACGGCTGGTCAGATCAACCAGTTGATCCCGCTCGCAGCGCTCCACCTTCTGTGCCCAGTCATCTTGTCGACAGGCCTTGAGCTGACGGATCAGCTCCTCTCTTGTTTGCGCCCAGTCGGTCAGAAGGCGCTGATGCCATTCGGCCAACCGGGCTTGCGTCACTTCACACACAGCAGCCCCCAAAAACGAGTGATAAAACTCGGCCAGTATAGGGAAACCCGCGGTTTATCAAGATGACATGAGTCAAGTTAACCGTGCTTTGACGGGTTTTTCCGGCAGGTGCTGCGGCTTGCCGGTGATGACGTAGAGCACCCCCGCCACCAGACAGACGACACCTACCAGGGTACTCGTGGGGGGCATGATCCCGCGCAGCATAAAAGCGTACAAGAGCCCCGCCAGAGTCTCGAACACGATGAGCGGCCCGACCAGCACGGTCGGCAGGCGCTGGCTCGCCTCGTTCCAGCACAGGGTGCCGAGCCAGGAGCAGAAGAGCCCCACCGCCCCCATCAGCAGCATGAAGCGCAGGGGCGTCGGCCCGAAGGGCAGGGGAAAGTCCGGTGCGCTCAGGGCAAGATGGCCGAGGCTGCCGAGATAGGCAATGAGCGCTACCGGCAGGGTCACCAGCCCCTGGGCGGTGGCCCAGACGGCCGGACTGCGGCCCGGGTGCTCGCGCAGCCAGCGGGCGTTGCGCAGGGGATACCAGGTCCAGCACAGCACGGCGCCCACCGCCAGGGCGAGCCCAAGCAGTTGTTCGGTGCGCGCCTCGGTGTGCCAGGTGAGCTCGGCGCTGTTGACCAGATAGAGGCCGGCCCCCATCAGCACCAGGGACGGGTAGAGCCGGGTGCGGGAGAGGCGACCGTCCCGTGCGCCATAGAGGCGGTTGGCGGCCAGGGCCGTCACCACCGGCAGGGTGCCGATAAACATGGCCGCCAGGGGCGAGCCGATGCGCAAGATGGCCCCCGACAGGCAGAAGTAGTAGAGGAGGTTCCCCACCAGAGTGAGGGCGAGGGCCTCTCGCCAGTCGCTGGCTGAGAGGGCCGCCAGGTGCTTGCGGGCCTGCCAGGCGAGCGGCAGCACGATGAGGCCGAAGGCGAGGTAGCGGCCGCTCGCGAGCAGGGCGGGGGGATAGCCGTCCACCAAGAGGGGGGCGACGAAGATGAGCCCCCACATCAGGCCGGCCAGCAGGGCAAACAGGACTCCGATCAACATGTTTCATATCCGGTAAAGAAGAAGGAGGCCAGCCTAGCAGGGGGGAAGGGGGGCGTATTGAACCAGATTGCGCTTTAGCGGCCAGCCTGCACCTGTTTCTGGTAGCGGACCGGGGTGGTGCCATAGCGGCGCAGGAAGGCACGGTTGAGGTGGGACTGATCGGCCAGACCACAGGCGGCGGCCACCTCGGCTGCGGGCAGGCCGGCGGCCAGCCACCCCTTGGCGCGCTGCAGGCGGATTGCCATCAACATCTGCTGGGGGGTGACGTGAAAGCGGGCCTTGAAGCTGCGCTGGAAGTGGTAGGGGCTGAGGTTCACTGCACCGGCCAGCTCGGCCAGGGTCATGGGGCGAGCGAAACAGGCCTGCATATAGTCGATGGCGCGGCCCAGAGGGTGGGCCGCTTCGCGCGGGGCCGCCAGGGCCCGGGCATGGGGGCGCAGGGTCTCGCACACCCTTAGCAGCAGGCCGTCGGCGGCGAGCTCGCTGTCACAGTGCCAGAGGGCATCCAGGGCCGCCTGCAGGACGGGGGCAGTGCGCGGATCGCTTCGCACGGCATCGGTGAAATGCCAGTCGCGCTCGCCGCTGATGGCCTCGAGCCGATCGGCGGGCAGGTAGAGCATGCGATAGCGCCACCCTTGCTCGCAGGCTGACTCGCCCGTGTGCAGCTCATCGGGGTTCATCAGCACCAGGCTGCCGGGACCGGCCAGGAGCTGGCTGCCGCGATAGCGAAAGCGCTCGGCACCGCACTCAATGACACCGAGGCCAAACCCCTCGTGACTATGGGGATCGAAGATGTGGTGCTGGATGTGGGCGCGATAGAGCTCGGTCGCAGGCTGCCCCGGCAGGGCGCGAAAATCGGCCCTGTCGTGCTGATGGGTAAAGTTGACCGGCACTCCCTGCATCCTGACCTCCTGTCAATGAGCCTTCATCATAGGGCGCCGCGGGGCGGCGGCCAAGTCTAGGCCTGTGAGGCGCACTCGTGCTCAAGGGCGGCGCGGATCTCCTCTGCGGTCTTGATGGTGCGGATGCGACGAAACAGCTCGTCGGCCTGGGGGTATTCCCGCACTATGTAGGAGAACCACTGCTTGATGCGGCTCGGGTAGTAGTCGGCCTTGTCGCTCGCCAGATCCTGCTCGGTGTAGGTCACCATCAGTTGCAGTACCTCGGCCCAGCTCATGTGGGCACACCCCGTCTTCATCACGTTGGCCAAGTTGGGGAGGGAGATGGCGCCCCGGCCCACCATGAGGGCATCGCAACCTGACACCCGGGCACAGGTCAGGGCATCGGCATGGTTCCAGATCTCGCCGTTGGCGGTGACGGGGATGGGCAGGGCGCGGCGGATGGCGTCCACGTACTCCCAGTGGGCCGGCGCCTTGTAGCCTTCGCGCTTGGTGCGGGCATGCACCGCCAGCTCGTTGGCGCCCCCCTGATAGACGGCCTGGGCGTTGTCCAGATAGAGATCCTTGTCATCGTATCCCAGGCGGATCTTGGCGCTCACCGGCAGGTGGGCAGGCACGGCCTCCCGCACCGCCTTGACGATGCGATAGACGGTCTCGGGCTCCTTGAGCAGCACGGCACCCCCCTTGCTCTTGTTGACCGTGGGGGCTGGGCAGCCGAAGTTGAGATCGACCCCGGGAGAGCCGAGCTCGATGGCCCGGATGGCATTTTCTGCCAGCCACTCCGGATGCTGTCCCAGCAGTTGCACCCGTACCGGGGTCCCCGCACGGGTCTTGCCATCCTGTTTCAACTCGGGGCAGAGGCGATGGAAGACCTTGGCGGGCAGCAGTTGATCGACCACCCGGATGAATTCACTGACGCAGAGGTCGTAATCATTGACGGAGGTGAGGACCTCCCGCATCAGGTGATCCAGCACCCCCTGCATGGGGGCCAAAATAACGCGCATAGCTGCTTCCGAAGACAAGGGGAGAAAAAAGAGCGCAGATTGTAGTGGCAATGGCCGGGATTGTCAGCCGTCTGCCCACTCGATGGCCCCCATCGACGGCCGCCGACTGGGCCAGGCTGTCAGCTTCCGGGCCAACTCTGTTAGGCTAAAGGCAGTGATACATGCAGAGGAGTACCCATGAAACGCTGGTGTCTGATGGCCCTGGGCTGGCTTGCCTTCGCCACCGGGATAGTCGGGATAGTCCTGCCCCTGCTGCCGACAACCCCCTTCATGTTGCTGGCGGCGGCGCTGTTTGCGCGCTCCTCCCCCCGCTTTCATGGCTGGTTGCTGGCGCATCCCTGGTTTGGCCCCCCCATCCTCGACTGGCAGCAGTATCGCGGCATTCGCCGTCACGCCAGACGCCGCGCCATCATCTTCATCCTGATCTCGTTCTCGGTATCGTTGTTGGTGGTGCCGTTGCCTTGGGTGAGGTGGCTGCTGGTTGTCATAATGGTGATCCTGCTCACCTGGTTGATGCGTCTGCCGGTGCTGGAGCCGGTTGCAATGAAGAAGTGAAATCCCTAAGCTATCGCGGCAATAATGCTATGGAGTTGGCTCGTCATTTTTGCGTGACGGGCCTTTTTATTGCCCCCAGGCGGAGACCCCGTGCGCCGCCATGGCAGGGCTCAAAAAATAAGCGGTCAAATAATGAATCCGGAAACCCTGAAGTTTATCGAAGCGAGCATCAAGACCATTCCCGACTATCCGAAGCCGGGCATTCTGTTTCGCGACATCACCAGCCTGATCGAGAATGCCGAGGCCTTCAAGGCCACCATCGATCTGCTGGCCGATCATTACCGTGATCAAGGCATCACCAAGATTGTCGGCACCGAGGCCCGTGGCTTCATCTTCGGCGCCCCGGTTGCCTACGCCATGGGGCTGGGGTTCGTGCCGGTGCGCAAGCCGGGCAAGCTGCCCCGCGCCGTCATCGAGGAGTCCTACGCCCTGGAGTACGGCACCGACACCCTGCAACTGCACACCGATGCCATCGTGCCCGGTGACAAGGTGCTGGTGGTGGACGATCTGCTGGCCACCGGCGGCACCGTCGATGCCACCGTCAAGCTCATCCGCCGCGCCGGCGGTGAGGTAGCGGATGCCGCTTTCATCATCTCCCTGCCGTCCCTGGGCGGTGATGCCCGCCTGACCGCCGCCGGCGTCAAGGTGGTCTCTCTGGTGGAACTCGCGGGGGCGTAAATCGCCCCTTCGCGCGGCAGGCCTCGTCACCCTGCTTTCTGCCGCAAACCGGTGCCTGAACGGGCACCGGTTTGAAATTCAAGCGATCCCTCCCAAGGCGGCGCATCCCCCATACAGCCAGCCCTCCATTTGTGTTAGCATCCAGCCTCAATGCCTCGTTTCCCAGCATCGAGATCTATGAGCTATCAGGTTTTGGCGCGCAAATGGCGCCCCCATACGTTTGAACAAGTGGTCGGCCAGCAACATGTGCTGACTGCCCTGACCAATGCCCTGGATCAGGGGCGGCTTCACCATGCCTACCTGCTGAGCGGGACCCGCGGGGTGGGCAAGACCACCATCGCCCGCATCCTGGCCAAGAGCCTCAACTGCGAGCAGGGGATCAGCAGCCATCCGTGCGGTGTGTGCGATACCTGCCGCGAGATCGATCAGGGCAATTTCGTCGATCTGCTGGAAATCGATGCGGCGTCCCGCACCAAGGTGGAAGACACCCGAGAGCTGCTCGACAATGTCCAGTACCGTCCGGCCCGTGGTCGTTTCAAGGTGTACCTCATCGATGAAGTGCACATGCTGTCGCGCCACAGCTTCAATGCGCTGCTCAAAACCCTGGAAGAGCCGCCCCCCTATGTGAAATTCCTGCTGGCCACCACGGATCCGCAGAAGCTGCCGATCACCATCCTCTCGCGCTGCCTGCAGTTTCATCTGAAGAGTCTGGATCAGACCCAGATCGCCAGGCAGCTCGAATGGGTGCTGGATCAGGAGGGGCAACCCTTCGAGCCTCGCGCCCTGCTGGCCCTGGCCAAGGCGGCCGATGGCAGCATGCGCGATGCCCTGAGCCTCACCGATCAGGCGTTGGCCCACGGCAACGGTAGCGTGCGCCTGGAGAGCGTGCTCACCATGCTGGGGACCCTCGATCATCACCACCTGCACCAGTTGCTGGAGGCGGTGCTGCGCCAGGATGCCCCGGCCACCATGGCCAAGATCACCGAGATTGCTACCCTGGGGCCGGATTTCGACCAGCTTCACGCCGAGCTGGAAGCCTTGCTCCATCGGGTGGCCATGGCGCAACTGCTGCCTGCGAGCGTGCAGGAGCAGGGGGCGGATGCCGATGCCTTGCTGCAGCTCGCCGGAGCCATGAGCCCGGAAGAGGTGCAGCTCTGCTATCAAATCGTGCTGGGGGGGCGCAAGGATCTGCCCTGGGCCCCTGACGGGCGCACCGCACTGGAGATGACCTGTCTGCGGATGCTGGCCTTCTCTCCCCGGCGCGAGGTGGTTCATCCCGCCAACCTGGCGGCCCAGCCTCTCATGACAGGGCACTCCGGCGTGATGGCGGCTGCGAGGGAAAGCGCGCCGCTCCTGCCGGGAAAGCCCCAGGGGGCTGAGCCGGCCCCGGCTGCCAGCGCAGCACCACAGGCTCCCGCCGCGCCAGCATCGGTCCTTGCGGCCGAGCACGTCGCCCCCGCACCCAAGGCGGAAGAGGGCGCAGTGCTGGATCCGCTCTTTGCCGAGCAGGATGAGCTGCTGCGCGAGGCCGAACGGATGGGCTACGAGGCCGCGGTGCCCGCCAGTCCGCCTGCAGAGCCTGCCTCTGCGCCGTTGGCGGCGGATGACACCGGGCTGACGCAGCAGGTTGAGGTCCAAGGGGAAGACGTCGCCATCTCTTCGACCTCCAGCATGCAGAGCCTGCTTGGCAAGCGCAATCTGCTGCGAAGCCGCCTGCGTGGCGAGCAGAGTGCAAACGCCGCGCCTGCCCGGGTCACTCCCGTCAAACCGGTGGCCGCGACCAAACCGGCCCCGATGCCTGCCGTCGCGACTTCGCCCCAGGCCGAGGTGCAACCAGCGGCGCGGCCCGAGATGCCGGGGCAGGGACCTGCCTTGCAAACAGGGTATGACGACCTGCCCCCTCTCGATGCCTATGAAGAGGGGGCCAGTGACTACGAAGAGTATCTGAGTCAGGGGTTTGACGAGGGGTTTGCCAGTGCCCCGTTGCCCACGCGGGCAGTGACTTCCGCCCAGCCAGCTCCCGCCACCATGGCTCCTCCTTCGCAGGAGGATCTGCCGCCCTGGGATCTGGGCGCTGACGTCGGCAGCGCGGATGCGGCGGCACCTGCTGTTGCCGCTATGGTGCCTGCCGCGCCTCCAGTGGTCGCCAGCGAGCCTCAGCCCGCCATTGCGTTGATGGAGACCATCGACTGGGATGCGCTGGAAAGCGACGAACAACCCGAGGAGGAGGGGGAGGTCGCCCGTCTGATCCCCTCGTCCTTGCTGGTCAATTGCGGGGACGCCTGGGCCGAGCTCATCGCCCGCACTGGGGTGGGTGGTCGGCTGCGTCAACTGGCCATCAACGCGGTGATGACCCGGGAAGGCAATCGGGTCTCCCTGCTGCTCAAACCCGAGCAGCGCCATCTGGTGAGCGACAAGGCCCGCGCCGATCTGGCCGAGCTCATCGGTCCCGAGCTGGGCGGCCCGGTTCACATCGATGTGACCCTGGGCTCGGATCCCGCGCGGGAGACGCCGCTCGAGATAGAGCACCGTCTCTATCTCGGGGTGCGTGAACAGGTGAGCCGGGATCTGGCGGCGGATCCCAACGTACAATTCTTGCAGCAGCGTTTCGGCGCCGTGCTCCATCCCGAGAGCATCGAACCACTGAGTCGCTGAATTGCGGTGAAAAAACCGTGCCGGGGTTTGTCCCCGGTTGAAAAGACTTTTGGCTGCCCCCACTTAGGGCAGATGAACCCACAGCCCGGCGCTGGATGCCGGATTTCAAGACGAGAGACGATCTATGTTTGGTAAAGGTGGAATGGGTAACCTGATGAAACAGGCCCAACAGATGCAAGAGCGCATGCAGAAGATGCAAGAGCAGCTGGCCCAGATGGAAGTGGTCGGCGAGGCGGGAGCAGGCATGGTCAAGGTGACCATGGCCGGCAGCCACAGCGTGCGTCGTATCGAGATCGATCCCAGCCTGATGGAAGATGACAAGGAGATGCTGGAAGATCTGGTCGCCGCCGCCGTCAATGACGCAGTGCGCCGCGTGGAAGAGCAGAACAAGGCCAAGATGGGCGAGCTGACCGGCGGCATGCAATTGCCCCCGGGCTTCAAAATGCCCTTCTGAGGATCCTGCCCGTATCCGTTTCCCCTCCTCTGGGAAGGGGAAAAATGAAAAGGCCAGAGCCAAGCTCTGGCCTTTTGCATGTCAGCACACCCGGGAACGGCCATGCACAGATCATGGCGGGGGCGGCGTACTTGCCTGCCCCAGGGGGGAGAAGCCCTCGACCAGATGATCGATGAGGGCGCGGATGGCAGGCAGCAGACCGCGGCGTGAGGGGAAGACCGCGTGGATCACCTCCTGGCGCGGTGCCCAATCGGGGAGCAGACGCACCAGCCGGCCATCGGCCAGGGGCTCATTCATCATCATGGTGGGCAGTTGCACGACCCCGAGCCCGTCGATCGCCCCCTGACGCAATGTCTGCATGTCGGTGGTGGCAAAGCGGGGGTTGTGGTGCTGTTTGACTCGGGCCCCATCGGGGCCCAGCAGGGTCCAGTGATGGCCTTCCAGGCTGGCGCCATGACCGAGGCTCGGCCATGACAGCAGATCTGCGGGGGCCCGGGGCATGCCGAGTGACGCGACAAGGGCCGGGCTTGCCACCAGACACTGGGTTGCATAACCCAGCACCCGCATGGCGAGATCGCTGTCCTCCAGGGGCAGTGGCCGCACCCTGAGCGCCATGTCCAACCCCTCCGCGACCAGATCCACCGCCCGGTTGACCCCGACGAGCTGCACCTTGACGCTGGGATGGGCCAGGGCGAAAGAGACCAGCATCCTCCCTACGTGGGCGTGCAGCAGATCGATGGGGCAGGCGATGCGCACCAGACCGCAAGGCTCGCTCTGGGTCGCGGCGATGAGATCCTGCGCCGCATCGGCTTCCACCAGCATGGCCCGGCAACGGGTGTAATAAGCCTGCCCGAGTTCGGTGACGGTGAAGCTGCGGGTGGAACGCTGGATAAGACGCACCCCGAGTCGCTCCTCCAGCATGGCGATGCGGCGGCTGAGCCTGGATTTGGGCATGCCGAGGGCCCTGCCGGCCTGGGCAAAGCCCCCGTGATCCACCACCTGGACATAGAAATAGAGGTCGTTGAGATCCTGTTGCATGGGGTTATCGTTCACAAAATAGGACGCTGATGGCAAATTTTACGTCTACCGGACGCAGCGTTCCAGACTCACAATGCGAGCAACGGCACATCCCGTGACGATCACCCAGGAGAGCATCATGAAAAGAGTCATCGGTATTTACAGCGCCCCTCGACAACACTGGGTCGGCGACGGATTCCCGGTTCGCTCGCTGTTCTCGTATCAGACCCATGGCCGCGCCTTGAGCCCCTTCCTGCTGCTGGACAGGGCTGGCCCGGCACATTTCGAGCCCGCCGATCATGCCAGGGGCGTGGGGGAACACCCGCACCGTGGTTTTGAGACGGTCACCATCGTCTATGAAGGGGAGGTCGCCCATCGCGACTCGACCGGCCAGGGGGGGATCATCGGTCCGGGAGACGTGCAGTGGATGACGGCCGCCGCCGGCATCATGCACGACGAGTTCCACTCTCAGGGGTTCACCCGTCGTGGTGGCACCCTCGACATGGTGCAGCTGTGGGTCAACCTGCCCGCCAAACACAAGATGTCGACGCCCGGTTATCAGGGCATCACCAGCGACACCATCCCGCAACTGAGCCTCAAGGAGGGCGATGTGCGGGTGCGCATCATCGCCGGGAACGATGCCGGGTTGCAACAAGGCGAGGTAGAGGGGCCAGCCCGAACCTTCTCGCCCATGAACATCTGGGATCTGCGGCTCAAGGGCGGGGCCAGCGTGGTGCTGCCGGCGGTAGCGGGATGGAACAGCGCCTTGGTGGTGCTCAAGGGCTCTCTCTTGATCAACGGTCAGGAGCGCGCGGGCGAAGCACAACTGGTGCTGCTCGATCCCAACGGGGAGGAGTTCATGCTGGAGGCGGAGGGCGAGGCCAGCTTGTTGCTGCTAAGTGGCGAGCCCATCGATGAACCCATCGTGGGTTATGGTCCCTTTGTCATGAACAGCGAGGCAGAGATCCATCAGGCGATAGATGATTTCAACAGCGGCCGGTTCGCCGTCATCGCCCCCTGAGACAATCCCGATAAAAACAAAGCGCCTGATGGCGCTTTGTTTTTTTTATGAGCCTTGGTCAACCGAGCCAGCCGAGGGCCAGCGCCAGCCTGCCGCACAAGGCGGCCAGCAGGATGCCAAGCAGGGTGCGCAGCAGCCAGATCACCACCAACTGTCCCACGCTCACCGGGATCCGGGTGGCCAGGATGCAGGGGATGGAGGCAGAGAAGAAGAGCACCGAGCTGACCGAAACCACGGCCGCGACATAGCGCACCAGCAGGTCGGCATCCTTGAGCAGGATGGCGGGCAGGAACATCTCGGCCAGACCGGCAGAGAGGGCCTTGGCGGTGGCGAGCGGCTCGCCGAGATCCAGCAGCCAGGTCAGTGGCCAGAGCAGCCAGCCCAGCAGATCGAACAGGGGAGTGTGCTTTGCCAGCAGCAGGCCCAGCAGACCGACGGACAGTATGGTGGGCACCACGGCAGCGGCCATGTGAAGACCGTCCCTGAGGTTGTCCTTCAATTGCCGCAGCAGGGGATCAGCCTGGTGGGACTGGGTCAGGCCGCAGGTGAGGGCCGCCTGCCAGCGGCTCATGCCAGCCGGTAGCGGCTCGTCGGTCTCCCCATGGTGAGCCAGGCGGCTGATGGGAGGAACACGCGCCAGGATGGCGGTGATGACGAAAGTGATCACCAGGGTGGACCAGAAGTAGAAGTTCCAGTGTCCCATCAGGTTGAGGGTCTTGGCCACGATGATCATGAAGGCGGCCGAGACGGTGGAGAAGCCGGTGGCGATGATGACGGCTTCTCGCACCGTGTACTTGCCCGCGAGGAAGACCCTGTTGGTGATGAGCAGGCCCACCGAGTAGCTGCCGACGAAAGAGGCGACGGCATCGATGGCGGAGTGACCCGGCGTGCGCCACAGGGGGCGCATCACAGGTTGCATCAGCACCCCGATGAATTCCAGCAGGCCGAAACCGAGCAGGAAGGTCAGGGCCATGGCGCCGATAGGCACGATGAGACCCACAGACATGGCCAGTTTATCGAACAGGAAGGGGAGGCGATCCGGGGTCATCAACCAGGCAGGGCCCCAGTCTGTGACATACAAAATGGCCAGGGCCAGCCCGAGCAGCTTGAACAGGCTCAATACCCTGTCGATGGGACGGGCGCGCCAGCGGCCATCCAGCAAGGGGGTGATGGCGCCATAGGCGATGAGCAAGAGAATGAGGGTCAGGGCAAGGGGGCGCTGGGCAATCAGAAAGCCGGCCAGGTGATCCACCACTATGGTGCTGCGCCCGCCAAGCTCGAAGGGAACAAAAAAGATGGCGATGCCAAGCAGACTGGCCAGCAGCAGCTTGATGCCGGCCCCTGATCCTGCCGGTGCAGTGAGCGTGTGTTCAGGTTCCATTTTCTCTCCTTGTTATCCGCATGGTTCAATTCCATTGAGGGGATGATTTGTATATACAATATCGTCCGGCGCTCAAAATGGAAACACCAAAGTCACCAAAATGCAACATGTGAATCGGTGTGGATGCAGATGACCCCAAGGTTGAAAAGCGTGATCTTGGGGGGAAGAGGGGCCGGGATGGCGAGTGGGTGGTGAGGCATCAAGAGGCAAAACAGGAAAGTAAGCGACCAGCGCCAGGAAAAACATGAGCGGCTATTTACCCTTTCTGGTCATATTCATTCATGAGCCTATATTCATGACTATTTATGAATAAATCATAAACCCTTTGTTCATTTGACTACTTTTCGGCTATACCATTGCAGAGTAAGATGCCTCTTCAATAAAAATAAGAATTAGGAGTTCGGGTGTGAAGGCATTAGAGAAAGAAAGGATATCGCCCTATATCAGCCAGTTATACGAGTGCGGTATTAATGATTCTGACATTAAGCTCGTCGTGGACCAATTTCGCGCCGACGTTTCCTGCAGTTCATCCCTGTTTTTATTGCGGGATGATGACAAGAGCGACGGAATAAAGCTTTTTTCCAGCGGTCTGACCGAGGCCCAGCAGCAGTTTTACCTGCAACATCATCGCCAGGATGTGTGGTTCAACCATTACCTGGATAAAGGGTGCAAGGGGATTGTCAGCGCCAACAGCATTTCAAGCTCGGTGGGCCTGCTGGCAAGTTTCGGCGCCCAATTCGCCGCCGGCGGCGTCTGCCAGGTGAAAGGGAGGGGGCTGAGCGGCCTGTGCAGTTACCGTGGTGCAGCGCAAGATGATTTCAGTAGTCGCGACCTCACCTCGCTCTCTGAAATCTATTCCGGACTGGCGGCCTGGAGCCACCATTATTGGAACTTGCTGGCCCTGGAAACCCAGAACTATCAGTTGCAACAGCTGGTGAAAAACCATAATAAGCCCAGCGCCATCATAGACGACAAGGGGCATATTCATTATTCCAATGTGGCCTTCAACCGTATCGCCGATGAAAATGTGGAATTGCGGGCCATCAATGGCATTTTCTCTTTGCAGAATAAGGAGCAGCAACGCCAGCTCAAGGAGATCCTCAATGGCTTTGCCTATTTGCTGCCCGGCGCCAGCGCCTATATGTCCATTCCCCGTCAGCCTAACCTGCGTCCGCTGCTGGTCCAATGCACCCTGATGAGCGGACTCAGCCGCTTTGAACGCTATGTGGAAGTGGTGCTGCGTGACCCCGAGCACGCCTTCAACCCCGACATCGAAGCGCTGGCCAGCCTCTATCCCCTCACCATTGGCGAGAAGGAGCTGCTGGTGCTGATGAGCAAGGGTTACAGCAGCAACGACATCGCGGAGCTGCGCGGTGTCAAGGTGGAAACCGTGCGCTCCACCCTGAAAGGGGTGTTCAAGAAGACCGACTGCCACAGCCAGAACGAGCTCTTGCTCTTGCTGCAATCCATCTCCTGATCCATGCGGACTATGCTTGGAGTGAGCCGGACATAGTGCCCGGCTCTTGCCTCCCCTCGGGAGGCTCGTTGGGGGAAAGCGTCATGGAATCACTCAAGGCAAAGGACTACATGCAGACCAAGCCCATCACCTTCAGCGCAGAGATGATGGTACAGGCGGCGGTGGAAAAATTTCTCAACAGTCATCAGTTGGGCGGCCCCGTAGTGGACAGCCAGGGACATCTGATTGGCTGGGTCTCCGAGCAGGATTGCATCGCCGTCATGTTGAAAGAGGCCTACCACTGTGAACAGGTGGCCCAGGTCAGGGATGTGATGCGCAAGGAGGTGCTGGCAGTCGGCCCCGACACCAGCATCCTGGATCTGGCGGAGATGATGATGGGTCAAAAGCCCAAGATCTATCCTGTGGTGGAGGAGGGGCGCCTGCTCGGGGTCATCAACCGCCACAATGTGATGCAGGCCATCCACGCCCAGCTTGGCACCTGTTTCGTGCATCAGGCCAGAGTCTGAGCGGTGTTGTCTGGTTGTTTTCAAAGAGCAGGCTCCGGCCTGCTCTTTTCATCCGTGACGGTCATGACGCCTCCGGCTTGATGTGCTGGCGCGGCGCTTTAAGGCTTGCACCGCCCAGCCTCGCTCTTTAGGATCTCCCCCAGCTATCGATATGGCCCTTGATGGGCACTCTTTTAAGGAATTCGTACCTTGTCTCTCTCTATCGAGGCGCTGCGCCGCCGTCTTACCGCCTGCATGAATCTCGACGCCCGCCGTCTCTCCAGTCGACTGCACGGGGTCAAGAAGCTGCCGGAAGCCAAGCAGGCTGCCGTGCTCGAGACCATCGCCGCTGACCTGGATGTGGCACAGGCGCGCTATCAGTCCCGTCTGGCGGGCGTGCCCAAGGTCACCTATCCGGACAATCTGCCAGTCAGCCAGAAGCAGGGGGAGATCGCCAAAGCCATTGAAGAGCATCAAGTGGTGATCATCGCCGGCGAAACCGGTTCGGGCAAAACCACCCAGATCCCCAAGATCTGTCTGGCGCTCGGGCGTGGGGTCAAGGGCTTCATCGGCCACACCCAGCCGCGCCGTCTGGCGGCCCGTACCGTCGCAGCCCGCATCGCCGAGGAGATGGAGTCCGAGCTTGGCCACTACGTGGGTTACAAGGTGCGCTTTACCGATCAGGTGAGCGAGCAGACCCACATCAAGCTGATGACCGACGGTATCCTGCTGGCGGAGATCCAGAACGACCGGATGCTCACCCAGTACGACACCATCATCATCGATGAGGCCCACGAGCGCAGCCTCAACATCGACTTCATCCTGGGCTATCTCAAGCAACTGCTGCCCAAACGCCCCGATCTCAAGGTGATCATCACCTCGGCCACTATCGACCCGCAACGTTTCTCCCGGCATTTCAACAAGGCGCCGGTGATCGAGGTCTCTGGCCGCACCTACCCGGTGGAGGTGCGCTACCGCCCGCTAGTCAGTGATAAAAGCGAAGGGCTGGAAGAGCGTGACGAGCTGCAGGGGATCTTCGATGCGGTAGAAGAGCTGGCACGCGAGGGGCTCGAGGACATCCTCATCTTCATGAACGGCGAGCGGGAGATCCGCGATACCGCCGATGCCCTGCGCAAGCTCAACCTGCGCGATACCGAGGTACTGCCGCTCTACGCCCGCCTCTCCAACGCCGAGCAGAACAAGGTGTTTCAGCAACATGCCGGGCGGCGCATCGTGCTGGCCACCAACGTGGCGGAGACCTCGCTGACGGTGCCGGGCATTCGCTACGTCATCGATCCGGGCACCGCCCGCATCAGCCGCTACTCCTGGCGCACCAAGGTGCAGCGCCTGCCCATCGAGCCGATCTCCCAGGCCAGCGCCAACCAGCGTAAAGGGCGTTGCGGTCGGGTGGCGGATGGTATCTGTATCCGCCTCTACTCCGAGGAGGATTTCAACGGCCGTCCGGCCTTTACCGACCCCGAGATCCTGCGCACCAACCTGGCATCGGTCATCCTGCAGATGCTGGCGCTCGGCCTTGGCAACATGGAGGCCTTCCCGTTCGTCGAGCCACCGGAGTCGCGCCATATCAAGGACGGCCTGACCCTCTTGAAAGAGCTGGAGGCGGTGCGCGAGCTGCCCGCCACCGGCGATCACGAAGCCAAACTGCAGCTGACCGAGATCGGTCGCCAGCTCTCGCGCATTCCCCTTGATCCGCGTCTGGCCAAGATGGTGATCAGTGCGGCGCAGACCGGCTGCCTGAGCGAGGTAATGGTGATCACCGCCGCCCTCAGCATTCAGGATCCCCGCGAGCGGCCCATGGAGAAAAAGCAGGCCGCCGACGAGCAGCACAGACGCTTTGAAGACAAGGATTCCGACTTCCTCGCTTTTGTTAACCTCTGGACCTATCTGAAAGAGCAGCAGGATCTCCTTGGCAGCAACCCGTTCCGCCGCATGTGCCAGAAGGAGTTTCTCTCCTACCTGCGGGTGCGCGAGTGGCAGGACATTCACTTCCAGCTGCGTCAGACGGTGAAAGAGCTGGGTTTTAAAGCCAACCAGGAACCGGCAGACTTCAAGACGGTGCACTGTGCGCTCTTGACCGGTCTTTTGAGCCATATCGGCAACAAGGATCTGGAAAAGCCCGAGTTCCTCGGGGCCCGCAATGGCCGCTTCCACCTCTTCCCGGCCTCGGGCCTGTTCAAGAAGCCGCCCAAGTGGGTGATGGCCGCCGAGCTGGTGGAGACCTCGCGCCTCTACGCCCGCATCAACGCCAAGATTGAACCGGAGTGGGTGGAGCCGCTGGCGGGGCACCTCATCAAGCTGCACCACAGCGACCCTCACTGGTCGAAGAAAAACGGTGCCGTGATGGCCAAGGAGAAGGTGACCCTCTATGGTCTGACTTTAGTCAACGAGCGCACCATCAACTTCAGCCGTATCGATCCGGCGCTGTGCCGCGAGCTGTTTATCCGCCGCGCCTTGGTGGAGGGGGATTTCGAGACCCGTCACCGCTTCTTCAGCGATAACCGCAAGCTCCTGGCCGAGGTGGAGGCGCTGGAGCACAAATCCCGTCGGCGCGACATCCTGGTGGATGACGAGGACTTGTTCCGCTTCTATGATGCCCGTTTGCCGGAGGAGGTGATATCAAGCCGTCACTTCGACAAGTGGTGGAAAGAGGCGCAAAAGCAGGATCCCGAGCTGCTCAACTTCGAAAAAGAGATGCTGATGAAGGGGGATGCGGCACACATCAGCGATCTCGACTACCCCAACTTCTGGCAGCAGGGGCGCCTCAAGCTCAAGCTGACCTATCAGTTCGAGCCGGGGGAGGCCGCCGATGGCGTGACCCTGCATATCCCGCTGCCACTCCTGAATCAGGTGGAGGTGAAGGGGTTCGAGTGGCTGATCCCGGGGCTGCGTCACGAGCTGTTGGTGGCCCTTATCAAGTCGATGCCAAAGCCGATGCGCAAGAACTTCGTGCCTGCGCCGAACTATGCCGATGCGCTGCTCGCCAGCATCAACCCTGAACAGGGGCCGCTCTTGGACGAGATGGAGCGTCAGCTGCGCCGCATGACCGGTGTGACCGTGCCCCGTGAATCCTGGGACTGGTCTGCGGTGCCCGATCACCTGAAACTCACCTTCCGTGTGGTGGACGACAAGCACAAGAAGGTGGCGGAAGGCAAGGATCTGGAGGCATTGAAAGAGTCCCTGCGTGGCAAGGTGCAGGAGACCCTGTCGCAAGTGGCGGACGATGACATCGAGCAGTCTGGCCTCACCCTGTGGAGCTTTGGCGAGCTGCCCCAGGAGTACAGTCAGAAGCGGGGCGGTTTCGAGGTGAAAGCCTATCCGGCGTTGGTTGATCAGAAGGATTCGGTCGCCATCCAGCTGGTGGAGAGTCCGGTGGTGCAGCAGCAGCTGATGTGGGCTGGCCAGCGTCGGCTGGTGCTGCTCAACGTGCCATCTCCCATCAAGTACCTGCAGGAAAAGCTGCCCAACAAGGCCAAGCTGGGGCTCTATTTCAACCCCTTTGGCAAGGTGGCCGAGCTGATTGACGACTGCATCGCCTGTGGCTGTGACAAGCTGATTGAGCAGCACGGCGGCATGGCGTGGGACGAAGCCGGTTTCGAGGCGCTCAAGGAGTTTGTCCGCGCCGAGCTCAACGATGCGGTGGTGGAGGTTGCCAAACAGGTGGAAGCCGTGCTGACCCTCTCCCATGAGATCAAGAAACGGCTCAAGGGCAAGATGCAGCTCGACACCGCCTTTGCCATGTCGGACATCCAGCAGCAGCTCGGCAACCTCATCCACAAGGGCTTTGTCACCGAGACCGGCTGGCAACGGCTGCCTGACTTGCTGCGCTACCTGCGGGCCATCGAGCGGCGCCTCGAGAAGCTGGCCATCGATCCCAACCGGGATCGGGTCTACATGCTCAAGGTGCACAGCGTGGAGTCGGAGTACAAGGCACTGCTCGCCAAGATCCCCAAATCCCAGCTTATTCCCACCGAGGTGGCCAATATTCGCTGGATGATCGAGGAGCTGCGAGTCTCCTTCTTCGCCCAGCAACTGGGGACGCCATACCCCATCTCGGATAAACGGGTGCAGAGCGCCATTGCCCAGTGCTAAGCTGCTATCTATCTGTTTTCTGAGCCATAGTGTGAAAGCAACGGGACGCCAAAGGGAAGGGAGGCCGTCATATGCTGGGGATCTGGTTGGGGGTGGCACTGGTCAACATCAGCGGGTATCAACCCATTGCGGAACAAACCTGGGTGCAGCTCAACCCGGAGTTCTATCCGGTGCTGCGCCCCGTGCCGCCCATTTTTGCGGCCTGGCGGGGCAATCAGTTTCCCCCACTTGAACAGAGAAAGAAGAATGGCCGCTGGCAGATCCTCTTTCCTGCCCGGCTGGTGCCCCCCTTCGATCTGTTCGAAGGGGAGGCCCAGCTCTCCAAGGCTTACCTGGCCAGGCTAAAGCGCATCGATGAGATGGCCTATGGCATGGCGCCCCACCAATCAGTACAGCAAGCCGCTTCCTCGGCCCCCTCGTTCGAAGTCCCGGGCGCTGTCGCCTTTGTCGCCGAGTTCTCCCTGCCTCGGGAAAGGAAGGCACGGATGCCCCTGGGGGAGCCCTTGCTCGCACGGCTGGGGGGGCAGGTCCCCACCCAGGCCTTGGCAAGACAGGGAGATGCACAGCCCATGGCCACCGCAGATTCTGCCCCTGAGCAGGCGACCTTGACTCTTTCCGCCACGGCGGCAGGGGAGGCCTCGCGGGTTTGTCATCAGGTGGCGGCGGGAGAGACCCTGTGGCGTATCGCAAGCCAGCTTCAGTCAAAGGAGGCCGGCGGTTCGGATACTTACAGCTATCTGCTGGCGCTGGTACAGGAAAATCGTGACAGGATGGTCAAAGGGATCCGGGTGCAGGCCGGGCTGCGCCTCTATTGCCCCACAGCGCAGACTCTGGCGCAATTCGATGCCCTGAGCCCGGCCCAGCGACAGCAGCAGTTTGCCCGTCTGGAGCAGGGGCGTTAGGGGATGGCGAGAGGCGTGGTGGAGTGCCTCTTGGCCAAAGAGGAGTGACGCGGGTTCTTTCCTTGTATCCCCTCCGGGCCCGTGCTAGTATTCGCGCTCGTTTTGCGAGGTGCTGACCGGTCGCAGTCAACACCATACATTCATCTTAAAAGAGATAATCACTATGTCTTTCGTATTCCAAGCTGAAGTCCGTTCTGACCTGGGGAAAGGTGCGAGCCGCCGCCTGCGTCATGCTGACCTGGTTCCTGCCATCGTTTACGGTGCAGGCAAAGAAGCCGTGTCCGTTACCCTGGACCACAAAAAACTGATCCTGGCCCAAGAGAAGCCGGAGTTCTACTCCTCCGAGCTGACCCTGGTCATCAACGGTGAAGAAGTCAAAGTGAACGTGAAGGCTATCCAGCGTCACCCGGTTCGCTACAAGCTGGTTCACCTGGATTTCGTTCGCGTCTAATCGACAACGAACTTTCCTGTGAAGAGGCCACCCAATCGGGTGGCCTCTTTGTTTTTACAGCATTTTTTCCGGGAAAATAAAATACTCAAACAGCACTATTGGTCTTTACTTGTAGGCATGATTGACAGCAGGACACGTGTTGTGGTGCTCTGATGTTCAAGAAGTACTCGGACAAGTCCATTTTTCGGGGCGATGTTGACCGTTATGAAGGGAATCGTACGGACATATATCCTGCTGTTTTCACCTATTCTGCTGCTGGTCCTGGCGGGTGGCTATTTGCTGGGCAATGCACTGATCGAACGCGAGCTCTATCGCGTTCGCAGCGATGAGAACACCTTCCTGGCGCTCGCCAGCGGCCGCCTTGACGGCGAGCTGGCGGTGCCACTGCGCCATGTGCGCAGCATGTCGGAAGAACCCATCCTGCTCGAAGCGGCGGCTCGCAATGACCGTGACACCCTGGCCGTCCAGTTCACCATCCTGATGAACCGCAATCCCGACTATGCCCAGGTGCGTTGGCTTGCCCCGGATGGCATGGAGCTAGTGCGCATCGATCGTCAGGGCCCGCGTCTGTGGCGGGTGGCGGACGACCAGTTGCAGAACAAGGGGGATCGTTACTACTTTCGTGATGCCATGGCGCTGCCCTGGGAGCGGGTCTACGTCTCGCCGCTCGATCTCAACGTTGAACACGGGGTGATCGATCGCCCCTTCAACCCCATGATCCGCATTGCCAAGCGTCTGCGCCTTGGGGGGCGTGATCTTGGTTTGCTGCTTATCAACGTCCAGGCCGCCCGTATGCTCAAGGAGTTTGCCGACAGCAGCGGCAAGGCAGCCGATCACACCATGCTGTTCAACCAGGATGGATACTGGCTGCGCAGCCCGGACCCATCCCGGGAGTGGGGCTTCATGCTCGAGCGCCCGGATCTCACCCTGAAGCACACTTCCCCCCAGGCCTGGCAGGCGTTCTGGGACGCATCAAACGGCCAGATGGAGTCTGCCGACGGGCTCTGGAGCTGGACCACCCTGTACCCGGCACAGAATCATGATCAGCTGATCTGGAAAGCCGCGTCCCTGGTGCCGCACAGCGAGCTGCAGGCCATTCGCACCCACATCTGGGGGATCATATTGGCCGCCAGCGCCGTGCTGCTGCTGTTGTTTGGTACCGGTGTGGCTGCACTGGTGCGCAGCAGGCACAAGGAGCAACTGGCCCAGCAGGAAGCGGCCAGGTTGGCACAGGTCAAAGGTGATTTCATCGCCAATATGAGCCACGAGATCCGCACCCCCATGAACGCCATCATGGGGCTGACCTACCTGCTCGAACAGGGAGGGCTCGACGATAGTCAGCATGCCCTGGTGCGCAAAATCCACCAGGCCGGGCAGGCGCTGCTCGGGATCATCAACGACATCCTTGATTTCTCCAAGATTGAGTCGGGTCGGCTCGAGCTTGAGCGGGTGCCATTCAGTCTCGAAGAGGTGCTCGATCACGTGGCGGCCATCATGTCCACCTGCGTTGGCCAGAAGCACCTCGAACTGGTGGTGAGCAGTGCCCCCGAGCCGGTTTCCCATCTGATTGGGGACGCCCTGCGCCTCGAGCAGGTGTTGCTCAACCTGACCGGCAATGCCATCAAGTTTACCGAACGCGGCGAGGTGGAGGTCAAGGTCGTGCTGGAATCAGAGCAAGACGGCATGGCCACCTTGCTGTTTCGGGTGCGCGACACCGGGATCGGCATTCCCCCCGAGCAGCAGGCCAACATTTTCAATGCCTTCTCCCAGGCAGACTCCTCCACCAGCCGCCGCTTCGGGGGTACCGGGCTTGGTCTGACCATCAGTCGCCGCCTGGTGAACCTGATGGGTGGGGACATCGGCGTCACCAGCGAGCTTGGCAAGGGGAGCGAATTCTGGTTCCGCGTCCGGCTGGAGCAGGTAGAGCGGCCCGAGGCCTTGAACGAGCGTCTGCAGCACATCTCGCTGCTCATCGCCGACGACAATCAGGTGACCCGCGACGCCCTGTCGATGACGGTGGGTTCCCTCGGATGGCAGTCGCGGGTGGTGGAGTCCGGTGAGCAGGCGCTGCATCATCTGCTGCGCCAGGGGGAGCGTTTCGACGTGATCCTGCTCGACTGGATCATGCCGGGCATGGACGGGCTCGAGACCTGCCTGGCCATTCGCCGCGCCTTCGAGCAGCAGGAGCGTTCACCCATCATCATCATGGCGACCGCCTATTCCCAGGATGAACTGATGCACCGCCCCGGCTCGGATCAGGTGGATCTGGTACTGCACAAACCGGTCACCGGATCCAGTCTTTACAATGCGGTGGCGCGTCTCATCCACGAGAAGCGCGAGCATGTGGAGCCCCTTGAGAGTGGCCAGCGCCGTCTGCGCCTGCCGGGCGTGCACATACTGCTGGTGGATGACAGCGACATCAACCTGGAGGTGGCGACCCGCTTGCTGCAACGGGAGGGGGCCGAGGTGATCACCGCCATCGACGGGGAGCGAGCCCTGGCCTGCCTGGCAGATCCGGCCCGGCGCATCGATCTGGTGCTCATGGATGTGCAGATGCCGGTGATGGATGGCTACGAGGCGACCCGTCGCCTGCGCCTGCTGCCGGGGCGGGAGGAGACTCCCGTGCTGGCTCTCACCGCCGGGGTATTCAAGGATCAGCGGGAGGCGGCATTGGCCTCTGGCATGAACGACTTCATCGCCAAGCCGCTCGATGTGGAGCAGCTCATCGCGACCTTGCTGCGTTATCTGCCGGACGTTGTCCTGCCGCTCACCGTGAACGACGAACTACTCCCCCACGAGCCGGTGGCCGGCATCGATATCGATACCGGACTGCGCAACTGGGGTGAAGCCTCGGTCTATCTTAAATACCTGCGGCGTTTTCGCGATGACTACATGACGGTCGGTACCGTGTTGCCGGGTTACATCGCCCAGCATGAGACCGATGCGGCCGCGAGCCTGACCCACAAGCTCAAGGGGGTGGCGGGCAGCCTGTCGCTCACCGATGTGGCGCGTATCAGTGCCGAGTTGAACGAGGCCATCGAGCAGGGTGGCGACACCAGCCAGCTTATCGCACCCTTCCTCGAGGCCCTGGAGCGGGCGCAACACTCCATCGATACCTATGCCGGGCGCGAGCCGGGCGCGGTCAGCTCCCCGCTGGCCCAGGGGGAGGCGCGGGAGGTCTGCCTGCACGCCCTGCATCAGGCCCTGGTGAGCGAGGATCTGGATCTGATTGAGCCGGCGCTGAGCCAGGCAAGGAGTCACTTGCCTTGCGAGCTGATGAGCGAAATAAGTGCAGCCCTGGAGCTGTTCGATATCCCGTTCGCCACCCGCAAGCTGGAGGCATATCTGGAGGATCGGGAGGAACCTGCGCCATGAGTCGACCGCGCGTGCTGATCATCGACGACGAGCCGAGCAACCTCGGGTTGCTGCGGCAAATCCTCAAGGAGGAGTACAACCTCTTCTTTGCCAAAGGGGGAGAGGAGGGGTTGGCCGCCGTGGGGCGTCACGAGCCGGCACTTATCCTGCTGGACGTGCGCATGCCCGACATGGATGGTTACGAAGTGTGCCGCCGGCTCAAGGCCGATCCGGCTCACGCCGGGATCCCGGTGCTCTTTATCACCGCGAGCGACAACGCAGACAGCGAGAGCCAGGGGTTCGAGGCGGGCGGAGTGGATTATATCTACAAGCCGGTCTGTCCGAGCACGGTGCGTGCCCGGGTGCGCAATCATCTCTCCCTGGTGCGCCTCGATCAGCTCGAGTGCAGCTATCGCACTGCCATCGTCATGCTGAGCGAGGCGGGCCACTACAACGACACCGACACCGGGGTGCATATCTGGCGCATGGCCGCATACGCCCGGGCCCTGGCTGATGCGGCTGGCTGGAGCCCGGAGCAGTCGGATCTGCTGGAGCTGGCGGCCCCCATGCACGACATGGGCAAGATTGGTATCCCCGATCACATCCTCAAGAAGCCTGGCCCCCTCACCGAGGAGGAGTGGGTCATCATGCGAAGTCACCCGCGTATCGGTTACGAGATCCTGAGGCGATCCGATGCCCCCATTTTTCGCATGGCGGCGGAGATTGCCCTGCACCACCACGAGAAATGGGACGGCTCGGGCTATCCCGCCGGCGAGACCGGTGAGGGGATCCCCGAGGCGTCGCGGATAGTGGCCATCGCCGACGTCTTTGACGCCCTGAGCGTGCGTCGTCCCTACAAGGAGCCCTGGCCCCTGGACCGGGTGCTGGCCACCATGCGCGATGGTGCAGGCCAGCACTTCGATCCCCGGCTGCTCTCCCGTTTTCTCGAGATCATGCCGGAGATCTTGCGCCTCAAGGCTCAATGGGATGCCCGCGAGGAGCGGGGGGATTACCAGATGGGCTGTGTCAGATAGGGATTGCTGGCCCGTTCGTGACCAAAGGTGGAGCTCGGGCCATGGCCCGGAATGAAGACGATCTCATCCCCGAGCGGCAGCAGGGTCTCGGTGATCGACTTGATCAGCGTCCCGTGATCCCCGCGCGGGAAATCGGTGCGGCCTATGCTGCCGGCAAAGAGCACATCCCCCACCCATGCGAGGCGTTCTGACTGGCAGAGCAGCACGATGTGGCCCGGAGTGTGGCCCGGGCAGAAATAGACCTCCAGCTCGCATTTGCCAACCTGTACCTTGTCACCCTGTTCGAGCCAGCTATCCGGTGTAAAGGCCGGAGTATGGGCAAAGCCGAACATCTGGCTCTGCTGGGGCAGGATATCGAGCCAGAAGGCATCCTCCTTGTGGGGGCCGGTAATGGCGACACCGGTTCTCTCGCGCAGCTCGGCGGCGGCGCCCACGTGATCCAGATGACCGTGGGTCAGCAGGATATGGGTGAGGGTCAGCCCTCGTTTGGCAATGGCGGCCAGCAGCTTGTCCGCCTCGCCGCCGGGATCGACGAGGGCAGCCTGGCGGGTTTCGTCACACCAGATAAGGGAACAATTCTGGGCGAACTGGGTGACCGGGATCACCTCGAACTTCAACATGTGGGACTCTCCTGAGGGGTCTGAAGGGGGGAGCGTTTGGCGAAGAAGGCGAGGCAGGCCTCCTTGTCACCACGAAACAGGATCCGCTCGCGCTTGTTGTCCAGCTGATAGCGGTACATGGGGTCATAGTAGCGAGTCAGCAGCAGCCTGATCCAGACCAGATGGGCGCGGGTGTCCCCGCTCTGGGCCTGTTCCCTGAGGGCGGCCTGCAACAGCCCATCGAGTTCGCGATAATCCTTGTCACCGAGTCGGCGCTTGAGCCTGGCCATGGCCTCGGTGAGGTAGCCGGCAAACAGCGGCCAGCCTGCATCTGGCCCATGGAACTCCAGATAGCGCAGCCAGAGATCCTGCACGTAATCGGTGCGGATCTGCTCGGCCCGTGCCTCCTGCGGCACCTCCACCACCACCAGAGGAGCCCGGCACATGGCCTCATAAAGGTTGAGTGGCAGGGCGCAGCGACCGATGAGACGGCTCTCGTCTTCCAGCACAAACTGTGATTCCCCCCGGTTGCGACGCTGAAGCAGCTCGATGGCAAGCCGGTTTTCGAAGTCGATGTTGCCGGGTTGCCCACCCGGCAGTTGGCCAAACGACGACCCCCTGTGACGGGCGTGCCCTTCCAGATCCACTGCCTGGGTGATGTGCGCCAGCATGTGGGTCTTGCCGGAGCCGGTCATGCCGGTCAGCACGGTCCAGTCGCACTCTGCACTGGCCTTCGCCTGGGTGTCGATGAGAAAGTGGCGCAGCGCCTTGTAGCCGCCCGCGACCCGGGGGCGGGTGACGCCGGCCTCGGCCAGCCACTGTTGTACGGTTTGCGAGCGCAGGCCGCCGCGAAAACAGTAGAGCAGGGCGTCGGGTTGCTGGCGCAACCTGGCCAGCCAGCCTTCCATGCGCGCGGCGCGCACCGCGCCACCTACCAGTTGATGGCCCAGGGTGATGGCTGCGGCCTGTCCCTCCTGCTTGTAACAGGTACCGACCCGGGCACGTTCCTCGTCCGTCATCAGCGGCAGGCTGACGGCGGTGGGAAAGGCCCCTTCCTTGAACTCGACGGGGGCACGCAGATCGATGAGTGGAACCTCATCCAGAAAGATCCGGGCGTAATCCGTGGCCAGTGGCAGGGCACTCATTGGACAACCTCGATGAACTGGTTGCCGGTGCGGGCCTGCAACTGGCCGATGGGAGAGAGGGTCAGCCCTGCCTGTGCGGCAATGGCAAGGAGCTCGGCTTCACTTTCTTTACCGACGGCTACCAGCAGGCCGCCGCTGGTCTGCGGGTCGCACAGGATGTTGCGGGTGCGATCATCCATGGCGCCCAGCTTGTCACCATAGGAGTCGAAGTTGCGCAGGGTACCGCCCGGTACGCAGCCCTCACTCAGGTAGTAATCCACCTCGTCCAGCAGCGGCAGCGCCTTGAAGTCCAGACGGGCACTGACGCCGGAACCTTCGCACATCTCCAGCAGGTGGCCTGCCAGCCCAAAACCGGTCACGTCGGTCATGGCGTGTACGCCGGGGAGGGCGGCGAAGCGCTGGCCAATCTTGTTGAGGGTGCACATGGTATCCGGGGCCAGTTGCTCATGCTCGGGCTTGAGCTTGCCCTTCTTCTGGGCCGTGGTGAGGATGCCGATACCAAGCGGCTTGGTCAGATAGAGGGTGTCGCCCACCAGGGCGGTGTCATTCTGCTTGATGGCGTCGAGTGGCACGATACCGGTCACCGCGAGGCCGAAGATGGGCTCGGGGGCGTCGATGCTGTGGCCACCGGCGAGCGAGATACCCGCCTCGTGGCACACCTGGCGGCCGCCGTCGATCACCTGCTGGGCCACTTCCGGCGCCAGCGTGTTGATGGGCCAGCCGAGGATGGCGATGGCGACGATGGGCTTGCCGCCCATGGCATAGATGTCGCTGATGGCATTGGTGGCGGCGATGCGACCGAAGGTGAAGGGATCGTCGACGATGGGCATGAAGAAGTCGGTGGTGGAGACGATGCCCTGGCCGTTGCCGATATCGACCACGGCGGCGTCATCTTTGTTGCTGTTGCCGACCACCAGGGTGGGGTCGTCAAAGCCCGGGATCTGGCTCTTCAAGATGGTGTCGAGCACCTTGGGGGAGATTTTGCAACCGCAGCCAGCGCCGTGGCTGTATTGGGTCAGACGAATGGAAGACATGCTTTCCCCTTGTGTGGGCAGACTTGCGTGTGCCAATAACTGCTGTGGCACCGTCAAATGTGCGCGCAAAAATAGGGTGGCCCTGGCGGCCTGTGAACACAGTGATGTCAGGCTGCCTGGCAGGACGGGAGGAGGGCAAGGATGCGCCGGCGAAGCCCCGCCGAGGACCACAGGACGGGCCATTATGCCACAGATGGCCCTCTTGATTCGAACTGGAATTCACACAAAGCGCAGGGGATTGTCGGGTTCAAAAAGAGCCGTACTCTTCGCCTTGCTCAGGCTAGTCCCACTTTGAGCCGCCCCGACGGCGTGCCGGTCTTGCATCGGGGCAGCATGTGGCGACGGAAACTAGCCAGCTTGCTCCATCACTGGTTGGGGCGCCTTGCCTAGCCGGCGCAGTCGCCGTTGCAGCGGCCGCTCCAGCAGGGTGTAGCTCAGCGCCGAGAGCCCGATCAGCACGGCGAGCATCAACAGGGTGGCCAGCACCCCCAGCAAGGGGTTGGTCTGGGCGTACCACCACGCGGTGAGCCCCGGCGCCAGAGAGTGGACAAGCTCGCAGCCGGTGAGCAACACCAGGGCGTGGAGCAGGTAGATGGAGTAGGAGAGATCCCCCAGCCAGTTGGTGAAGCGGTTGTCCAGGAGGCGCAGCAGCGGGCTCTGGCGATCACCCTGGGCAGCGGCAATCCAGATCAGCAACACGTAGGCGCTGATCAGCAGCAGGGTCAACAACGGTGTCATGGTGAACTGCATCAGTGCGAAGGGGAGCAGAAAGGCGAGCAGCAGCGGCAGATCTTGCTGCATCATGGACCACTGGCGGGCAGCCTTCACCTTGGGCAGCAGCCAGAGGCCGAGCACGAATTCACTCACCCCGCGCCCGATGGCCAGCGCTCCGCTGGTGACATCCAGGGTACCCCGGCTGTGCACGATAAAGGCCAGCACCGTCAGGGCCAGCAAGGGGGCGAGGTTGCTCCAGCGGCTGCGGGTGACGGCGAGGGGAATGAGCAGCGGAAACAGCAGATAGCTAATCCACTCCACGCTGAGCGACCAGGCGGCGAAGTTCCAGGTCAATCCGTGATCGGTCACCACCTGCAGCAGCAACAGGCTGCTTGGCAGCGCCTCGGCCGGGGTAAAGGGGGAACCAAAAGGAGGCATCCCCTCCCACTCCCACATCTTGAACAGGGGGCCGGCGTAGAAGCCAATCCCGTGGTGGGCCTTGTAGAGCTCCCAGCCAACCAGCAGCAGCAGGGTCACCAGGTAGAGGGGATACACCCGGGTCAGCCGCAGCCAGAGGAAGCGGCCATAACTTATGGTGCGGGGCGTGCGGGCGAAGGCCTCCCCATAGACATGGGCCAGCACCAGCCCGCTCAAGATAAAGAAGAGATCGACCCAGAGGTAGCCGTTCTCGATGAGTTGGGTGTGGCCGGCGATCGACTCCATCCACTGGGGAAAGAGCAGCAAGCGGGCGTGGAACAGCACCACCATCAGGGCAGCGATGCCCCGCAGCGGCGTCAACAGTGGCAATGATTGATTCATGACGGGATCCTTGATGATGTTCAGCTTGGCCTGACATCGATTTTTGTTGTGGTGCCGCTCATCAATCCTGATGAGTCGGCAGCCCCGGCTTGGCGGCCCAGGCGGGATCACCCTACTTAAAAGAGAGTCATACGAGTGTGACTGCCGTCATGAATGGGCGTTTATCATCCCAAAACCAGCATGGGATAGGGACGCATCGAAAATAGAGAGGGGATCTAGACTAGGGAAGTCATCCCTCTGAGCGTCAGGAATATCCCCATGAAACTCTATGCCCACCCCTTTTCGTCCTACAGCCAGAAAGTGCTGATCGCCCTTTACGAGAATGCCACCCCGTTCGAGTATCGGAATCTCGAAGAGCCGGAGGCGAACGCCGAACTTGCCGCCCTCTGGCCACTCAAGCGCTTCCCGGTGTTGCTGGATGATGGTCGCTGCATCCTCGAGAGCAGCACCATCGTCGCCCATCTGCAGGCGCACCATCCGGGTCCCGTCAGCCTGATCCCGCCCGGCGATGCGGGTCTGGAGGTGCATATGCTGGATCGCGTCTTCGACAACTATGTGATGACGCCGATGCAAAAAGTGGTGCTGGATGCGCTGCGCCCGGTCGCGGATCGCGACCGCTATGGCGTAGCGGAGGCCCGCGAGATGCTCAATCAGATCTACCCCTGGCTTGATCAGCGACTGGAAGGACGCCACTGGATTGCCGGCGCAGACTTCACGCTGGCCGATTGCGCCGCCGCCCCCTCGCTCTTCTACGCCGACTGGGCCCACGAGATCCCGGCTGGCTATGGTCGTCTGCGTGCCTATCGCGCCCGTCTGCTCAATCATCCCTCCATCGTGCGGGTGGTGGAGGAGGCGAGGCCATTTCGACACTACTTCCCGCTGGGCGCGCCAGCGCGTGATTGAGCGGGATGATTTGTGGTGGGCGGGGCACTGCCGCCCAGACAATGTACGAGGCGGACAGGGGCATGGCGTGATCCATTGCAGGGGAAAACAGCAATATTCATTCAAATGAGTGGGTATGCGTTTATGGCTGATATTTCCCCGAGGATTTTTGAATGTTGATGCGTAATATTTCATGCTTTTGCATAAAAAATGCCGGGCATGTCTCTGCTGGTGGGTTGTGTAGTGAAAGAGAGATGAGAATCGGGTTAACGATGCGGCAACCTTTGATTGAAGATGGCAGTCGTCAGTCGAAGAGGAGGGATGGGGGCAGCAATCGCTGTTGGTGGCAAAGTCGGGGGGAGGTTGTCTCTTTGGCGGCCGCATAAAAAAAGCCCGCTACGATCGCGGGCTTTTTGATGACTAGCAGAACCCAGCCTGGCCCGGATCTGGAACCGGGGGACAAAGGGGGCAGCGCTGGTCTGCTCGGCTTAGCGGGCGCGCACCACCAGCCCTTTGAGGTAGAAGCCTTCCGGATAGGCGGTGCCGATGGGGTGATCGGATGCCTGGGAGAGGAGCTCCAGGATCTGGGCGTCGCGGCCGGCATCGAGGGCTGCATCGGCGACGATCTTCTGGAACAGGCTCTGCTCCATCAGGCCGGAGCAGGAGTAGGTCAAGAGCACGCCACCCGGCGCCAGCAGCTGGAACGCCAGCATGTTGATGTCCTTGTAGCCGCGGCAGGCGCCCAGCAGCTGGGCCTTGCTCTCGGCAAACTTGGGCGGGTCCAGCACGATGACATCGAACTTCTCGCCCTTCTCGCGATATTCGCGCAAGAGCTTGAAGACGTCGTGACGCACGAACTGGGTGTTGCTGGTATCGAGACCGTTCAGTTCGGCGTTCTGGCGGGCGATGTCCAGCGCATTCTGGGAGAGATCGACGTTGACTACCTCCTTGGCACCGCCCTGGAGGGCATAGACCCCGAAACCGCCGGTGTAGCAGAAGCAGTTGAGCACCCGCTTGCCTTCAGTGTATTTCGCTGCGGCAAGGCGGTTATCCCGCTGATCCAGATAGAAACCCGTCTTGTGACCGTTACGAATATCGACCAGGATCTTGACGCCGCCATTCTCCTCGATCACCACGGGGTCGGTCGGGGTCTCGCCATGGATGACGCCGGTGCGCTCCTTCAGCCCTTCCTTCTTGCGCACGGCCACGTCGGAGCGCTCATAGATGCTGCACTCGGGGTAGAGGGTACGCAGGGCTTGCGTGATCAGCTCGCGCTGGAACTCGGCACCGGCGGAGAGGATCTGGCACACCAGGAAGTCGGCGTAGCGGTCGATGGTGAGGCCCGGCAGACCGTCGGATTCGGCGGCGCAGAGGCGATAGCCGGTGAGGCCCTGACGCTTGATGAGCCCATCGCGGGACTCCTGCGCATATTTGAGGCGACGGATGAAGAAGTCGAGATCGACGCTCTCATCCTTGTCGAAGGTCCAGACCCGGGCACGGATCTGGGAGCTGCCGGACCAGGCGCCACGGGCGAGCCATTTGCCGTCATGGGTGAAGATTTCGACGGTATCGCCGTCAACGGGGTTGCCCTGCACCCGCTCAATGCCCTTGGAGAAGATCCAGGGGTGGCGACGCAGCAGGGATTTTTCGCGGCCTTTGACGAGATAGATGGAAGCGCTCATGGGTAGTTGCCGATGGTAGAAAAGAAGGGGGCATATAGTAGGGGCTGTGAGGGTAGGCACGCAAGCCGCGTCTACCGGGATCCGTGGATCCACACGCGGTCAGGGTCGAACGGGCTGTTTCGCGCGTCCCCAGCGCCTGGCCCAGACATGGCAGGCCATCTGGACGATGGCCTGCCGGAGGGGGTCAGATCCGCAGGCCGGTGAGCGCCTGACCGAGTTCGCTGGCGGTTCCCTTGAGGCCGGTGGTGCCGGCAACCGCCGCGCTGGCGGACTCCTCCACCCGGCTTGCCTCGTGGCGCACCTTGTCGAGGTTGCGGGTGATCTCTTCTGCCACCGAACTCTGCTCTTCGCTGGAGGTGGCGATCTGGGTGCTCATCTCCAGCACCGCATCGCTGTGGTTGCTGAGCCGCTCGATGTCCATGCCCACTTCGGTGATGAGCTGCTGGCTGTCGGCCGCGCGCCCCACCGTCTTCTCCATGATGTCGTTCAGCGCCCCGGTCCCGGCCTGGAGCTCCTCGATCATCTGCTGGATCTCCACCGTGGCCTGCTGGGTGCGGCTGGCGAGGGTGCGCACCTCGTCGGCCACCACCGCAAAGCCGCGTCCCTGTTCACCGGCGCGGGCCGCCTCGATGGCGGCGTTGAGGGCCAGCAGGTTGGTTTGCTGGGAGATGGCGTTGATGACGTTGACCACTTCGTTGATGCGATTGGCGTTGTGAGTCAGCCGCTCGACCGCGCCCGATGCATTGCCAATCTCGTCTGCCAGGGTGCGGATGGCGGTAATGGTACGTGCCACCCGCTGTGCCCCGTGAGTCGCCTCGTCGCTGGACTGGCGGGTTTGCAGCAGGGTGTCATTGGCGTTGCGGGCCACTTCCCGGATGGCGGCGGACATCTGCTCCATGGCGGCGGCCAGGGAGTCCATGTGCTGTCGCTGGGCGCGGGCAAGCTGCTCGCCGTCGCTGGCATGCTCGCGAAATTCGTCGGCGGCCAGGGTAAGGGCATCGGCGGACTCTTCCACCAGTTGCACTATCTTGTGCTGGCGGTCGGTGAAGGTGTCGATGCTGCCCGCCAGAATGGAGAACTCATCCCGTACCGGGAAGAAGTTGAGCCGGAAGGTGAGATCGCCGTTCGCCACCGTCTGCAATGCCTTGTTGGTGGAGTAGAGGGCCCCCGAGACGAAAGTCATCAGATAGTGGGTGATGAGGGCCAGCAGGGCGGCCAGCACGGCAATGATGGTCAGGGTGGCGCCCTGACCATCCCAGAGGGCGTAGTGACTCGTATCCAGGGTGCCGGAGACGACGCCCGCCTGACCTGCGCTGGCGCCATAGCGATAGATGTCCCCCTGCTGGCTAAGGCCGGTGGCGGCGCCAGGCGTGAGTACGAGATCCGCGGGCAGGGTAAGAGTCGGCTGCTGGCTCACCAGCTGGGCCGTGGTCTCGACCCGCCCTTTTAGCTGATCCACTCTGAGCTGCATCGCCTGATCATGGCCGTCGGCCAGCAGATACCAGGTGAGGAAGGCGATGAACACCAGGGGGCACCAGAAGGTGATGAGAAATTTCTCGCTGATCGTGAGGTGAATGAGATAACGGTCAACCCACCGAAACTTTACTTCTTTCATAATGGTATTGCGTCCTGCAAGGGGAAGAGAGTGTCGCGCTCATTATCGCCCCGGGGAAAAATTACTTAAGGGAAAGGTGTGATAAATGGGAGAGCAATCGTTTGTCGTGCGGGTGTGGGGTCAGGTTCAGGGGGTGGGGTTTCGCTACTTCACCCGGGAGCGGGCGCTGCAACTGGGGCTGCGGGGGCATGCCTACAACCTGGAAGATGGCTCGGTGGAGATCCTGATTGCCGGTCCCGAACAGAAGGTACAGATGATGCTGGGCTGGCTTGAGCACGGGCCCCGAACCGCCACCGTCACCCGAATGGAGTGCACCCAGGCGTTGCCACCCACCGGAACCGGTTTTCATACCAACTAGCCGGGAGGGTTCATGGGGGAGAGCGGGATTGCGCAGGCCAACCGGCTCGTTGGGCAATATCGGGGGGCGACCCTGGCACTGCGCCAGCACAAGGGGATGGAAGAGGTGCATGCCTACCGGATAGCGGCCCGCCGCCTGCTGGCGCTGCTCGCCCTGTGGCGACCCCTCATTCATGAGCCCGAGCTGGAGCGGCGATTGACCCGTGCCGTCGGCACGCTCTCCGCCCTGCGCGATGCCCAGGTCTATGCGCAGCATCATGGTGGCTCGCTTCGGCAGAACCGCTTGCCACGGGTCCCCCTGTTGACCGGCCCGCTGGCCCGTTGGCTGGCCCGACTGGAAGAGGTACCCGTCGGTGTCGATCTCTTGCCGCTGTTTCAGCTGCATCTGGCGCTGTCACTGTCGGAGGCACTGGCTAAGACCTCCTCCCTTCCTGTGGGCATCAGGGCGAAACTTCGGTGCTGGCACCGGCTGCGTCTGGTGCTGAAACAGGCGCGCTACGGGATGGAGCTGCTGACAGCACAGGGGGGAGGGGATCCGGCCTGGTTGTCCATGCTGGTGAGCTGGCAGGAGCGGCTTGGGCAATTGCAGGACAGACGCCAATGGCTCAGACGCCTTCGGGGCGAAACGGGGCGAGGTCAGCAACGGCGAGCCCTGAAAACAGAGATCCGCTGCCAACTACTGCAACTGGATTGCCATCAGGCGGAGCTGGTCGGCCTTCGCATGGCATTGCTGCAGAGCGGGCAGTAAGCACCCCACAAGGTAAAAAAAGAGAGGCCATTGGCCTCTCTTTTCATTGGGACTGTCCGGGAAGGGGCGTATTACTTCACGCGCATGCCCGGCTGGGCACCTTCCTGGGGCTCGAGGATCCAGAGATCCTTGCCACCCGGACCTGCCGCCAGCACCATGCCTTCAGACATACCAAAGCGCATCTTGCGCGGGGCCAGGTTGGCCACCATCACGGTCAGCTTGCCTTCCAGATCTTCCGGGTTGTAGGCGGACTTGATACCGGCAAAGACCTGACGGGTTTCGCCGCCGATGTCCAGCTGCAACTTCAGCAGCTTCTCGGCTTCCGGCACCGCTTCGGCTTTCTTGATCAGCGCCACCCGCAGGTCAATCTTGGCAAAGTCGTCGTAGGTGATGGTCTCGCTGATGGGATCGTCCACCAGGGGGCCTGCCGGCTTCTTGCTCTGCTCCTTGGCGAGATCTTCCTTGGACGCTTCCACCATGGCATCCACCTTGGCGGACTCGATGCGGGAGAAGAGCGCCTTGAAGGGGGCGACGCCGTGGTCGACCAGAGGGGCGGCGATGCCGTCCCAGGTCAGGGTTTCGCCAAGGAAGGCTTCGGCGCGCTCGGCCAGTTGCGGCATGACGGGCTTCAAGTAGGCCATCAGCACGCGGAACAGGTTGATGCCGACGGAGCAGACGGCTTGCAGCTCGGCATCCGCCCCTTCCTGCTTGGCGATGACCCAGGGAGCCTTGTCGTCCACATAGCGGTTGGCCTTGTCGGCCAGGGCCATGATCTCGCGGATGGCGCGGCTGAATTCGCGCGCTTCATAGGCTTCGGCGATGCTGGCGCTGGCGTTGGCAAACTCGGCGTAGAGTGCGGGCTCGGCGCAGGTGGCGGCCAGCTTGCCGTCAAAACGCTTGGCGATAAAGCCGGCGTTGCGAGAGGCCAGGTTGACCAGCTTGTTGACCACATCGGCGTTGACGCGGGAGACGAAGTCTTCGAGGTTCAAGTCCAGATCGTCGATGCGGCTGTTGAGCTTGGCGGCGTAGTAGTAACGCAGGCACTCCGGATCCAGGTGCTTGAGATAGGTGGACGCCTTGATGAAGGTGCCCTTGGACTTGGACATCTTGGCGCCGTTGACGGTCACATAGCCGTGCACGTTGACCTTGGTCGGCTTGCGGAAGTTCGCGCCTTCCAGCATGGCCGGCCAGAACAGGCAGTGGAAGTAGGCGATGTCCTTGCCGATGAAGTGATAGAGCTCGGCGTCGGAGTCCGCTTTCCAGTAGCTGTCGAAGTCGATGTCGCCGCGCTTGTTGCACAGGTTCTTGAACGACGCCATGTAGCCGATGGGGGCGTCCAGCCAGACATAGAAGTACTTGCCGGGGGCGCCGGGAATTTCGAAGCCGAAGTAGGGTGCGTCACGGGTGATGTCCCACTGCTGCAGGCCGCTTTCGAACCACTCTTGCATCTTGTTGGCCATCTCTTCCTGGATGGCGCCGGAGCCGCGCACCCAGTCGGCGAGCCAGGCTTCGAACTGGGGCAGGTCGAAGAAGTAGTGCTCGGAGTCCTTCATCACCGGGGTCGCACCGGAGACGGCGGATTTCGGATCAATCAGCTCGGTCGGGCTGTAGGTGGCGCCGCAACTGTCGCAGTTGTCACCGTACTGATCGGGGGACTTGCACTTGGGGCAGGTGCCCTTGACGAAGCGATCCGGCAGGAACATGGATTTTTCCGGATCGAACAGTTGGGAGATGGTGCGGATCTTGATTTTGCCGGACTCTTTGAGGCGGCCATAGATCACGCCCGCCAGCTCGCGGTTCTCGTCGCTGTGGGTGGAGTGGTAGTTGTCGAAGCTGATGTTGAAACCGGCAAAATCCCCCTGGTGCTCCTGGGAGACGGCGGCAATCATCTCTTCCGGCGAGATCCCCATCTGCTGCGCCTTGAGCATGATGGGCGTGCCGTGGGCATCGTCGGCACAGACGAAATGCACCTGATGGCCACGCATTCGCTGATAACGAACCCAGATATCGGCCTGGATGTGTTCCAGCATGTGGCCGAGATGGATGGAGCCGTTGGCATAGGGGAGGGCGCAGGTTACCAGCATTCTACGAGGATCAGTTGCCATAATACGTTCTTTATGTGCCTGTTGGGATGATACAGTGCCGTGCATGTTACCCGAATTGGGGGCGGCCTGCCTAGGGTTGTGGCCCCCGGTGCCCTGACTGGCGGCATCGCGATGACGTCGGCAAGCCACTGATTTATGTGCGGTAACCGTTCACCTCAGCATAACGACAACATAATGGGGAGTTAATGGTGATTGATTCAGTAAAACAGATCCTGGCCGAATTTAAGCCGGCAGGATGGGGCAAGGATCTGGTCGCGGCCGGTTTTGTGCGTGCCGTCGAGCGGCACGAGCAGACCTTGGCCATCAGGCTGGTGCTGCCCTTTGCCGGCCAGTCCCTGTTTGAACAGATCAAAGAGGAGTTCGATGCCCGGCTGCGCAGCGCAACCGGTGCGACCCGCATCGACTGGACGGGGGAGATAGACGTGGCCAGCATGCCCCGCGCGCAGCAACTGGCGGCGGTGCAGGGGATCCGCAATATCCTGGTGGTTGCCTCCGGCAAGGGAGGGGTGGGCAAGTCCACTACCGCGGTCAACCTGGCGCTGGCACTGCAAAAAGAGGGGGCGCGGGTCGCCCTGCTGGATGCGGACATCTATGGCCCCTCCATCCCGACCATGACGGGGACCCTCAAGGAGCGCCCTGTCAGCTTTGATGGCAAGTTGATGGAGCCGGTGATGGCCTGCGGCATCAAGAGCAACAGCATCGGTTATCTGGTGGCCGAGCAGGATGCCACCATCTGGCGCGGTCCCATGGCGAGCAAGGCACTCGGGCAGATCCTGCACGAGACCCGCTGGGGCGAGGTGGACTACCTGGTGGTGGACATGCCCCCGGGCACCGGCGATATCCAGCTGACGCTGGCCCAGCAGGTGCCCACCACGGCGGCGGTGATCGTCACGACGCCCCAGGATGTGGCGCTGGCAGATGCCCGCAAGGGGATCGCCATGTTCAACAAGGTCAATGTGCCTGTGCTTGGCATCGTCGAGAACATGAGTTACCACGTCTGCAGTGCCTGCGGGCATCACGAGCCGTTGTTCGGTACCGGCGGTGGTCAGAAGATGGCGGAGCAGTATCACGTGGCGCTGCTTGGTCAGTTGCCGCTGCATATCGACATTCGCCAGCACATGGATGACGGCTGTCCCACCGTGTTCGGTGCGCCGGATGGCGAGCTGTCACAGACTTACCTGAAACTGGCTCGCCGGGTAGGGGCCGAGCTCTATTTCAGCGCAAAACCGATTGCGACCCCGCTCTACACGGTGGCGCTGGACGAATAATCGGCGTTCGGCCAAGGGGGACGGATTTGGGGTGGGCATGGCCACCCCTTTTTCATATAATGGATCGGTTTAAACAATCCCCAGTGCTCTTCTCTTTAGGTATTTTCAATGTCTGATACTCAACATTCCTGCGTGATCATCGGTATTGCTGGTGCATCCGCGTCCGGCAAGAGTCTTATCGCCCAAACCATCTATGAAGAGCTGGTGGCCGAGCTGGGAGCGGGTCAGATTGGTGTGATCACCGAGGATTGCTACTACCGTGATCAGACCCACCTGACCATGGAAGAGCGGGTCAAGACCAACTATGACCACCCCAATGCCCTGGATCACGATCTGCTGGTGCAGCATCTGACCCAGCTGACGCAAGGGGAGGCGGTCAACATCCCACAGTACTCCTATACCGAGCACACGCGCATGACCGAAGTCACCACCTTTGCACCGCGCCGTGTCATCATCCTCGAAGGGATACTGCTGTTGACCGACAGCCGCCTGCGCGAACTGATGGACGCCTCCATCTTCATGGATACCCCGCTCGACATCTGTTTGCTGCGCCGTCTGGTGCGCGATGTGCAGGAGCGCGGTCGTACCATGGACTCCGTGCTCAAGCAGTATCAGAAGACTGTGCGTCCCATGTTCATGCAGTTCATCGACCCGTCCAAGCAGTATGCCGACGTGATCGTGCCCCGTGGCGGCAAGAACCGCATCGCCATCGACATGCTCAAGGCGCGTATCCGCCATATGTTGATTGGTTGAGAGAAAACAAGCCGGGTGATGCCCGGCTTTTTTTAATGAATCTTTTGTCAGGAGAGTCGCATAATGCGTCTTTGTGATACCGATATCGAACGGCACCTGGATGAAGGCAAGATCGTCATCGAGCCGCGGCCCGGTGTTGAGCGGATCAGCGGCGTCAGCGTCGATGTGCTGCTGGGCAACGAGTTTCGGGTGTTTCGCGATCATACCGCGCCTTACATCGACCTTGGCGGTACCAGTGCCGAGATGGCCGATGCCATCGAGCGGGTGATGAGCGAGGAGATCCACGTGCCGGACGGTGAAGCCTTCTATCTGCACCCGGGTCAGCTGGCGCTGGCGGTGACCTATGAATCGGTTACCTTGCCCGCCGATATCGTCGGCTGGCTGGATGGTCGTTCCTCCCTGGCGCGCCTGGGCCTCATGGTGCACGTCACCGCCCACCGCATCGATCCGGGCTGGTCCGGTCGCATCGTGCTGGAGTTTTACAACGGTGGCAAGTTGCCTCTGGCCCTGCGTCCCAAGATGAAGATCGGTGCCCTGAACTTCGAGATGCTGTCAGGTACCGCGGCTCGCCCGTACAACAAACGGGAAAATGCCAAATACAAGAGTCAGCAAGGGGCTGTGGCCAGCCGGATCAACCAGGATTGACCCCCGCACCGTGCGGCTTGTCTATCGAGGAGGGTGCCAGGGCACCCTCTTTTATATCTGACAAAAGGAAACGGACGTGCCGAGCGGGTTGAAAAGCGGCCTTTTTCGGGACATCGAGCGATGCTTAGGCTTTGATTGGCGCCTATCCACAGCAATGGAATGGACTTAAATTAATCCTCGACAAGCCCCGTTCCTACAGGCCCTAAGACATTTTCTGACGGAATGCCCTTTTTTTTTTTTGCTGAAATATTTCAACAACGGGTATGGCGCATCGAGCCTTCTGGCATAATCCGCCGCAACTCATAAACAGGTTCGTTTTTATGTTTGAAATGTTTAGTGGTTTGGGTTTGTGGTGGTCAATCGGTTTGGTATTGGCCGTTTTTTTTGTGCTGGCCTATGAATTCATCAACGGCTTTCACGATACCGCCAACGCGGTAGCAACGGTTATCTATACCAAGGCGATGCCGGCTCATATGGCGGTGGTGGCTTCCGGTCTGTTCAATTTCGCCGGGGTCATGCTGGGGGGATTGGGGGTGGCCTACGCCATCGTTCACCTGCTGCCCATCGATCTGCTGCTTGGCATGGACTCTACCCAGGGTCTGATCATGGTGTTCTCCCTGCTGTTCTCGGCCATCGTCTGGAACCTGGGAACCTGGTACTTCGGTATTCCGGCATCCAGCTCCCACACCCTGATCGGTTCCATCCTGGGGGTAGGCGGCGCCTATGCCCTGATCAGCCATCAACCCCTGAAAGAGGGTATCAACGTCGGCAAAGCCATCGACATCATGCTCTCTCTCATCATCTCTCCCACCGTGGGCTTCATCATTGCCGCCCTGCTGCTGTTCGCCATGAAGCGCGTATGGCTTGGCAGCAAGATCCACAAGACCCCGGAAGAGCGCCTGCTGGTGGACGGCAAGAAGCATCCACCGTTCTGGGCCCGTGTCACTCTGATTTGTTCCGCCATGGGGGTGAGCTTCGTGCACGGCTCCAACGATGGTCAGAAAGGCATCGGTCTGGTGATGCTGGTGCTGATCTGCATGGCGCCTGCCTATTTTGCGCTGGACATGAACAGCCGCTCCTATGATCTGGACAGAACCCAGGATGCCAACCAGCGCATCATGGAGATCTACCAGCGTAACCAGGATCAGGTCTCCCATCTGGTGAACTTCAGTGTGCCTGCCAAAGCCCAGGAAGAGCTGATGAGTCACTGTGCGGCAGGGGAGGCCCTGCAGGCCATGGCGACCCTCGACAAGCGTCTCGGCCAGGTGCGCACCTACGAGGAGATGAACCTGGTAGATCGCCGCGAGGTGCGTCGCCTGCTGCTGTGCATCGACGACACTGCCCGCAAGGTCTCCAAGTTGCCACTGCCGGCCAAGGAGCTGACCGATCTCGCCAAATGGCGCAAGGATCTGACCGCAACGGCCGAATATGCGCCGACCTGGGTCATCGTGTCCATCGCCCTGGCGCTCGGTTGCGGCACCATGGTGGGCTGGCGTCGTATCGTCTACACGGTAGGGGAGAAGATCGGTTCCTCCGGCATGACCTACAGCCAAGGCATTGCAGCCCAGATCACGGCCGCCGCGTCCATCGGGATTGCGAGTCTGACCGGGATGCCGGTGTCCACCACCCACATTCTCTCCTCTGCGGTGGCGGGGACCATGGTGGCCAACAAGTCCGGCCTGCAGAGCCAGACCATCAAGACCATTCTGCTTGCCTGGGTGCTGACATTGCCGCTCACCATGCTGCTCTCCGGCGGTCTCTTCCTGCTGAACAACCATCTCTTTGGCGGATAAGCGCGACAGTCATTGGAAATGAAACAAGGGCCTTCGGGCCCTTTTTTGTTGCCTGGTGAATGTCACGTCATGCGGCAATAGTTCAATAAGTGATAGTTGTATGCCATCAGACAAGAAGTTGAATGACATTATCTATCACCTCTTTAGCTTCTCTACATCCCTCAACCACTCTGTTGTACACAGTGAGGACAGCATACCCGGAGCTACCTTGTTACGAGCTGACGCTTGCACGTGAAGCTGAAGGGAGGGCCTTCAACGCTCACTACAAATGATGAGAGTAAAGAGTGCCACAGGTTGCCCTATGTCTGGCATTCCCGTTCAACCTGGGCTGTCTCAGCCACCACTGAACACACCGACTGTGCTACCAAAGGGGAACGCTGCCAGACTGTTTGCCAATGGCATCATATGCCGTCAACTATCGACAAAGCAGAGCATGTCGTGATGCTTTGACAGAGATGAATCCTCTGTCTGGTGTGTTATTCACGTCTTGTTTGGACTGGGTGTGTGTGGTCGCTGAACATCGGGAAAGCGGCGGATATCGAACAGGCAGGGGGGAGAGCAAGGCGATGTCAGCCCCAAAAAAGAGACAAAAAAAGAGCCACACAATGTGTGGCTCTTTATTCAGACTACGAGTCTGCTCAGGGGCGACCGGCCGGGCTGGTTGCCACGTTGCTGGCAGCGGTGCTGCCACCGTGGCGACCGGAGGTCACGACTTCGCTGCGTACCAGGGGAGCGTACTCCACGGGTTCACGGGGTGTCGGGGCAGGAGCCGCAGCCGGCGTTGCCATGGGGGCATAAGCCTTGCGGGCACGGGCCAATACACCGGCACCCTTGCTGACCTTCACTTCGGGGCTGGTTGCTGGCTCGGTTTGCACCACGGCAGCCGGCATCTCGACGACCTCCGCCTCGGCGGTGGCCGTCTCCTCAGCGATCACGACAGGTGCCGCTTCAGCAACCGGTGCAACCTCTTCTGGGATGGCCTCCACTTGCTGGGTCTGCTCGACAGCGTCGATCACGGCTACAGGTTCGTCATGAGAGGCGGTGTCGACGATAGGTTCGACCATCTCGGGTTCGACAACTGCCACTTCGGCGACGGGTTCAGCGTCTGCTTGCGCAACCTGCTCAACTTCGTCAGTGGAGGGCGCATCCACAGCCTGGGCTGCCAGTGCTTGCTCTGCCGCTTCCTCAGCAACGGCTTCAGCCACCACGTGCTCGGTCAGAGCGGCCGAGGCCTGCAGGGCTGCTGCAACCGCTTCTGCGCTCGGAATGGTGATGACAGGCACAGCCGGTTCTTCCACCTTCACCTGAGCCGCATCGGCCTGGGCCGCGGTAGTCAGCTGCACTTCGCCTTGTGCTTCGTCTTCACGCTGGCCACGAGCCTCTTCGTTGATACGCTTACGACGTTGCCCTTCGATACGCTGATTGCGCGGGGTACGGCGGGAGCGACGCTGACCTTCGCCTTGCTCTTCTTGCTGCTCAGCGGCGGCTTGCACGTCGGCGACATCGGTGACGACGTGCTCGTCAGTCGGCAGGGCAGGGGTGTCGGTCGCGGCGACATCGACACGGATCTGCTTGCGCAGTTGGCGACGTTCGCGGCGCTCGGCCACTTTTTGCTCTTTTTCCTGACGCGGTTCAGCGCTGGCGACAGCAGTATCAACGGTATCAACCGCCTCGACGCTCACCTCTGCACGGGGTTCGCGGGGCGCGCGAGGTTCACGAGCCGGACGCGGGGCACGAGGTTCGCGCTCCTGGCGGGGTTCGCGAGGCTCACGCTCCATGCGCTGTTCGGTGCGCACTTCGCCACGGGGTTCCCGCTCTTGACGAGGCTCACGCTCTTTGCGCGGGCGACGATTGCGATCACTGCTCTCGCGGCTGGCTGCGCCTTCACGCTTCTCGCCGGCCTCGGCATTGCGACTGCCGCGGTTGTCATCGCGACGGCCACGTTGACCACGGCTGCGGGATTCATCGCGCTGGTGACGGTGCCCGTCATCCTTGCGAGCTTCGCGCTGGGCGGCCGGTTTGTCGGCAGGCGCCTTCACCTCGGCCGGAGCCGCATCGGAGGAGGCACCGAACAGGCCGGAGAAGGCCTTGGCCAGCTTGCCAAAGAAGCCGACTTGTTCTGCAACCGGAGCGGGAGTCGCAACAGGAGCCGGGGCGGTGGGCGCAACAGGCTGGGGAGCCGGGGCAAACCCTTGCAGCAGCGGCTGTTCGCGCTCGACTACCTGAGCCTGGCGCGGCTGATAGACCGGCTTGGCAATCTCGGTTTTGAGCTCGTAGCTGGCCGCTTCCGGGATCTCGTTCTGACGGATGCGGGTCACTTCGTAGTGCGGCGTTTCCAGATGCTGGTTCGGAATGATGTAGACACGCACATCATTGCGCTGTTCCAGATTGGCGATGGAGGTACGCTTCTCGTTGAGCAGATAGGCGGCCACATCGACCGGCACCTGGGCATGAACCTGCTCGGTGTTGTCCTTCATGGCCTCTTCTTCGATGAGACGCAGGATGGACAGGGCGAGGGATTCGTTGTCACGGATGACCCCCTGACCCTGGCAACGGGGGCAGATATGGCTGCTGGACTCGTTGAGGGAGGGACGCAGACGCTGGCGAGACATCTCCAGCAGACCGAAACGGGAGATACGGCCCAGCTGGATACGGGCACGATCCTGATGCACCGCTTCACGCAGACGGTTTTCCACTTCGCGCTGATGGCGAACCGGGGTCATGTCGATGAAGTCGATGACAATCAGGCCACCCAGGTCACGCAGACGCAATTGACGGGCAATCTCGTCTGCTGCTTCCAGGTTGGTCTGCAGGGCGGTCTCTTCGATATCGCCGCCCTTGGTGGCGCGGGAGGAGTTGATATCGATGGAGGTCAGTGCTTCGGTCGGGTCGATGACGATGCTGCCGCCGGAGGGCAGGCGCACTTCGCGCTGGAAGGCCGATTCGATCTGGCTCTCGATCTGGAAGTGGTTGAACAGAGCGACATCACCCTTGTACAGCTTCACGCGATTGAGGAAATCGGGACGGACCAGCTCGATATGCGACTTGGCGCGTTCGAAGATGACCGGGTTGTCGATCAGGATCTCGCCCACATCGCGACGCAGATAGTCACGGATGGCGCGCACGATGACGTTGCTCTCCTGGTGAATGAGCACCGGAGCGGAACGTTGTTGTGACGCCTTGTGGATGGAGTCCCAGTGATTGAGCAGAACGTTCAGATCCCACTCCAGCTCTTCCGGGGACTTGCCCACACCGGCGGTGCGCACGATGAGGCCCATGCCGTCCGGCACGGTCAGTCCGCTCAGGGCTTCCTTCAGCTCGGTCCGCTCGTCACCCTCGATGCGACGGGAGATGCCGCCAGCACGGGGGTTGTTCGGCATCAGCACCAGGTAGCTGCCAGCCAGACTGATGAAGGTGGTGAGGGCTGCACCCTTGGTACCACGCTCTTCCTTGTCGATCTGGACAATCACTTCCTGGCCTTCGCGGACCACTTCTTTGATGTTGGGACGACCCTGATAGGAGTAACCGGAGGGGAAGTAATTGCGGGCGATTTCCTTTAACGGCAGGAAACCGTGGCGTTCGGCGCCATAGTCAACAAAAGCAGCTTCGAGACTGGGTTCTACTCGGGTGATTTTGCCCTTGTAAATGTTCGCTTTTTTCTGCTCGTGTCCCGGACTTTCAATATCCAAATCGTAGAGCTGTTGTCCGTCAACCAGCGCTACGCGCAACTCCTCTTCCTGAGTCGCGTTGATTAGCATTCTTTTCATTGAGTTCTCATTATTTTGTCATTTTGATTCCTCCACTGGGTCCTGCCGGCGCCGGCCTCGGGTCTTCAGCATGCTGGGGCAACCTCCCGGTTGGGGTATGCATGAGGCGCAAACTAAGGGCACTCTGGTTCAGCCTTCTCGAGAGGGCGTGAATTAAGGATACCGATGTGGAGACAATTTACGTCGGTTCTGTTTGTGTTCTCCATGCGTTGTACCTCGCACCCGGGAACCGTCATGTTCTTGTATACACGGTGTTTCGGGATTGGGTGGCATACATTTTGGCCACTTAGTACAAGGCTTGAACACAATGACAAAACCTTGTTTATTATCCCATTTAAACCACTTTTATAGCAAGACGCCATTTTTTAACAAAGCATGGAGCCAAGGGCTGTCAGCGGTGTTAAAATCCGCGCCATGACACAGATACATCAACAAGTGCAGCTGCTCACCATCGAAGCTGAGCATGACGGGCAGCGCATCGACAATTTTCTCAAGACTCAGTTAAAGGGCGTCCCCAAGAGCCTGATTTATCGCATCCTTCGAAAAGGGGAGGTGCGGGTCAACAAGAAGCGCATCAAACCGGAATACAAGCTTTGTGCCGGTGACGAGGTGCGGGTGCCCCCCGTGCGTGTGGCCGAGAAGAATGAGTTGCCTTCTGCCAACCTCGGCAGCATCCAGCGTCTGGAGAGCCAGATCCTGTTTGAAGACGATGCCATGATAGTGCTCAACAAGCCGTCCGGCATGGCAGTGCACGGCGGCAGCGGCCTCAGCTTTGGCGTCATCGAAGGGCTGCGTGCCCTGCGCCCCGAAGCCCGTTTCCTCGAACTGGTGCACCGGCTGGATCGCGACACCTCCGGCGTGCTGCTGGTTGCCAAGAAGCGCAGTGCCCTGCGCAGGCTGCACGAGCAGCTGCGGGTCAAGACCATGCGCAAGCAGTATCTGGCGCTGGTGCGCGGCCAGTGGCAACCCCACGTCAAGGTGGTCAATGCGCCACTTCGCAAAAATGATCTGCAATCCGGCGAGCGGGTGGTGCGGGTCAGCAGCGATGGCAAACCCTCCGAGACCCGGTTCCGGATTGCCCGTCAATTTGCCGAAGCCACCCTGGTCGAGTGCAGCCCCATCACTGGCCGTACTCACCAGATCCGTGTCCACACCCAGCACGCCGGCCATCCCATCGCCTGCGATGACAAATATGGTGAGGCCGGGTTTGATGAAAAAATGCGGGGGCAGGGGCTAAAGCGTCTGTTCCTGCACGCCTGGAAGCTCACCTTTACTCATCCGGTAGATGAGCGGGAGATGCAGGTGGAAGCGCCATTGTCACCGGAGCTTGAGGCGTTCCTCGCCAAGCTGCCACGCTGACAGCCATGAAAAACGGGAGCCTTGGCTCCCGTTTTTCATGGCAGAGTTCTTGTTATGGCAGAGCCAGGCCGTGGCGACCCAGGAGATCAACCAAGCCTATCAGGGGAAGACCGACAAGGGCGTTGGGATCGCGCCCCTCCAGCGCCTTGAACAAGACGATGCCCATTCCCTCGCATTTGAAGCTGCCGGCACAATCCAGAGGACGTTCGGCCTCCACATAGCGACGGATGGCGGCTTCGTCGAGCGAGCGAAAATGCACGGTGAAAGGCTCGACGAGCTGCTCGGCATGGCCATTTGCAGCATTGATCACACAGAGCCCGGTGTAAAAGATGACACGCTTGCCTTGTGCCCGCCGCAACTGCTCGACCGCCTTCTCCACCGTGCCGGGTTTGCCGAGGATCTGCCCGTCACAGACGCACACCTGATCTGAACCGATGATCAATCCTTGATCACGATCAGCAGCAACCGCACTCGCCTTGGCAAACGCCAATCTGCTGACCAGGGCTTCCGCGGTCTCCCCGTGTCGCGCCGTCTCATCGACTTGAGGCGCGGCACAGTGAAACGGCTGACCGAGTTTTTCCAGCAAGGTCTTGCGGTAGGACGAGGTGGACGCGAGAATCAAGGAAGGCTGCATGTTGTGATGATATCCATTTATAAATCAATTGGTTGATTCTATCTGTGCAGATGGGGCCACGCAAACAGGAGATGTCTACAGCGGGACTCGCCTAATTAGCGGGAAGCATGCATGCTGAGGGAACCACAGCGCAAACACAAGAGATCGGAATTGAGCGTGATGACACGATATGCGGCCTTGGTCATGGCACTGATCTCCTTCGCCAGCTGGGCAGGGACATGGCAACTTCGCCAGGGGGATGAGGGGGTGATGCTTTGGACCCAGCCACATCCTCCGACCTCTTTTCAGGCCTTACGTCTGGAGATGCGCGTGAATGCCGATCCTGGCGCGCTGATCACGGTGCTGCGGAACACGGCGCGCCATGAAGAGTGGTTGCCCCAGAGCCGTGAAGTCAGGGTGCTGGCCAGATCGGGTCCCGACGATGATCTGGTCTATACCCGCCTGGCGTCTCCCTGGCCGGTGCAAGACAGGGAGCTCATCACCCGCTCCCATCTGAGTCGACGCATCGATTGCGGCCTGACTCTCGAGGTGTGGGCAGAGCCGAATGCCCTGCCACTGCATGCAGGGCTGTTCCGGATCCAGGAAAGCGCCGGACGGTGGGAGGCGCTACCCCAACGGGATGGCAGCACACTCGTTCGGCTCGAAACCTATACCAACCCGGGCAACAACTTGCCGGGTTGGCTGGTCAATCCCATTGCCATCAAGGCTGCCGTGGGCAGTTTCAAAGCCATACGCCGACTGATGGAAGCCGAGCCCAGAGTGGCTGCGACACCAGGCCTGCTGGGGAGCGACCCGCGCTGTTCTGCCACCTGATGAGACACCAAGGAGCACATCCGGTGGACAGACAGGGGAGGGGAACAGGATCCTGTGCCAGATCCTGCACGATATGGCATAATCGGCCACCGATGAGCACAAGTTCCTCTTGCAGGGGCCTGTGAAGGTAAAATCATCGGCGGTAAGGACTTTTTCCTTTGACTATCCCTTGTTGGACCTATAATATTCGCGCCCTATGCAAAAGGTGAAGTTGCCCGTTAAGGTTGATCCAGTCCGTAATGCCTTGAAGCTACTCGATTATGTCGGGATAGTGGAAAAGTCGCAGATGCCCAGGCTGGAGGAATCAACCGAAGGCTTGCGAAGTGATGTGGATGTCACACTGCACTTTGGCAAAGATGTCCAGAAGTTGACCGTTATGAAAGGCACTGCCCATGCCAAGGTCGACCTGGTTTGCCAGCGTTGTGGTGAGACATTTGAACACCTTTGTGAAGCTAGTTTTATTTACACTCCGCTGTTCGAAAGAACAAACGAGGAAGAACTGCCGGAAGCTTATGAGCCCATTGAATTGGACGAAAACGGCGAGATAGATCTTCATCAAATCCTGGAGGATGAACTCATCCTCTCGTTGCCTCAGGTAGCCATGCATCCGGTGGATGTGTGTCCCAGAGGAAACATGGAGATGACCTGGGGTGAAATCGAACCTGCTGATGAGCGGCCGAATCCCTTTGCAGTTCTTGAAGCGCTCAAACGTAAGTGAATTTTAGGAGTTAGCCTACCATGGCCGTACAACAGAACCGTAAAACCCGCGCCAAGCGTGGCATGCGTCGTTCCCACGATGCGCTGACCACCGCTGCCCTGACTGTTGATCAGACCAGTGGCGAAATTCATCGTCGTCACCACGTGACTGCCGATGGTTTCTACCGCGGTAAAAAGGTAATCGCTTAAGGATTGCCTTTGTCTACGCAAACTGTCGCGCTAGACATAATGGGGGGAGATATCGGCCCCTCGGAAACAGTGCCTGCCGCCGTGCAGGCACTGTCTCTTCTACCCCAGCTAAAACTTGTTCTGGTCGGTGATCAACACCAGACCGCCCCTCTTCTGCAGCAATATGGCCTGCTCAATCACCCTCGCGTTCGTCTCGTGCATGCCTCCCAGGTCGTGGGCATGGGCGAAAAGCCTATCGTGGCGCTGCGTACCCTGAAAGACTCCTCCATGCGCGTGACCCTGGATCTGGTCAAGAGCGGCGCTGCCGATGCCTGTGTCAGTGCAGGCAACACCGGTGCCTTGATGGCCATGGCCAAGTGCGTGCTCAAATCCTTGCCCGGTGTTGACCGGCCAGCCCTCATCAAGGCTCTGCCCACATTGGGTGGAAAACGGACCGTGATGCTGGATCTGGGTGCGAACGTGAGCTGCGATGCCGACACCCTGCTGCAATTTGCCGTGATGGGCGCCGTGGTCGCAGAGAAGGTGGAGGGGATACCTTCACCCAGAGTGGCACTGCTCAACGTGGGGGAGGAGGAGATCAAGGGCAACGACCTGGTGCGCCACAGCGCCGAGTTGCTGCGCCAATGCTCCGCCCTGAATTTTGTCGGTTTTATCGAGGGTGACAGGATCTTCAGCGGCGAGTGCGACGTGATCGTCTGCGACGGTTTCGTGGGCAACGTGGCGCTCAAGACCGCGGAGGGCGTGGTGCGGATGATGGCTGAACTGGCCGGATATCCGCGTAAAAAACGCAGTTTTCTTGGGCGACTCGCCGGATTTATGTTCAAACGGCGTTTCTCTTACCTGAACCCCGACCAGTATAATGGCGCGAGTCTGTTAGGATTGCGCGGCATTGTGGTAAAAAGCCATGGGCGGGCCGAGCGCCGCGCTCTGTGTCATGCGATTCTGCTGGCCGCACAAGAAGCCAGACATCAACTTCCATTGCAAATTGCAGATCGCCTTGAATCTGTCTTTTCCGACAGGGATTTATAAAACTCTATGCATAGCAAAATTCTGGGTACTGGCAGTTATCTGCCGAGTTCGGTTCGTACCAACGCCGATCTTGAACAGATGGTTGAAACCAGTGACGAATGGATCGTGGAACGCACCGGGATCCGTGAACGCCGTATCGCCGGAGCCGACGAAACCGTCGCGACCCTTTCTCATCAGGCGGCCTTGCGTGCGCTTGATGCGGCAGGTCTGACTGCCGCCGATCTGGACATGATAGTGCTGGCCACCACCAGCGCAGAGAATGCCTTCCCAGCTGCTGCCTGTGAACTGCAGGGGCTGCTTGACGTACCGGGGATCCCGGCCTTTGACGTAGCCGCCGCCTGTGCCGGCTTTACATATGCTCTCGCCATCGCCGATCAGTTCGTCAAATCCGGCGCTGCTCGCCACGTGCTGGTTGTCGGTGCGGACGTGCTGTCACGCATGTGCGATCCCGAGGATCGCGGCACCATCATCCTGTTCGGGGATGGGGCAGGGGCCGTGGTCATCGGTGCCAGCGAAACGCCGGGCATTCTCTCCACCCATCTGCATGCGGATGGCCGTTACGGCGATCTGCTCAAGCTGCCGCAGCCGCGCCGCGGCATGCCGGGGGCCGAGCTTGAAGCCTACATGTACATGAAGGGCAACGATGTGTTCAAGGTAGCGGTCACCCGTTTGAGCGAGATCGTCACCGAGACCCTGGCCGCCGCCGGCATCGCGCCGAGCGAGCTGGACTGGCTGGTGCCTCATCAGGCCAACTTCCGCATCATCAGCGCCACCGCCAAGAAGCTTGGCATGGGGCTGGACAAGGTAGTGCTGACCCTCGACAAGCACGGCAACACCTCTGCCGCCTCCGTGCCCATCGCCTTTGATGAAGGGGTGCGTGATGGTCGCATCAAACCAGGCCAGCTGGTCCTGCTGGAAGCCTTCGGCGGCGGTTTTGCCTGGGGCTCTGCGCTGGTTCGCCTCTGATACCGAGCGGTGCCCGGTCCTCGGGCGCCCGCTTACCGAATTCGTCTTACCTTAAAGGAATCAATGATGACCCGATTTGCCATTGCCTTCCCGGGACAAGGCTCCCAGAGCGTCGGCATGCTGGCCGAGCTGGCCGAGCAACACGCCGTGATTAAAGAGACCTTCGCCGAGGCGAGCCAGGTGCTGGGTTATGACCTGTTTGCCCTGGTGATGGCAGGCCCGGCCGAGGATCTCAACAAGACCTGGCGTACCCAGCCTGCACTGTTGACCGCCTCCGTCGCGCTGTGGCGCCTGTGGCAGCAACAGGGGGGGGCAACCCCCGTCGTGATGGCCGGCCACAGCCTGGGGGAATACTCCGCTCTGGTGTGCAGCGGCGCGCTGGCGTTTGCCGATGCCGTCAAACTGGTCGAGCTGCGTGGTCTGGCCATGCAGGAAGCCGTACCGGAAGGCACTGGCGCCATGGCTGCCATCATCGGTCTGGACAACGAAAGCATCGCTGCCAACTGTGAGAAAGCGGCCCAGGGGCAGGTGGTCTCTCCGGTCAACTTCAACTCTCCGGGCCAGGTGGTCATCGCCGGCCACAAAGAGGCGGTCGAGCGTGCCAACGTGCTGATGAAAGAGTCAGGTGCCAAGCGTGCTCTGCCGCTGCCGGTCTCCGTACCCTCCCACTGCGCCCTGATGAAACCGGCCGCAGAAAAGCTGGCCGCCGCCCTGGATGGGATCGAGATCAAGGTTCCTGCCATCGCCGTCATCAATAATGTCGACGTCTCTTGTGAGCAGGATCCTGCCGCCATCAAGCAAGCCCTGGTGCGTCAGCTGTTCAGCCCGGTTCGCTGGACTGAAACGGTAGAGCGCATGGCAAACGACGGTGTTACCCTCGAAATCGAGATGGGCCCGGGCAAGGTGTTGACCGGCCTGGCCAAGCGTATCGATGCGCGAGTGGAAGGTATTCACGCCAACGACGTCGCCTCGTTCGAGCAGGCGCTGGCCCAGATCAAGTAAACAGGAGCAAGTCATGAGTTTTACCGATAAGGTTGTGTTGGTCACTGGCGCCAGCCGTGGCATTGGTCGTGCGATTGCGGAGACGTTTGCTGCTCGTGGTGCCAAGGTCGTGGGTACTGCGACCAGCGAGAGCGGCGCCGAAGCGATCAGTGCTTACCTGGGTGAGCAAGGCTGCGGCATGGCACTGAACGTGACCAGTCAGGAATCCATCGAAACCGTCTTCGCTGCCATTAAGGCGCGTTTTGGCGACATCGACATCCTGATCAACAACGCCGGCATCACCCGCGACAACCTGCTGATGCGGATGAAGGATGACGAGTGGAACGAGATCATCGACACCAATCTCACCTCCCTGTACCGTCTGAGCAAGCCAGTATTGCGAGCCATGATGAAGAAGCGCAACGGTCGCATCATCAGCATCGGTTCCGTGGTCGGCACCATGGGCAACGCCGGTCAGGTCAACTATGCTGCTGCCAAGGCTGGTCTGGTTGGCTTTACCAAGTCGCTGGCCCGTGAAGTGGCATCCCGTGGCATCACGGTGAATGCGGTTGCTCCCGGTTTCATCGAGACCGACATGACCAAGGCGCTCAACGAAGAGCAGCGCGCCGGCATCATGAATCAGGTGCCTGCCGCCCGTTTGGGCGATCCGAAAGAAATTGCTGCCGCTGTGGTATTCTTGGCATCGGATGATGCCGCCTATATTACCGGCGAAACCCTGCATGTTAATGGCGGGATGTACATGGTGTAATCAATTTGTCGTGAGTTCTGTTCAAATTTGCGATAATACGCCGAAGTTTGGCGAATTTCGTGGTTTGACCAGCGGCAAGTCACTTGCAAACTCACGTCAATTGAATACACTACCCCAACCAGACGCAATAGCGTATTTTTAAAGGAAAATTCAGGTCATGAGCAACATCGAAGAACGCGTAAAGAAAATCATCATCGAACAACTGGGTGTTAAAGAAGAAGACGTGAAGAACGCTGCCTCCTTCGTCGACGACCTGGGCGCTGACTCTTTGGATACCGTTGAACTGGTAATGGCGCTGGAAGAAGAATTCGATACCGAAATTCCTGATGAAGAAGCCGAGAAGATCACCACTGTTCAAGCGGCTATCGACTACATCACCGCTAATCAGGAATAAGTTCCTGTTCTGAAAGAAGCGGCCCAAGGGCCGCTTCTTTTATGTTTACCCCTTTCAAAACACCTCTCGGAGACTACCTCAGTGTCAAAACGCAGAGTCGTGGTGACCGGCTTGGGGATGCTTTCCCCGGTAGGCAACACTGCCGAATCCAGCTGGCAAGCCCTGCTCAACGGGCAGAGCGGCATTTCCCTCATCGACCACTTTGATGCAAGCGAGTTCGCAACCCGTTTCGCAGGCCTGGTCAAGGATTTCGACCCCGAAGAGTTCGGCATCAACCGCAAAGAAGCCCGCAAGATGGATCTCTTCATCCAGTATGGCGTGGCGGCGGGTGTTCAGGCCCTGGAAGATTCCGGCCTGATCATCAACGAAGAGAACGCGGAGCGGGTAGGCGTTGCCATCGGCTCTGGTATCGGCGGTCTGGGTCTGATTGAGCAGAACCACAGCAGCCTCATCAATGGCGGCCCCCGCAAACTGAGCCCTTTCTTCGTTCCGTCCACCATCATCAATATGGTGTCCGGTCATCTTTCCATCATGAAAGGCATGCAGGGCCCGAACATCGCCGTGACAACCGCCTGTACCACGGGTACCCATGCCATCGGCATGGCTGGCCGGATGATCGCCTATGGCGATGCGGACGTGATGGTCGCCGGTGGTGCCGAGAAAGCCTCCACCCCCATGGGCATGGGCGGCTTTGCCGCTGCCAAGGCGCTCTCCACCCGCAATGACGAACCGCAGAAGGCGAGCCGCCCCTGGGACAAGGATCGCGACGGTTTCGTGCTGGGCGACGGTGCCGGCGTGCTGGTGCTGGAAGAGTATGAACATGCCAAGGCCCGCGGCGCCAAGATCTATGCCGAGCTGGTCGGCTTTGGCATGAGTGGGGATGCCTATCACATGACGGCCCCTCCCTCGGACGGCGATGGTGGCGCACGCGCCATGAAGAACGCCATCAAGGATGCTGGCATCGCACCCGAGCAGATCGGTTACATCAATGCCCACGGTACCTCTACCCCCCTTGGGGATGTGGCAGAGCTGCGCGGCATGAAGAAGGTGTTTGGTGAACATGCCAGCGCCCTGATGGTCAGTTCCACCAAGTCCATGACAGGCCACCTGTTGGGGGCGGCTGGCGCCATCGAGGCGATCATCACCGTGCTCTCTCTGCGTGACCAGATGGTGCCTCCTACCATCAACCTGGACAACCCGGATGATGAGTGCGACCTGGATCTGGTGCCGCATGTTGCCAAGGCCGGCAGCTTCGAATATGCCCTCTCCAATTCCTTCGGTTTTGGCGGCACCAATGGCTCCCTGATCTTCAAACGCGTATAATTCGCTCTGGGCGAATGATAAGGCCCGATACGGTAGTATCGGGCCTTTTTTATCGGAGGGATCCCCTTGCTGATTAATGGAATACCCACAGAAACACTGTCAGCCAGGGATCGTGGACTGGCATACGGTGATGGTCATTTCACCACCATGCTGGTGAGGGAAGGGAAGGTACTCTGGTGGCAGGACCATCTGGCCCGGCTGCAACATGCCAACGCCCGGCTTGGTTTTGGCGAGCACTCCTGGGACCTGCTTGCCGACGAGGCGGCGCAGCTTGCTTCTGGGCAGACACAGGCTGTCGTCAAGATAATGCTGACCCGGGGCGCCGGTGGGCGGGGATATGACGGCGCAGGCTGTGACACGCCCACTCGCATCGTCTCTTTGGCACCTTATCCTGAGCATTATCATGATTGGCAGCAAACCGGTATCAATGCCCTGGTATGCCAGCAGCAGCTTGGGGAGAGTCCCATGCTCGCCGGTCTCAAGACGCTGGGGCGCCTCGAACAAGTGATGCTGAAGCGCGAACTTGCTGCGCGTGGCGGGGTCGAAGGTATAGTCTTGAACAGCCGGGGATTTCTGGTAGAAGGGGTCAGCGCCAATCTGTTTTGGCGTCGTGGCAGGACGGTGTTCACACCGGATCTCACCCGCGCCGGGATCGATGGCATCATGCGCAAGCGTGTGATGACGATGCTTAAACAGATGGGCATTGAACTGCGTGTCGTAGAGGCTCCATTGGAGTCACTCTGGCAGGCGGAAGAGGTCTGGCTGACCAATACCCTGATGGGGATTGTCCCGGTCACCAGCATCGGGGATATGCACTATCCCAGTCCGGTATTGATCCGCCGTTTACAGGAGCGCTTGGTCATTGAAGTTTAATCGGCTTTACACCCTGCTCGCGGGGGCGGCACTCTCTGTCGCCGTTGCCGGAGGGTACGTGTATCACAAGTGGCAACAGGTGGAGACGCTCACCAACAAGGGGCCAACCCGCCTCTTTACCGTCGAAAAAGGCGCCCATGCGGCGCGCCTGATTGCCGAACTGGGGGAGGGGGAAACCAGCCCCTGGGCGGTGCGTCTCTGGTTGCGCGGTCATCCCGAACTGGTGGCCATCAAGTCCGGCACCTATGAGATCAAGGAAGGGGCGCCGCTCAAGGAGACTCTCTCTCTCTTTGCTTCCGGCAAGGAGTTTCACTTCAGCCTGACCTTTGTCGAAGGGTCCCGATTTGAGGATTGGCTGAAGCAACTTTCCAGCGCCCCCTATCTGGAGCGCCTGACTCTGGAGCAGAGCGAAACCGAGCTGGCTCAGGAACTCGGCATCGAAAATGGCAAGCTGGAGGGGTGGTTCCTGCCTGAAACCTACGCCTATACCACTCATGCCAGCGATCTCTCCATCCTGCGCCGCGCCTATCAGGACATGAAAACGTTCCTGGAGGCTTCCTGGGAGAAGCGTCAGGCCAATCTGCCCTACAAGACACCCTATGAGGCGCTCATCATGGCCTCCATCATCGAAAAAGAGACGGGCCAACCGGATGAACGGGCCCAGATTGCTTCTGTGTTCGTCAACCGTCTACGCCTTGGCATGAAGTTGCAGACCGACCCTACCGTTATCTACGGGGTGAAGGAGAGGTACGATGGTAACATTCGCCGCAGCGATTTGACCGACGTGAACCCCTACAACACCTATGTGATCGACGGTCTGCCTCCGACGCCCATCGCCATGCCGGGCAAGGCCTCCATCGAGGCGGCGCTCAACCCCAAATCGACCGACTATCTCTACTTCGTTGCCAAGGGGGGCGGTGCCCACTACTTCTCCAAGACCCTCGATGAACACAATCGGGCGGTACGTGAATACATATTGAAGAAACCCTAATGTCTAAATTTATCGTGATTGAAGGATTGGAAGGGGCAGGGAAGAGCTCTGCGGTGCGCTATGTCACCGACTATCTGCAAGCCCACGGTGTGGCGCAGATCGAGTGCACCCGGGAGCCAGGAGGTACGCCGCTGGCGGAGCGCATGCGGGCCATCGTCAAGGAAGTGCATGACGAGCGCCTGACCGTCGAGGCCGAGCTGTTGTTGATGTACGCCTCCCGGGTTCAACTGGTGGAGACCCGGATCAAGCCTGCCCTGGCAGACGGTATCTGGGTAGTGGGCGATCGCCATGATCTCTCCTCCCAGGCCTATCAGGGGGGGGGCCGCGGCATCGATGCGAACCTCATCGGCGCCATCAAACGGGCGGTCCTCGGGGATTTCAAGCCGGATCTGACCCTCTATCTCGACATCGATCCTGCCATCGGCTTGCAGCGGGCCCGCCATCGCGGCGAGCTGGACAGAATTGAGCTGGAGCAGATCGGCTTCTTTGAACGTACCCGCCAGTGTTACCTCGAGTTGGCGGCCGCCGATGATTCCATCCAGGTCATCGATGCCGGGTTGCCCCCGGAGCAAGTCAAAGCCGCCATCGAGGCAGTCCTTGAGCATTATCTGGCAAGCGAGGGGCTATGTATCCCTGGCTGATCCCGGATTGGCATGCCCTGAGCGAGACGGCCCGGGCCGGACGGCTCGGGCACGCCTGGTTGCTGCTAGGCGATCCCGGTCTTGGCAAGGAGCAGCTTGCAGAGCGACTGGCGCGACTGCACCTGTGTCAGCATCCACAACGAGGTGAGCCCTGCGGTCAGTGCCACTCCTGCCAGCTTTTTGAGAAGGGGCATCACCCGGATCTTGGCACCCTGGGGCCCGAGGGCAAGACCATAGGTGTCGAAGCCATCCGGGAGATTTGCAGCCGCCTCCAGAGCACGTCCCAGCTCGGTCGCGGCAAGGTGGTGATCATTCAGGAGGCGGAGCGCATGACGGAGTCTGCCGCCAATGCTTTGCTGAAGACGCTGGAAGAGCCGGCTGGCGACAGTCTGTTGCTGCTCATCGCATCCCGGGTATCTCGCCTGCTCCCCACCATCTTGAGCCGTTGTCACAAGCATGTCTGCCAGCTCCCCTCTGAGGGGGAGACCCTTGCCTGGCTCGCCGAGCAGGGCCATCAGGCCACCCAGGCCCAGGTGCGGATCTGCCAGGGTGCGCCGCTGCGGGTGCTGAGCTACATCGAAGCACAGCAAGATGATGCCAGACGGGCATTGCTCGACGGATTTGTCTCGCTGGCATCGGCCCCCACCCGTGCGGCGAATGTCTGTGCCCAGTTGGCCGAGGATACTCAGGTCCGGCTGCACTGGTTGCAGCTCTTCTTGTGCGATGCCCTCAAGCTTCAGGCTGGCTGCGGCCATCATCAACTGGCAATGCCGGATCTTGCATCACTCAGCCAGCAACTGGCAGAAAGACACTCCAGCGAACGGCTCCTGGAAGCTGAACAGCAGCTGGTTGTGCTGAAAGAGGCTTGTCAGCCAGGGCAGCTTTCCAATCCCACCATCCATTTGATGAACTGGCTCAATCGCTGGTTATAAACAAGGTTGTCTATGTTACTCGTTGATTCCCATTGCCATCTCGATCGCTTGAGTTATGGCTCCAAGCAGACCGACATGGCCGATGTACTGGCCAAGGCGGCGCAGCAGAGCGTGGGATATTTTCTCTGCGTGAGTGTGACCCAGGCCCAGTTCCCGACCATGATGGAGGCCATCGCCCCCCATCCCCAGGTGTTTGCCTCCTGCGGTGTTCACCCGCTCAATCAGGATCCCGGGGTGGATGCTGCCTTGCTGCTGACTCAGGCGGCCGATGAGAGAGTGGTGGCCATCGGCGAAACCGGGCTCGACTACTTCTATTCACCGGAAAACAAGGATGTACAGCAAGCCTCTTTCCGCGAACATATCCGGGTAGCCCGGGCACTGAACAAACCGCTCATCATCCACACCCGGGATGCCCAGGAAGACACGCTGCGGATCATGCGAGAGGAGGGGGCCGAACAGGTGGGCGGAGTGCTGCACTGCTTCACCGAGTCCCTCGAAATGGCCGAGGCCGCGATGGCAATGGGGTTCTATATTTCCATCTCGGGGATAGCCACCTTCAAGAACGCCTCAGCCCTGCAGGCCGTGGTCAAGGCGTTGCCCCTGGAGCGACTGCTGGTTGAAACCGACTCTCCCTATCTGGCACCGGTTCCGCACCGGGGGAGGGAGAACGAGCCGGCCTTTGTTCGCGACGTTGCCCAATTTATCGCGGATCTTCGCCAGATTCCGCTCGCCGAATTGGCGGAGGCCACCAGCCACAATTTCTTCGAATTGTTCAAGTTGGCAAAGCGATAACAGACAACGCCCCGCATAGCGGGGCGTTTTACTATGACAATCTGCACTATCACGGTCCATCCAAAAACAATCATGCCAAGTTGTTATCTCTCACTTTGTATGGTGGATGCTGACGAGATCAAATCGCCAGCACCTGATAAAACAGAGCAGGGATGACAGAATGCTTGAGGAATAAATGAGGGCGCTGAAATGGGTTAAAGCAGTCTTCATAAATATCGATAATATTCATTATCGATACTTGATAGATCTGGATGATCCTGTAAGATCCACCGAAACTCCGCTTTAAATCATAGAGTTAAGTGAACTACCCACGCCTTCAAAACCCAGTTCAGCAATCCTTGCAAAGCGTCTTCGATCCTCAGCTGAACAGCCGGGCAAGACGCTTTCTGCGCAGCGCTAAAGCCGACTCCACCCTCAATGCCTATCAGGCAGATACCCGCATCTTTGTCTCCTGGTGCCAGCTCCACGGGCTGGATCCCTTGCAGACGACACACCACGACATCATGAATTTTTTGGCGGATCAGGCCGACGGCATCCTGGCCAACTGGGTCTGGCTGGACAAAGAAGAAGGGAAGGGGGAGCTTCGCAACGGGGAACCTCGTAAACCGGCCACCCTGGTAAGACGACTTGCCGGCATTCGCTATGCCTTCAAGCAGAAGGGGATCCACCCCATGCCGACCGAGCATGCGGAGATAAAGGAGATGATGCGGGGCATAGTACGGCTCGGTGATAACCGCAAACGCAAAACGGGGGCGCTGACCCTGAAACCATTGGCCTGCGTGCTGGACGAGATAGATACCAGCAACCTGGCGGGACTTCGGGATTACACCCTGTTGCTCCTGATGTTCAGTGGCGCTTTGCGCCGGTCGGAAGCAGCCAGGATCGAGGTGAATGACGTGCAGTTTGTGGGGCAGGGGATACGCCTTTGTCTCAAACCAAGCAAACATCAGCTCCATGAATCGGAGATAGCACTCATTCCAGGTACCCGGTATTGCCCGGTCTCTGCACTGCAACAATGGCTGAAAAAAAGCCGGATTGCTGAGGGCCCCCTGTTTCGCCGGATGAATCGCTGGGGACAGCTGATGACAGACCCCCTGGGGCCGCAAGGTATCAACTTGATGATCAAGCGGCGAACCGGCCAGGCCATCGACGATCTCCATGTCAGTGGCCACAGTTTGCGGCGGGGGTTCATCACCTCGGCGGTGACGGCGGGCAAACCGATGAACAAGATCATCGAGGTGACAAGGCACAAGGACATGCGCACCTTGCAGGAATATTTCGATGATGCACACAAGTTCTCGGATCACGCCCTGGATGGGTTGTTATAGAAAACCGCGTCCCTGTTTTTTTATGTTAAATGATATCCTGTTGATCTGATGGTATATTCAATTCGTCCTCCACAGACATCATGACGGTGGGGGAGTCGTAATCCGATTTACTTTCGTAGAAGATGCCAACGAAAAATGAGAGATAACATTCACGATATAGACATGTCGGAAGGTCACGATAGCCAGGAATTGAAGAAAAGCGCCGCGCAAGAGAATGCCGAGCGTCAGCGCCAGCATGTGAAGCGCAAGCAGGAGAGTCACAGCCGGTTGCAGTGCTGGATAAGCAACCGTCACGCCGAGCGGCTGCATGAACTCGGCCTGCATCTGGAAGACAGTCAGGCCTCCATCATTGAGCAGGCAATCGATCTGCTCTATCAGCACGAACTGCAACAAACGACTAACGCGCAGCAGAGCGATATCCCCGAGTCGGCAGACATGCTCGAATAGACGATGGTATCGTGCCGGCATGGTTGAAAAAGGAAGACAAAAAAAGCCAGGTACGAATTCCTTGTACCTGGCATAGGGGAATTGGCTCCTTGCAGAGCCGTGCGCTAACTGGTATGCGGATAGCCTTAAGCTTAGACAAGGCTCTAGGCATTTCAAGAACCGGATAAAAGTTCAACCAGAGTGGGGGTTTTTCAGACTCGAACAGGCGCTGTTTTTGCTCGAGCGACCCCACTCTCACGCATTGAACAGGTTGTTGTCCCGTACCAGCTCCCGGGGCAGGGCATTCTTGATGCGACTCCCCACCCATTTCCCCATGCCGAGCGGGTGCCCCTGGTAACGAACGATCACTTCCCCACTCCCGGCATCCTGCTCTGGCCAGACATCTCGTCCCATCATGAATTCACGGGCATTGGCGGCATCCAGCTCGACGCATCCCTTGCTCGCCTCATGGCCGTAAGCCAGAGCCCATTCATGGGTCAATCGATATCCCTTCTTGAAGGTCTCAGCCAGCTTGATGCCGATGCGATCGAAGCGCAGCTTCCCCTGTACCTGCTCGAAGGCGTGAGGGAAGAGCCAGATCTCGTCATTGCGGCCAAACAGTTGGCCATGGGGCACGATGCCAAAATTCCCTTCAATCTCCCGCAGCATGGGGCCGGCCTCTTTCTCTGGCAGCGGTGAGAAGGGGAACTTGCCGAGCTTGCCCGGTTTGAACATGGTGTTGGGCACGGAGTGATGCTTGCGCAACCGGGCGACGAAAAAGCCCTCACTGTCGAAGATCTGGGGCCACACATGCAGGTATCCCTCCGGCGTACAGGCTTTCTCCGCTCCCGGAAAGAGATCGGCCAACGAGTCAAAGCTGAAGGCATCGCCGAACTTCTCTTGCAGTGACTGGCAGACGTCCTGGTTCTCTTGCAGGCTCAGGGTGCAGGTGGAGTAGACCAGTACGCCGCCGGGTTTGAGGGCGTGAAAAGCACTCTCCAGCAGGCCACGCTGCACCGCGGCGATCTCCTCGATGCTCTCCAGGCTCCAGTTGCGCAGTGCGTCTTCATCTTTTCGCACCGTCCCCTCGCCGGAGCAGGGGGCGTCGAGCAGGATGGCGTCGAAGGTTTCCGGCAGCCATTGGCCAAAGACCTTGGCATCGAAATGGGTCATGCCGACGTTGGTCACACCGCAGCGCTGGATATTGGCGCTCAGTACTTTCAACCTGCTGCTGGAAAACTCGTTGGCGATCAGCATGCCGCGGTTCTCCATCAGCGCCGCGATCTGGGTAGTCTTGGAGCCAGGGGCGGCGGCCGCGTCCAGCAACATACCATCCCGTCTGGTTTGCTCACTGGCAAAGAGCGCCGTCACCGGCAACATGGAGCTCGCTTCCTGAATATAGAAGAGACCGCACAGATGCTCGGCCGTGTTGCCAAGGGGGACGCTCTCATCACTGCGGGTGAGCCAGAAGCCGGTTTCACACCAGGGCACGGGATCCAGCTGCCAGCCAAGCGGCGCCATGCGGGCGACAAACTCGGATACCGTGATCTTGAGGGTGTTGACCCGGATGCTGCGCCGCAGCGGCTGCCGGCAACTCGCCACGAATGCCTCCATGGAGAGATGGGATGGCATGAACTCCGCAATGTGACGCAGGAAGTGATCGGGGAGGTAGGTGTTGTCGTGCACGGCGCAATCTCGCTGACCCAAAATGAGGGGCGACATCTTACCACAGTGCGCCGCCCTTCTTGATGGGAGAGTCCATGAGGCCATAAAAAAACCGGCACAAGGCCGGTTTTTGACGAGCAGGGGAATAACTCAGGGCAAGATGCGGGGACTCCACTCCAGCCACTCTTTTTCCGCCTTGGCATGAAGCGGATAACGATGGCCCGCCTTGACGGTCGCGCCCATCTCCCGCTCCGGCGTATTGAAGGCAATCCCGCCCGCCAGCAGGCTTTGCACCGTTTCGACCTCGATGGTGCCACCGGTCAGCCCGATATCGGCCTTGACCCCGGAGACATTCCAGAAGCGGCTGTTGGCGCGTATCAGATGGGCGTACTGTCCATCCACATTCACATCGATCAGTACCTCGCTGCCATCCCGGGCCAGGGTCACGCCGGTGACGCTGCCCACCACCATCTTGCGAAACAGCAGGGGGCTGCCCACGCTGATGCCATCGACGGAGGGGCTCTTGAGGGTCAGGGCAAGACCGGCGGGGCCACTCTGGCTCAAGGGGAAGGTCTCCTTGCCAGCCCCTCGGCCCGGTGTCGCCTCCACAAAGGCCCCCTTGATCAGGGTATCGAGGTGGGCAACGCCCCCCAGCCCGACCTTGGCCTGTACCAGGGCATAGCGCGCCCCGGATTGCAGGAAACGCGCGGCATATTGCTCATTCAGCTCGGCCTTGAAGCTTACCTGGCCCAGGGTCGGGTCCAGTTCCACCTGCTCCACCTTGCCGATGTCCACTCCGCGATAGCGGATGGGGCTGCCGACCCCGAGACCCGGGTTGTGATCCGCCGTGAGCGTGAGGGTGCGCACCTGGGAGCTTGCCTGCTCCTTGCTGTCAAAGAGCTGATGACTGCTGCGACCTGTCCCCAGCTTGTCGAATTCGATGGCGCCACGCAGCAGGGTGGCGAGGTTCCCCATCTTGACCTGCACGCCGTCGAGCCGGATCTTGCCGTCGATGGCGGCCTTCTTCCAGAACTGGGGTTGCTGCTTGAGCAAAGGAGCATAGATGGCATCGATCTCCAGGGTGATGGCCACCCCGCGATCATCGGCATCCAGCGCCTTGACCTTGCCCGCTTCCAGTCCCAGGTAGAGGACGGGGGAGCCCACACCGATACCATCAGCCTGAGCGGCACGCAGCGTCCAGCTGACCGCTTTGGCATGGCGGCTCCCAAGCAGGGCCAGCTCCTGGCTGGGGTAGAGGCGGTCAATCCTGTCACCCTTCGCAGCCTGTACCAGCTTGATGCCCCCCGCCAACCAGGCACTGGCCGGGCTGGTCTCCACCTTGATACCGCTGAGGTCCGCCTCCACCTGCAAGGGAGCGGCGCGATAGAAGCGAGCCCGTTGCAGCAGATGGCGATAACGCTCGTTCACCAGCAACTCGACACTGGCATTGCCGCCAGCATCCAGGGTCAGTGCCCCGAGCTGACCTATCTGCAACCCCTTGAACCAGAGCGGAGCCCCTTCGCTCAAACCGGCGAGATCCTCTGCCTGCAGGGTCAGCTTGATGCCGCCGCGCTGTGCCTGGCTCTCCAGGGTCATGGTGTTTACCCGTTTACCGGGTTCATAGTCCAGACGAATGGCGGGCCCGGCCAGCAGGCGATCCGCATGCTTGATCCCGGCAGGGGAGAGAGAGACCGTCTCCCACACCAGACGACTCTTGCCGGTCACCCGGAACGCCTGTTCGGGGTTGATGAGGGCCGTCACGCTCCGTCCCTGTTCGGTGAGGCGAATAGGGTCGACTCGTCCAATCTCGATGCCCTCATAGAGGATGGGCATCCCTTCCTTGATGGGCAGAGTCCCCGCCTGGATGGTGATGCGCTCACCCCGGGCGGCCTCGGCCAACCCCTTGTAGAGGATGAAGTTGACCCCCTTTTGCGCCACGGGAGAATCCTTGGGGGAGTCAAACGCAATGCCGCCGCTCAGGATGGAGGTGAGGCTGCCCGCCTCCACGCTGACGCCAGCCAGGCTGAAGGAGCCCTTGATGCCGCTGATGTTCCAGAAGCGGGTATCCGCCTTGACGAGGTGCTCGAAGCGCGGCTCGATCACCAGATCCAGGACCACGTTCTGGTTCTCTTCCCCAAGACGGGTGTTGATGACACTGCCCACCTCCAGCCCGCGGAAATAGATCTTGGCACCGATGCCCACCGACCCCAGAGAATCGGCTGTCAGGTGCAGGGTGCGCCCTTGGGCCTGATAACCGGGGGGAGGGCCATCCAGGGCATCGAACTCATCCTCCAGCGGGTTGTTCTCCCGTCCGGGTTGCAGGTTGATGTAGTTGCCGGACACCAGGGTGTCCAGGCCGGAGATCTCGGTCAGTGACGCCTTGGGACTCACCAGCCAGAAGTCGGAGCCCTTGCGTATGAGGGAGCGGGCACGGCTGTCCACCTTGGCCAGCACCGCAATCTTGCGACCATCCTGTGCCAGTTCCAGCTCCTGGACCACGCCGATGGCGACCCCCTGATAGCGCAACTGGGTCTTGCCCGGCAAGATACCGTTGCCCTGGGCAAAGTTGATGCGAATGAGTTGACCACTGCTCGTCCACTGCTGGTAGAGAAAGCCTCCCGCCAGCAAGAGGGCGATGAAGGGCAGCAACCAGACCGGGGATAACCAGCGGTGCTTCTCAATGACGGGCTCAGCCCCGACCATACCGACTCCTTACATTGGCTGTGATGCACAGCACGTTCGACACAAAAAACATTAACGGGCCGCCTTGTCCCACAACAGGCGGGTATCGAGCATCCTGGCCGACATCATGGTGAGCACCACCACGCCGGCGAACGCCGTCGCCCCGGGGCCGGCACGCACGTTGAGCAGCACCCCGCGATCCACCAGGGCCACCATCAGCGAGATGACGAACAGGTCCAGCATGGACCAGCGTCCGATGAAATCGATGATGCGGTACATGACGAGCTGGCGTTTGCGGCGCACCGGCTTGCTGCGCTGCAACTGCCAGCAAATCCAGCCAAGACCCAGGATCTTGCCGATGGGCACGATGATGCTAGCCGTCAGTACTATGGTGGCGATGCCGGACATCTTGCTGCGATAGAGCGCCATGATACCGCTGAAAATGGTATCGGACTGCAATAATCCCTTGTTGTAGAAGTGGGTGATGGGCAGCAGGTTTGCAGGCAACAACATGAAGGTGGCCAGCGCCAGCAGGCCCCATGACCAGGCGAGGGAATGGGGGATGCGCATCTGCAAGGGGGTGTGACAACGAGGGCAGCTCATGCCGTGTTGATGGCGCACCAGCAACCCGCAGGTATGGCAGCGGCAAAGCCCCAGTTCACGGGCGCTGATCGGGGACATGGTCCGGCTCCCGGGAGGCGTGTTGCAGCGGAATCCGCTCCCAGTAAGGGGCAGGATCAAAGAGGATCAGCAACGTCATGTTGAGCAGCATCAGACAACCCAGGCTCAGCAGACCGCCTCCCAGGCGCACGTCGGCGATGTCGATGAGCTTGAACAGGGCGACAAGCAGGCTGACGATGTACACCTCCAGCATGGCCCAGTGGCGAAATACCTCGACCGCTTTGAGGGTCCACGCCAGCAGATGCCAGCGCTTGGCCAGGCCGGAGGCGAGGGCAAAGATCCCAAGCAGCAGCCCTGTCGGCGCCAGCACGGCGCACCAGAGCACCAGTGTTGCCACCCAGAGCTCGCTCTCGGCATACAGCATCATAATTCCCTTGATCAGGTTGGCGTCCGAGTTCACGCCCGCCAGACGAAGATAGATCAAAGGCTCAAAAAACGCGGAAGGCAGCAACAGGAATCCGGTGATGGTCAGCGCCATCAACTGGGAAGGGCGAAAGGCATAGCGCCCATAGAGATGCTGATGACAGCGGGGGCAATGGGCGTGACGGCGCAGCGGCAGCAACTTGCGTTCGATCAGCAAGTCACAGGCCGGACAGACAATCACCGAGTGCGGATCCGACATACGATTCAACCTGTTGAAGGAATTGATGAAATTTACCTTAAAACGCCTGCCCTGTCTTGCCGCGCTGCACACCCCCCTTTGAAAAGATGTGTTTTCCGCTGTGAACTGGCCGCCGCCAGCCAAGCAGGGGCTGGCGATGCATGCCGACATGCTGAGGGTATTTGCAATACTGTATATACGTACATATACTTGCGATCACTATCATCAGGAGGGCGCCGCGATGGCCGTTGAGATCAAGTATGTTGTGGTACGTGGGGGAGTGGAGAAGATGACCTTTGCCAGCAAGAAAGAGGCGGATGCCTATGACAAACTGCTGGACACCGCCGATGAGCTGATGACACTGCTGGCGGGTGCGCCTGTCGCGCTTGCACCGGAGCAGCAGGAGAGTCTGGCCTTTTATCTGGCCGAGCAGCGGGATCAGTTGCAGCAGGTATTGCGCGGTGGAAAAGGGCAGGGGAATCCCCCCAAAGAAGACAAGCTGGATACTGAACTGCCAAAGGGGAAGCCCCTGAAGAGCGTGGCTTGAGACGAAAGGGCGGGGAAGGGGATGTGAGGCAGAACCCGCTATCTCATTCATGAAAAGTGCAACTGAAGTCATTTTCACGACTATTTTCCCCGAGGATTTTCCAACCACACTGCATATTCATTGAATATGCCGATTGCTCGTCATCATGGGGTATCACAGCAAGATGCCTCAGGTCGTTGCCCCCAAGGCGCACTGCAACCCCTGATGCCGATAACCCCATTTATCGGCATCAGGGGGTTGCGGCCCCGTTCAAAACATTCAACCGATATCACACACCATCATGATTCATCCAGCACTTCCACCCGCCATGCCACTGTTCGATAGCGTGGACCACCTTGAAGCGGGCAATCCCCAGGTCAACCAGTACCTCGCCACCCTGAGTCTTGGCAAGGTCCCCGACGCGGGGATCGTGTATGAGCTGGCCGTCGACTGGCTGCTGGAGCAGCGCCACAGCGAAAACAACTACAAGACCTATCGCAGTGAGCTGACCACTTTTTTGCACTGGTGTTTTTGCGAGGTGGCCATCAGCCCCAGGGATCTCACCAGGCGCATCATGATGCGCTATCTCGACTATTGCCAGGCGCCACCGTCCGGACTGATTGCCTATCGCAACGTCGCCCAGTTCGTGCTCGACAAGGAGTGGGGGGAACGGTTGCCAAACCCCCTGTGGCGTCCGTTTCTTGGCAAGCGGGAACTGGGCCGGGAGCTGCCGTATCGACTGAGTGAGCAGGCGATGAAGACAAAACTCGCCATTTTGTCCGCCTTCTTCCAGTTTCTCATCCAGGAGGAGTACATGGATCGCAATCCGGCTCTCCTGCTGCAGCGGGTTAAACGTGCGGGCCCCCAGGAGGCTGGTGAAGATGCGCAATCCTTCACCGAGCTGCAATGGTCCTATGTGATGCAAGCCGCCGAACAGCTCGCTGCCGAATGCCCGGCCCAACATGAGCGCAGCCGCTTTCTCATCTGTCTGATGTATGCCTGTTATCTGCGGATTTCCGAGGTGGCGGCCAGGCCGGGTTTCAGCCCCGTCATGGGCCAGTTTCGACGTGACGCCAAAACGGGCGTCTGGGGTTATGACATTCCCCGCAGCAAAGGCGGTAAACGTCGCACCGTGGCCGTTTCTCAGGCTCTGCTCGAAGCCCTGACTCGCTATCGTACCTTTCTTGGACTTTCACCACTGCCGGCCCCCGGGGAACAGACCCCGCTGTTCGTACGCCACAAGGCGGCGGCCCATGGCCGCGAACAAGGCGAACTCAATGCCAATCTGGGTATCCGCCAGCTACGAGACTTGGTAATGGCGGTATTTGAACAGGCCGCAAGCCTTGCCGAACAAGACGGTTTTGCTCAGGATGCCGCTGAAATGCGAACCCTGACGCCACACTCCATTCGCCATACCGGTATCACCCATGACATCAATCTGCACGGACGGCCTTTATCCCACGTACAAGCCGATGCGGGACACGACAGCATCGACACCACCTCCAAGTACCTGCACACCGGCAACCGGGAACGTCACGAGAGTGCCAGCCGCAAGCCGCTGGACCACTTGCTCGACCAGGACCGAAATATGATTGATAACCAGTGGTGAACAAATAAAGCTGCACTCATAACCAAGATGTTGGACCTAAAGGCAATCCTTGATTGACCATGTCCTAGGACTCATAAAATACGACACTGCGCATAATGTGGCTCGGTGGTTATGTTGAGGGTTTGCCCCCTGCCATAATCGCGAAGGGCAGGGGGCCTCAACTAGGCCGCTACGTGGGCCCGCTTGCGGGCATCGTCGCAACGACCGAGAGCCCGTAACATAACCCCGTTTTATGCGCGACCAGGCGCTTTTTCAGATGCAAAAAGGCCCCGCTACAGGCAGGGCCTTTCTAGATCGTGGCGTTTTCATTTCGCCTTCTTTTTCTTCACGTAGTCTTCGTAATCTTCTTCGGTAATCGTCTGAATCCCTTTCAGGATCAGCAGCTTAAGGACTTCCGTATCTTTGAGGCTGGTCTTTGTGGCGATCACTGCTCTGACCGTCTCTGTCTCCACTTTCCTCCATGTCGGATCGTCTATGTGCTTTGTCGGCATATTGATAACTCTGTGTTGAATGTATCACTGCTCATTCTAACCGCTCTGATTCTAAGAAATGATTTTTCTTGACTTCACATTACTTAGATTCTGAGGTTCACCCCACAATCTAATTTCTTAGAAATTGAGATTGGCAAGGAAGTATCATTTTCCAGGGGGTAGGGTGGTGAGTAATCCAGTTCGACCAGAGCGCAATGTGTATTGGCAGGATGAGCCCACGGGCGACATCTCCGCCCCTATTGCTGGGCAAGTCGAGTTCTTCCGCGACCTTGCCGAGCTGGCTTGTTATCTCTCACACACTTACCCAGATTTCGATTTCGTACCCGTCGAGGTGACTGAAGACACTTGGCGCGGCTTCTATGACCAGGGAGTCTTTTTCGATGACTGGTCATGACCCCAAAGTCAAAATTGACTTCCTGTCCTTTACCTTCACGCCGGAACCGCTCAAGCGGATCACCGAGCTGGCAAAACAGGGCGCTTTGCTCAAGGCTATTCCGTGCTTTGATATCAAGTCCTCTGTCTTGTCTGCTGCTATGCCTGCGCCTGCTGTTGATGGCCTGATTTATCGTCGGCCAGTGCCGGCAGTGTCAGCACCGGAAACCAGAGCCCAAGCAACCGAACAACGGTTGAGGGCAGTGGCCTATCCAGAGCCCCTTTATGTTCAAGCCGAGCCGGATGTGCCCTCCGTGGTCACGCCATCTATGACGCAAGCCATGGAAACCGTATTGGCGTCCCAGTACAAGGATCGCGCCGATATTCACCGCGAGTTGAAAGCGGTGTGCTCCAGTTTGCTCGACTTCTCCGAGTTTGAGGTGAATCCATCGGGCAAATATTGGGAGGCTTACAACGACTTGATCCACTCTTACGGCGTGCAGTTCCTTGACTCGCTCTGTTGTTCAGAGCTGGAGATTTTCATTGATGAGCTTAATCACCAGATTGATGTGCCGATTCCTGCGCCTCGCTTTGCTTTCCGCCATCGTCGCGGGGGTCTCCACGGGTATAGCTATAGCGGTGACTTACTTATTGATGGAATTGTTTGTGGCCTTGTCGCTTGGGGATCTGCCAATCACGGTTGCATGGTTTCGTTTACCGGAGCAGGGTGTGATGGACTGGAATTTCACAGTCTTCATCGTGTCATTTCTGGGGTAACTGGCGTTCGTATCACTCGGGTTGATCTGGCCCTGGATGATTACTCAGGCTCGGTTATATCGTATCTCCGCGCGGTTGAGGCGGCGGAGTTAGGCAATTTCCATCCGGCCAGAGGTATGGCCCCTAGGCTGTGTTCTTAAAGTGATGAAGATATAATCTCACATCTTCTCAACAGCTTAAGATCCATTCCGTGTCCCGCCGTTATCAGCTGACTGATGCACAATGGGGGCTTATCGAGCCCCAGTTTCCTTCTCGAAGCCTGATCGGGCGCCCTACCCGTGAACCGCGCCAAGTGCTCGATGGCATTCTCTGGATACTCCACACCGGAGCTCCTTGGCGAGACCTTCCAGAACGTTTCGGACCATGGAATTCGGTCTACAACACCTTCCGGCGTTGGCAGGATGCAGGCCGGATTGATGCCATTCTGGAAGCGCTGCAACTCAAGCTCAATGAAGAAGGGCTCATCGATTTCGACCTGTGGTGCCTGGACGGCTCCAATGTCAGAGCATCCAAAGATGCTGCCGGTGCACGTAAAAAAACACCTCAATGAATCAAGCCCTTGGCCGTTCGCGGGGAGGTTTCGGCAGCAAAATTCACTTGGTCACGGACCGTCATGGCTTACCACTGAGCTTCTGCCTGTCACCGGGGCAATCAGCAGAAATCAGCTATGCAACAAGCGCGTTGGCCATGGCGAGGATACCAACGTCATCAGGTCGCTACCGAACACGGCCAGCGCATCTTGCCGCAGACAAGGCCTATAGCAGCAAAGCCTTTCGAGCCGAGCTACGGCGGAGAAGGATAAAAGCGGTCATTCCGCAACGCAGCGACCAGCAACGGCGCCATAAGGGGCGTCCATTGGTACTGGACAAGGTGCATTACCGCAGGCGCAATGTCGTGGAGCGGTGCTTCGGTTGGTTGAAGAAGTTTCGCCGGTTTTCAACGAGATATGAAAAGCTAGCCAAGAGTTTTGCAGCCTTTATCAAACTGGCTTTTTGCCTTCGCTACTTGCGCGAGTTATGTGTGGACAGAAAACCAGCATTTTGAGAACACAGCCTAG
>NZ_JBFODF010000016.1:0-6407 GCF_040908165.1 Aeromonas sp. R6-1
CGTATGGCAACTGCCCCGCAGCGAGTTTTTCACATTTCCTATCATCGTGTTTACCCAGTTGAATGCCGGATGATCCAGCCAGTCCAGGTTGCCCCCGGTGACAACACCCAGGTGCTCACAATTGGCCTCCTTGACCGCTTTGAAACAGGCCAATCCATCGGATATCACCGCGCTACCACTGGCAATATGCCGTTTTGCCCAATCAGCAACGGACTTGGTTTTGAAACCATCGACCACCGTCATCCGCATCTTGATTGGATGTCCTTCCTTGTTCAGGGCCACTGCTGCCACAAACGGCGTCTTGCCTGCCGCGCCCCGACCCCGTTTGCCACCACGGCGCTCGCCACCCCAGTAGACATCATCGAGCTGAATGATGCCGCTGATGGGCTGCTTGTCATCGGACTCTTTCATGGCTTGCAGCAGCTTGTGCTTGAGCATCCAGGCGGTGTCATATTTGACGCCCAACTGGCGCTTTAGCTCCATCGCTGACAAGCCTGTTTTGGTTTGTGACAACAGGTGCATTGCCAGAAACCACTTGGTCAGTGGGAGCTTGGTGTTTGCGAAAATCGTGTTTCCAGTCAATGACATCTGGTGACGGCAGTGATTGCATTGCCACACACGTGGCCGCCTTCTCAGGCGACAACAGGTCTTGTTGGCACATTCAGGGCAGACAAAGCCGTTAGGAAAACGCCAAGTGAACAGCGCGTTTTCGCACTGAGCCTCAGTGCCATAGTCCTTGAGAAACTCAAACAGGCTGTAGCCTTTCTGGAATTGGATTTTGCTTTTGGCCATGATCTCGCACCTCGATAACTGTACGTAAGATCAGTATAGTTCGTGGTAACTGACTGCTAATCATGGGTAATCAGGTTTCACGATGATCACGACTTACGAGCTCATTGACCTGATAAGCGTCTTCTTTATTGATAATCAGGTTTAATAAATTAATCATATTTATCTCCTTTTAAGATACGAGTAGTGGTTCCCCATACCTGATTAACAATATCTTCATCAACCTATCAACGCAGTGCTCATGTTGTCATCGTCAGCTCTAATTTACGATTCAATTTCAAGAATGTAAATAGGCTTTCTCAATTATTAATCCCCCCCAGTTATTCTCGCGCGCGCGAGAATAACTCCATGTGAAATATATGCAATTGACATATTAAAAATATACCAACTGCCGAATCATCTATCAATTTAAATATATATAAATTCTTTGATATCCAATAGCTATTTCGGCTATTTACATTCAAAGGAGAGATATCCATGTCAGAACTTTCATTGTTCGATGCCATTGGTGAAGGCAAAAACGCGACTCAGGATTATCTGGATACCCTGTCGCGAGCACTGCTGCGCCATCATCAACTGGTCAAAGCCATCCGCATCCACGGTCGTTATGTACCGGAATCGTTGCCGATGCCCGGTCTGCCGGTATTGGTCGCCATCTTCAGTCACACCAATATCTACACCTTGCACCAACTGCCCTCGACTCAGATAGGGCAGTTGGTGCTGTCGATTGCTCGCTTCTCCAGTCAGGCCACCCATGACCTGGACAACGGCATCTTTGAAGAGGTGTGGGAAATGGGTGACAGCAGCTTCACCACGGACAGCGCCGAGCAAGCCGTCTACTGGTTGCCGTTACCGGAGCGCTGGATTGCTCTGGAGGGCACACAAGTGGCGCTGCACGATAAAGACCATCCGGTGTTCAAGTTGCTCAACGTCACCGCCCGGAACTCTGGTCCGGTCCTGGATATCTGCGATGGCGTGGTCAGTCTGGCGCTGGAGTCAGACTGGGATGGGGAGTGGGCCGCATGACCGAGATAAACCGCTCCTCGCTACTCGCCAAGCTCAAACACATCAAGGGCATGAAGCTGCTGGTTGAGCAGGCCGTCTTGCTCTACCTGTTGATGGCCGACGAGCAGACGCCTGTGTGGGTCAAGACCATCGTGGTCAGCGCACTCGCCTATTTGCTCTGTCCGGTCGATGCCGTACCGGACTTTATCCCCGGCGTGGGTCTCACCGATGACCTGGGGGTCATTAGCGGTGCCATTGCCTCGTTAGGCAGTCATATCCATCAAGGTCATCGCAGCAAAGCGGCTGACTTCTTCAAGTAACCCCTTCAGAAGGAATTTCATTATGGCTAAAGCCACACAACCGGCAGCGTCGGCTGCTCCGGTCTGGACTGTTATTAAATCCGCTAAGGCACCGAAGATAAGCGCACGGGCCAGTGGTTTGCTGCACTACGATGTGGGCAAGAATGATGAGGGTCGCTACGCCCTTCGCATTACCGCCAACGACACGGGCGGCCTGTTCAGCAAGCACTGGTTATCGCTCGATGACATCCTGGCACTGCTGGATATCCTCAAGGATGCGCCATTCAAATCGGTAGCGCTCAAGGCGCTGTTTGTTCGAGGCAGTGCCAATAACCACGGTTTCCTCGCCGCCATCCTGCGGGCTGAAAAGTTACTGGTGGCCGCCGAGCCCAACTCGCCGTTCCACCGGGCCGGTCTCTCTCTCAGCGACTGGTCTACTCAGCTGGATGAACCAGTCAATATGGATAAACAGGCTCGCAAGGGAAAAGCCAAGGGGCAGAAGGGCCAAGATGACATGACCGATGAGATAACCATCGAGAAAGGCAATGAGCCCCCGTTTTTGGAAACAGCCAACGACCAGGCCGGTTTGTCAGACAAGATGGATGAGACAGGGGGTGAAGTTGAAACCGCAGACCCGGCGGCCAGTGAGGAGGCCCAACAATGAGCAACCGTGACATAGCACTGAACTGGCAGGGGCTCCCTCTGCCGGTTTCACGCCAGTTCGCAGTATGTCTGACCGACCTGCTGAACACGCACCATCCCACATGGCCCCATGCCCGTGCTGTCACGATGAACTTTCGTGATCCGGGTTATGGTCCGGAGAGTGGTGGCTTTCATCCGGTGGAAATCCGTCTACAACGCCGAGGAAATCTATGGTCCTTGGTCTATATGACGGACTTTTCCTATGTCGGCATGGGTGACTATGCCGAATTGGCTAAGGAGGTTGATTTTGACTTCTCAAGCCAGGAAGGGCTGATTGCCTATGCGCATGTGGTGCCGTTGTCTGAGTTGGGTGAGTTCTATGAATTATGGGAGGGCAATTTCCTCACCTACCTGTCGCTGGGTGTCTATGCGATCACGGTAGCCACTGAATGATCCCTCCCTATTAATGCGCAAATTTCGCGGGGTCACGGGGTTGGCGTCGATTTACCCAATCTCTCCAAGGGAAAAACGCGCCCCGTTTCCCCCCCCCCGCTCACACGGGGCGGGCACGGGGCTCGCCGTGAATACGCGGGGCAACCCGACCTCTTCATTCACTCCCCCATTATTTCCGCGAATTTCGCGGGTTCACGGGGTTGAGATGGAAAAGCCTAATCACTCAAAGGGAAAAACGCGCCCCGTTTCCCCCCGTTTGTGCGGGGCGGGCACGGGGCTTGCCGTGAATATGCGGGGCAACCCGACCAATTCATTAACTCACCCATTTTTCCGCAAATTTCGCGGGTTCACGGGGTTGAGATGGAAAAGTCTAATCACTCAAAGGGAAAAACGCGCCCCGTGTCCCCCCGTTTGTGCGGGGCGGACACGGGGCTCGGTAGCATTTTTACGGGATCGGACCGGGTAGCGACCGGGGCGGCCATCTGTTCACTCACCTTTCCCGCGTTGTCATCGTGCCGGGCCAACCAGGCCAAGGCGCGATGAGCAACGACCATTTTGATCGCCGAGCCAGAGACGGGGATTGGACCTCCTTTCCACTGTGAAGGGGGCTTATGCCCTGTTGCACCAGCTCACATTTTGAGGAGCGAACCATGAACGAAACACCCACCCGATTTAAATTTACCAACCGGCGGATCGCCGATCTCCCCCCTAATCCAGATGACGCCCGCAGTACCGAAGCGGAGTATTCAGATACCGACGTGACCGGTCTGCGCTGTCTGGTGGGCAAAGGGGAAGGTCGTCGCAAGTTCCTGCTGCGTTATCAGATACACGGGCGCAAGCGGGCCATTGCCCTGGGGCACTATCCCGCGTTGGATGTCAGCGCGGCTCGTAAGCTGGCGCTCGACTACAAACGCAAGATCGCCGAAGGCGTTGACCCGCAACAAGCCAAGGAGGACAAGCGCAACCAGAAGACCCTGAGCAATTTGTTTCAGGAAGACTATCTGCCCTATCTGCAATCGAGAAATCGCAGTTGGAAGACGGATGAACATCGCTTCCGTAATCACCTACGGCCAATCTTCGGCAACCTGATCCCGGAAGAGATCACCGTTACCCGCATCCAGAACATGCAACAGATGTTGCTCAAGCGCCTCACTCCGGCCACCTGCAATCGCGTCCTAGCTTTGCTCAAGGCCATCATGACCTGGGCAGCCCGTGCCGGGCTTATCAAGGACAATCCAGCAGCCTTGGTGTCGTTGCTGCGAGAGAACAATCGGCGCGAACGCTACTTCACCCCAGATGAAATCCGTCGCCTGTTCCGGGCTGCAGATCAGCATGAGAGTTTCTATACCGGTCAGTACGTCAAGATGTTGCTGCTCACCGGCTTGCGCCGGGCCGAGCTGGCAAGGGCCAAATGGCAGCACTACAACAAGGAGGACAAGACCCTATATATTCCCCACACCAAGAACGGCCATAGCCGTGTGTTGCACCTGAACCATATGGCGGTGGAGCTGTTGAACTACTTACCGGTGACAGAGGGAAATCCCTATCTGTTTCCAGGCAAGCGGCAAGGGCAGCCATTGCAAAATCCCACCAAGGGTTTTCAGCGGATGCTGGCGCGAGCCGGTATAGATAAGGAGGGGGTTTGCTTGCACACCTGTCGCCATTCGGTCGCGGCGCTGATCGTCTCCAACGGCGGCACCCTGTTTGATGTGCAATCCCAGCTTGGGCACCGGAGCAGTCAGACATCACTGCGTTATGCTCACCTGCATAACACTCGGATGCAGCAGACCAGCCAGAAAATAGCCAACTGCATCCATGATGCCCTGACCAGCTCTGTACCATCCAAGCCGCTGCCGCTTCCCGAAGAGGGCGAGTAGGTTCAGGCCAGCTAGGTATGTCGGTATCTCACGGCAGAGTGAGATACCGATATCACCGTTTAGCCGCCCGAGGCGCGGTGTTAGCTCACCCTCCTCACCAACAACGACAACCAGTCCTGACCGGCCTTCTTGGCCCGCTCAACCTGTATGGAGATGGTATTCACCTGACAGTTGCCCACAAAAGGGAGTGGTCATACGGCTTCAAACCGGATAACAAAACGGTACCCCTACCGTGTTATCCGGAGTCACCGTATGACCACCAACGAGAAAGTAGCACGTCGCAAACTCAGCCTGCTAGAGCTCGCCAAAGAGCTCAATAATGTCAGCAAAGCCTGCAAGCTCATCGGCTACAGCCGTCAGCAGTTCTACGAAATTCGCCGTAACTACCAGACCTATGGCGCCGAGGGCTTGCTCGACAAACTCCCCGGCTGTAAAGGCGCTCATCCCAACCGGGTCGCTCCCGAGATTGAGCAAGCCATCCTCGATTACTCTCTCACCAGACCAACCCATGGCCCGCTGCGGGTCGCGCAAGAACTGGCTCTGCAAGGCATCAACGTCAGTGCAGGCGGTGTGCGTGGCGTGTGGCAACGTCACGACTTGCTCTCCAAGCATGACCGCTTGTTGCGCCTCGAGAAAACCCACCGGGAGCAGACCATTGAGCTCAATGACGAGCAGATCCGCCTGTTAGAACGCTTCAGCCCCGAGTTTCGCGAACGCCAGATTGAGGTCCACTACACCGGAGAACTGGTGGCGGTTGACACCTTCTTCGTCGGCGCGCTCAAGGGGGTTGGCAAGGTGTATCTGCAAACCGTGCTGGACTGCTACAGTCGCCATGCCTGGGGACGGCTCTACACCAGCAAGCTGCCGGTGACCTCGGTTCATGTGCTCAATGAAACGGTACTGCCGTTCTTCGAAGCCCATGAGGCTCTGGTCTATACCATCCTGTCAGATAACGGGCGCGAGTTCTGTGGGCGCCCAGACCATCATCCCTACGAGCTGTTCCTGCAACTGGAGGGGATTGAGCACCGGACCACCAAGGTACGCAGGCCGCAGAGCAATGGCTTTATCGAGCGGTTGCACCGCACACTGCTGGATGAGCACTTCCGTATCAAGGGGAGGACGACCTGGTATGAGTCGGTAGAACAGATGCAGACAGACCTGGATAGCTACCTGGAACACTACAACACCGAGCGGCCACATCAGGGCAGGATGATGGAGGGTCAGACCCCCTACAGCATGTTCAAGAAGGGTCTGAAATTGATACCGAAGGAAGTGCGCACTAAAGTAGCGTAAACAAGACACCGGTTTGAGGCCGGTGTCAGGTGATAACTAGATCTGTACA
>NZ_JBFODF010000017.1:0-41681 GCF_040908165.1 Aeromonas sp. R6-1
ATTGCTTGATTCAAATTGTTAAAGAGCGACGCAGCTTTTGGCTGCTGCGGGAGTGGCATTCTACTCAACCGCCTTCTCGAGTCAAGCCTTATTTTCAAAGGCTTTTCGATGCTACCGACTCAGGCTTTGCGTTGCCGCTTGCCCTGTCGATGGAGGCGCATTATAGGGAGCGGATTCGTTCTGGCAACCCCTCCTCTGCAATAAAATTGCAAAAATCGGCACTTTTTTAGTTATTCATATCCAGGCACAGCTTTTATACAAACTTATCCACAGAAACCGGCCTCGAATTGCTAGAATGGCCGAAAACAAGGAGGCCAAGATGGACTTGCGACTGAGACCTTACAAGGGAAAATGCCCGCAACTGGGCAAACGGGTATATGTGGATCCCTGTGCCACCCTGGTGGGGGATATCCAGCTGGGTGACGATGCCAGCATCTGGCCCATGGTGGCCGCCAGAGGGGACGTCAACCATATCCGCATCGGTGCCCGCAGCAATATCCAGGACGGCACAGTGCTGCACCTGACCCGCAAGAGTGCCAGCAACCCCGGCGGCTATCCGCTGCTGATAGGTGAGGATGTCACGGTCGGTCATAAGGCCATGCTGCACGGTTGCACCATAGGCGACCGGGTGCTGGTCGGCATGGGTGCCATCCTGCTGGATGGGGTGATCGTTGAAGACGATGTGATGATCGGGGCGGGCAGCCTGGTGCCACCGGGCAAGCGGCTCGAGGCCGGCTTTCTTTATATGGGCAATCCCGTCAAGCAGGCCCGCCCTCTCAAGCCGGTCGAGATCGCCTTCCTGAAGACCTCGGCCGACAACTATGTGCTGCTCAAGGATGAATACCTGCAAGAGGCCTGACCCTGCAGCCACAAACAGGAAGCCCGGCATCATGCCGGGCTTCTCTTCTTATATAGCTATGTGACCATCAGGCAGGATCAGTGGGCCTGATCCCAGTTGTCACCGGTGCCCGCTTCCACCACCAGCGGCACATGCAGTTCTGCTGCGGCTGACATCTTCTCCTTGATGAGGGCGATGTACTCCTCCAGCTTCTCTTCGCGGATCTCGAACACCAGTTCATCGTGTACCTGCATCAACATACGGATCGACTCGTCTTCAATGCCCCGGATCCAGCCATCCACGTTGATCATGGCGCGCTTGATGATGTCGGCAGCGGTGCCCTGCATAGGTGCGTTGATGGCGGCCCGTTCGGCCGCCTTGCGCAGACCGGCGTTGCGGGACTTGATATCCGGCAGATAGAGGCGACGGCCAAACAGGGTTTCGACATAGCCCTGGACGTCCGCCTGCTGGCGGGTACGCTCCATGTACTCCAGCACACCCGGGTAGCGTTCGAAGTAAAGATCCATGTACTTCTGCGCTTCGGCGCGACCGATCCCCAGCTGCTTGGCCAGACCGAAGGCACTCATGCCATAGATGAGACCAAAGTTGATCGCCTTGGCACTGCGGCGCATGTCGCTGGTCACCGCATCGAGCGCGACCCCGAACACCTCGGCGGCGGTCGCCTTGTGGATGTCCTTGCCCTCGGCGAAGGCGGTCAGCAACCCCTTGTCACCGGAGAGGTGGGCCATGATGCGCAGCTCGATCTGGGAGTAATCCGCCGCCACCAGCTTGTAACCGGCGCACGGAATGAAGGCCTGCCGAATACGGCGCCCCTGTTCGTTGCGCACCGGAATGTTCTGCAGGTTGGGGTCGGTTGACGAGAGTCGACCGGTCGCCGCCACCGCCTGGTGATAGGAGGTGTGCACCCGCCCGGTCTGCGGCTTGATCATCAGCGGCAGCTTGTCGGTGTAGGTGGACTTGAGCTTGGCCAGCCCACGGTGCTCCATCAGCAGTTGCGGCAGCTCATAGGTCTCCGCCAGCTCGGCCAGCACCTCTTCCGCAGTGGATGGCGCTCCCTTGGGGGTCTTTTTGATGATCGGCAGCCCCAGCTTGGTGAAGAGGATTTCACCCAGCTGCTTGGGCGAGGAGAGATTGAACTCCTGCCCGGCCAGCTCGTGGGCCTGCTTCTCCAGCTCTGCCAGACGTACTTCGATCTCCTGGCTCTGCTGGTGCAGCAACTTGGGCTCGATGGTGGTACCGAGTCGCTCCATCCGTGCCAGCACCGGCAGCAGCGGCAGTTCGATCTCGCTGAATACCTTGGCAAGTCCCGGCTCGGCAGAGAGCTTGCCCCACAGCGTCTGATGCAGACGCAGGGTGATGTCGGCATCTTCCGCCGCATAAGGGGCCGCCTGCTCCAGTTCGATCTGGTTGAAGGTGAGCTGCTTGACCCCCTTGCCGGCGATCTCTTCGAACGAGATGGTTTCGGCGTTCAGATACCTGCGGGCCAGGGAATCCATGTCGTGGCGGCTGGCGGTGGAGTTGAGCACATAGGATTCGAGCATGGTGTCGTAGGCGATACCCTGCAGCTCGATGCCGTGGTTGAGCAGTACGTTGCGATCGTACTTGAGGTTCTGCCCCACCTTGAGACGGGTCGGATCTTCCAGCAGCGGTTTGAGCTTGCCGAGTACCACGGCCTCGGTCAGCTGCACCGGCGCCCCCAGATAGTCGTGGCCGAAGGGCACATAGGCCGCCTTGCCCGGTTCGATGGCAAAGGAGACGCCAACGACCCGCGCCTCCATATAGTCGAGACTGGTGGTCTCGGTGTCGAAGGCAAACAGCGGCGCCGCCTGCAACCGTGCCAGCCACTCATCGAATTCGGCCTCATCCAGGATGCAGCGATAGTCGGTTTCGATGGCGGCTGCCGGGGCGGCGCCTTCCTCATCACCTGCGGCTTCGCTCTCCTCGTCACCAGACTCCAGCTCTTTGATCAGGTTGCGCAGCTCATACTCGCGATAGACCGCCAGCAGAGCCTCTTTGTCGATGGGGCCAAGCTGCAACTCTTCCAGGCTCTGCTCCAGCGCCACGTCGGTCTTGATGGTGGCCAGCACATAGGAAAGGCGCACCTGCTCTTCCTGCTCGCGGAACTTGTCGGCGAACGCCTTGGAGCCACGGAAGCCGAGCGCCGCCACCTTGTCGAGGTTGGCGGCGATCTCGTCGATGCTGCCTATCCCCTGCAACAGGGCCAGTGCGGTCTTCTCGCCGACACCTGTCATGCCGGGAATGTTGTCCACCTTGTCCCCCATCAGCGCCAGGTAATCGATGATGAGCTCGGGCGGTACGCCGAACTTCTCGATCACCCCTTCCCGATCGGTCTTCACATCCTTCATGGTGTCGATCAGGGTGACATGGTCGGAGACCAGCTGCGCCATGTCCTTGTCGCCGGTGCTGATGAGCACAGGCAACTGTTTCTCGGTCGCCTGACGGGCCAGAGTGCCGATCACGTCGTCGGCCTCCACCCCTTCGACCATCAGGAAGGGGAAACCCATCGCCTTGATCATCTGGTGGATAGGGGCGACCTGGCTGCGCAGATCGTCCGGCATGCTGGCGCGTGTTGCCTTGTATTCGGGATAGATGTCGTCACGGAAGGTCTTGCCCTTGGCGTCGAACACCACGGCCACGTGGCAGTCGGGGTACTGCTTGCGAAGGCTGCGCATCATGTTGGCCATGACACGGACGGCGCCGCTAGGCAAGCCGGTCGAGGTGCGCAGATCGGCCTGCTGCGAGGCAAAGAAGGCGCGGTAAAGATATGAAGAGCCGTCGACCAGAATAAGAGGATTGCTAGAGGCCATGAAAATCGTCCTGCCAAGAATAAACAGCCGCTAGGATGCCACAGGGCCCGCACCACACCAAGGGGACTCCCACCATCACCCCGGCGCACCGGTGGGGCATATTGCTGTGGATAACTCTGTGCTCAAAAATGGCACCATTGCATCACGGCCGTGATAAAGCTGTGGATTAAAACAAAAAATATCTTTTAAAACATTACGTTGAGATCATTAAAACTCAACATGACACACGCATCATGATCTCGAACAATGTGGAAAAAAATTCAAGGGGGGTACTGAGGCAGGATCCAAAACGAAACAATCCTAGCACAGGGAGATGACTTGACCAGCGGAGGTCGAACGATAACCATACAAAAGTACAACAATCTACCCTGGCTCACATTTTCAACAACGAGGAGTCTGTCATGAAAAAAGTGGCCGTGATCTTGAGTGGTTGTGGCGTGTTTGACGGCGCCGAGATCCACGAGGCCGTCATCAGCCTGCTGGCGCTGGCCCGTCAGGGAGCATCCGTTCAATGCTTCGCCCCCAATGTCCCTCAGCTTCATGTCATCAATCACCTGACCGGCGAGGTCAGCGAGGGAGAGAGCCGCAACGTGCTGGTCGAGGCGGCCCGCATCTGCCGCGGCCAGATCAGGGATGTGGCTGAACTGGATGCAGCCGACTTCGACGCCCTGCTGGTGCCGGGCGGCTTCGGCGCCGCCAAGAACCTGTGTGACTTCGCCATCAAGGGAGCAGAGTGCCGCATCCAGCCGGATGTGCTGAAGGCCTGCCAGAGCTTTGCCAGAGCAGGCAAACCGGCCGCCTACATCTGCATCGCACCGGCCATGATCCCGCTCATCTATGGCGCCGGTACCCTGGCCACCATTGGCAACGACGAGGGCGCCGCCAACGCCATCGAAGCCATGGGTGGCAGTCATCTCGACTGCCCGGTGCGCGAATTCGTGGTGGATCAGGAGCGCAAGGTCATCTCCACCCCTGCCTACATGCTGGCCAACAATATTGTGGAGGCGGCGGACGGCATCGAGAAGACCGTCAAACAGCTGCTGGCACTCTGATTGCCCGGCAGACCAAAACAAGCGGGCCGCTCAAGGAGCGGCCCGCTTTCATTCCGGTCAATCTAGACGGGATCAGATGGCATCGCCCATCTGGTCCATCTTGCCCAGCAGGGCACGCAGACGCTCTTGCCAGGCAACGTGCTCGTTGCGCAGTTGGTGGTTTTCGTCTTGCAGCTTGCTGTTCTGCTCTTTCAGCTCGTCCAGCTCCATCTTCAGCAAGGAGATGTTGTCGACGGCGGATTGTACTTTGGATTCGAGTTGCTCAAGGACTTCTAGTGACATATGCATACCTGTATGTTCAATTGCGATGCCCCACAGAGGGCGATTCAAGCGCGTGGAGCCAGCATACCCTGATGCGCTCGGCACAAACAAGCCAGCACGTTGCAAAATGCGCCCTGCGGCCCGGTATTGCTTAAATATGCGTCGGTTTTTCTCGCAGGCAGCAGGAACCTCGATCCCGGGCGTCCGCCGTGGCATAACCCGCCCTCCTGCCGATGCCGCCATCAGCCATGCAAGGCGATGAAGCCCCCCATCATCAGACAGGCCACGGCGTACATCAACAGGCCGTAGAGCAGGTTCCAGCGCAGCAGCAGCCCGGCGCTCAGGTTGTAGCGGGACGCCAGCGCCAGATTGGAGCCGGAGAGCGGGCTCGTCCCGGTCGCCAGCCCCCACCCCATGAGGAAGCACATGCCAAGCAGGCTGGGATCCGGTGCCAGCGGCCAGAGCAACGGCGCCACCCCCGAGATGCTGATGAGAGGATGCACGCCCACTATGGCCACCAGGAAGATCAGCAGCAGGGTCAGGCAGGCTTCCAGCCAGCCGAAGTGGTTGAACAGCGGCAGGCCGTGGCCACTGCCAAAGTCCAGTACTGACAGCGCGCTGTTGATGCCAGCCGCCAGCAGGCCGGCCCCCAGAAACAGCACAAGCTGGCCACCGATGGCCGGGAAGCGCTCCACCACCTGGCGCTTGAGAGCAGCCCCTCGCCCCGCTTGCGGCATGAACAGCAAGGCCAGCAAGGGCGCCACCAGGGCGATCACCGCCAGAATGCTGAGTCCGGGCCAGAAACGGTGGATCACCAGCACCAGCAGTGCCAGGGTCACCGGTAGCCCCAGGGTCTGGAGCCGCAGCGGATAACCTTCAAAGGTCTCCACACCGAGTCGCTCTACCTGCCAGGCCGTCAGCCCCATGGCCAGCAAGGCCGCCAGTATGCCAAAAGGCAGTATGCTGCCCAGTTGCAGACCCGGTGCATAGGTGAGGGCCACCGCCATGGCGACGAAGAAGGGGGACCAAAACGCAGCAGCACAGAAGATCCGGCTCAGCACCATGACCTGACGCCGCTCCAGCGTCCCGTTGCGCTCCAGCCGATCGCCGATGATGAAGAGCACCGAAAGATTGATGACGGCCCCCAGCAGATTGAGGCTGGCCATGGTGCTCCACAGCCCCTTGCGACCGGACCAGGAGGCGGTACCGGTCAAGAGACCGGAGGTAGCCAGATTGAGGGTGCTCACTGCGGCAAACATGGTCAGCATGTTGATATTCGGCAAGAGCCAGTCACCTGGGCTGAGGCTGGCACCTCGCCACCAAGAAAAGAGCAGCAGCAGGAGCGCCGCGCCGTAGAGGGCCAGCGCCTGACGCCGTGCGGCACCCACCAGCCAGGGCCAGGTGAGCAGGGAGGCGGCCCAGGCCGCGATGGCGGCGGGCCAGGGGGAGAAGTCCAGATAAAGGTGCAGCAGGTTGAGCAGCCACATCCCCAGGATCAGAAAGCCTGACCAGCGCTTGACCATACAACGGCCTCGGTCAGGGGATCAGAGGCACTGATCCATGTCCAGGGAAGGTTTGTCGCACTCGGGGCGGCCCACAATCCTGGCGGGCACGCCAGCGACCGTGGTGTGAGGCGGCACCGGGTTGATCACCACGCTGCCGGCACCGATCTTGGCGCCGACGCCCACCTCGATGTTGCCGAGGACCTTGGCCCCCGCCCCTATCATCACCCCTTCCCGGATTTTGGGGTGACGATCGCCACTCTCCTTGCCGGTCCCCCCCAGAGTCACACTCTGCAGGATGGAGACGTCGTTCTCGATGACGGCGGTTTCCCCGACCACGATACCGGTGGCATGGTCAAACATGATGCCCTTGCCGATGCGGGCGGCAGGGTGTACATCCACGCCGAACACCACGGAGATCTGGTTTTGCAGATAGAGCGCCAGGGCACGGCGTCCCTGACGCCACAGCCAGTTGGCCACCCGATACCCCTGAAGAGCATGGAATCCCTTGAGGTAGAGCAGCGGGGTGGAGAAGAGGTCGACCGCCGGGTCGCGATCCTGCACCGCGCAGATGTCGGCGGCCACTGCGGCCAGCAGCTCGGGTTCGCTGCGCAGGGCCAGCTCGATCACTTCCCTTAAGGCGATGGCAGGCATGGTGGTGCTGTCGAGCTTGTTGGCGAGCTGGAAGCTCAGCGCCGAGCGCAAATCCCGGTGATTGAGAATGGTGGAATGAAAGAAGCTGGCCAGCATGGGCTCCTGGGCCGCCATGCTCTGCGCTTCCTGCTGAATTTTTTGCCAGGTTCTGGCAACCAGATCATCCATGTTGCAGCCTACTGTTGTTCAGGGTGAGTGCTTTGTCGTTCTTTTGTCAGCACCGAGATGGGGTCCATGTGAATGATCACATCCATCCGCTCGAAGGCCTGGCGGACGGCCAGTTCAGCCTCGTCGGCTATCTGATGGGCCCTGACCAGAGGCAGTTGATCATCGAGTTCCAGATGCAACTGCACGAAACGGGTCGGCCCGGATTGGCGGGTACGCAGGTCATGTACGCCATGCACCCCCTCTACGGCGCAGCAGAGGGCCATTATTCTCGCTTGTTCCTCCTCTGGCAACTGACGATCGAGCAGGGCCTGCACCGATTCGTAGCCGATATGGACAGCCCCCCACACCAGGAACAGACCGATCAGAATGGCAAACAGGCCGTCGGCCCAGTACCACCCTTGCCCCGCCATCACCAGTGCCACCAGCACGCCGCCATTGAGCAGCAGGTCGGAACGGTAGTGCAGCATGTCAGCCTTGATGGCCACACTGTTGGTCTTGCGGATGACAAAGCTCTGGAAGCTCACCAGCAGCAGGGTCAGCACGATGGAGCCGACGCTGACCCAGATCCCGGCCTCCAGGCGCACCACGGGCACCTGATTCAGCATCGACGAGATGCCGTGCATCACCAGCAGCAGGGCGGACCCCGAGATGAAGGCCGACTGCACCAGACCCGCCAGGGACTCCGCTTTGCCGTGGCCGAAGCGATGCTCTTCGTCGGCAGGGGCCAGCGCATAACGGATGGCCAGCAGATTGATGAGAGAGGCGCTGATGTCCATGAAGGAATCGGTCAGGGATGCCAGCAGGCTGGATGAATCCGTCATCAGCCAGGCGATCAGTTTGCCCAGGATGAGCAGGGTGGCGGTGGTCACAGCGGCCATGCTGGCCAGGGTGACCCAGCGGGAATAGTGTTGGTGGCTCAAAACCGGCTTTCCTCCGACGCGTAAAAACTTATTATACCCTGACCCGGACGTCAGTTTGGCGTGCAAAATCAACAGAGTGACTCCCAGATGAACAAAATACTCCTGGTCGACGACGATCTCGAACTGACCCAGCTGCTCACCGAAATCCTGACCCTGGAGGGGTTTGAGGTCACCGTCGCCGAGGATGGGGAAGAGGGATTGCAGCGACTGGCAGAACAGGCATTCGACCTGGTGCTGCTGGACGTCATGATGCCCAGACTCAACGGCTTCGCCATGCTGACCCGGCTGCGCAAGACCCACGACACCCCGGTGTTGATGCTGACCGCCCGTGGCGACAGCCAGGATCGGGTCAACGGGCTGGAGGCCGGTGCCGACGACTATCTCGCCAAGCCGTTCGACGACAGGGAACTGCTGGCCCGGGTGCGCGCCATCCTGCGTCGAACCCAGAGCCAGGCTCCCCAGCGCGGCGGCAGCTCGGAAGAGGTGCGCTTCATGGATCTGGTGCTGCAGCCCGGCCTGCAACAGGCTCGCTGCGACGATCAGTTGCTGGAACTCACCGCCACCGAGTTCGGCCTGCTGGAGTGCCTGCTGCGCAATCCGGGCCAGATCGTCAGCAAGGGCCTGCTCTCCGAGCAGGTGCTGGGCAAGAAGCTCGAACCTTTCGATCGGGCCATCGACATGCACCTGAGCAACCTGCGCAAGAAGCTGCCGGAGCGGGCCGACGGCCAGCCCCGCTTCAAGACGGTGCGGGGACGAGGCTACCTATGGCTGGAGCAGGCATGAAATCGGCCCGCACCTTCAACGGCCTTTCCACCCAGATCTTCCTCTGGTTCTGGTTCATCCTGCTGCTGGTCGTGGCCGCGGTGGTAATCCTACCCACCCTGGACCCCCGCAACATCATCCCGCTGCCGGCCCACGAGATTACCCGTCTCAACAACAACCTGGCGGCGCTGCAACGGGGCGCGGATCCCGAGCAGGATTTCGATCTGGCCAAGGCCATCGATGCCGCGGGCCTTTTGCCGGTGGACAACATCTATCTACGCGATGCCAAGGGGCAGATGCAGTCCAGCACCCGGCTGAGCAAGTTCGTGATCCGTTTCATGCTCGACTCGGACAACCCGGCCAAGCCCATGCTGGGCAGCGAACACCAGCGCGCCATCGCCGGCCCCTTCCAGATGGTCCATCACGGCCAGACCTATCACGTCTATTTCGGTCTGAACGTCGAAAACTCCTACCTGTTCCTCTTCATCCAGATCCTGGATCACCCCATCCAGATCCTGGGCATCGCCATGCTGGTCAGCACCCCGCTCTGTCTATTGCTCGCCTGGCGCCTGACCCGCCCCATACTGCAGTTGCAGCAGTCGGTCTCCCAACTCGCCCAGGGTAACCTGGAAATACAGATCCCCAACCTGGGGCGGCGCGACGAGATAGGCCAGCTGGCCGAACATGTCAGTCGCATGGTCGATACCCTCAAGGACATGATCCAGAAGCAGAAGCAGTTGCTCTCCGACATCTCCCACGAGCTGCGCAGCCCCCTGACCCGCATCCAGCTCGCACAGGCGCTGATCCGCCGCAAGCAGGGGGACAGCGCCGAGCTGGCGCGCATCGAAGGGGAGATAGCCCGGCTCGACAAGCTGATAGGGGATCTGCTGGATCTGTCGCGGGTGCAGCAACATGTGGAGGCGCCGGTGACGCTGCCCCTGGCGGAGCTGCTGGAGCCCATCCTGGACGATGCCATGTTCGAGGCAAACCAGAACGGCAAACAGCTCAGGCTCCCTTCCCTGCCCGCCGAATCCCTCACCATGTGGCCGGAGCTGCTGGCGCGCGCCCTGGAAAACCCGCTGCGCAACGCCCTCAAGTATGCCCGCGAGTTCATCAAGGTGGACTGGTACCGGGAGGGACGGGAGTGGGTCATGACCATACGGGATGACGGCCCTGGCGTGCCGGTGGAGCAGCAGCCCCGGTTGTTCCTGCCCTTCTTTCGGGTGGACGATGCCCGCAACGCCAAGACCGGGGGCACGGGTCTCGGCCTTGCCATTGCCGCCGAGGCGATCCAGCGTCATGGGGGGACCATCCGGGCCAGCAGCAATCAGCCGACCGGACTGGTCATCACCATCCGTCTGCCCATGCCCTGACCTCCCCCTTTTCATCGACACGGGTGCTGGGTATGCTGGCGCCCGTTTCGCACCAGCCCAGGATCCTTCCATGCTCGATATCGTGCTCTACCAACCGGAAATCCCCCCCAACACCGGCAACATCATTCGCCTCTGCGCCAATACCGGCTACCGGTTGCATCTGATAGAGCCCCTGGGGTTCGAGTGGGATGATAAACGGGTCAAGCGGGCCGGGCTCGACTATCACGAGTTTGCCGACGTCAAGCGCTGGCCTGACTATGAGGCCTTTCTGGCGGCCGTCGCCCCCCAACGGGTCTTTGCCTGCACCACCAAGGGACGCACCGCCCACTCGGCGGCCCGGTTTGCCCCCGGTGACGCCCTGCTGTTCGGGCCCGAGAGCCGAGGCCTGCCCATGGAGATCATCGAGAGCCTGCCATTCGAGCAGCGGCTGCGCATCCCCATGCTGCCCCAGAGCCGCAGCATGAATCTGGCCAACGCTGTCGCGGTGTTCGTCTACGAGAGCTGGCGACAGTTCGACTATTCAGGCTCGCTCTGACCGCTGACGATATTGGCAAGGCGGCCAGAATTCAGACTGACTGCGCCGTCCCCTGCCCCGCCAGCAGCCGTCCATCACGCTCCAGTCGCCAGCAGAGCCAGCCCAGCGTCAAGCCACGACCGGCCATCAGGGCACTCATGGCGGCCCACAGGGCCGCCACACCCCATCCCTGGCAGAGCCACCAGATGGGAAAGAAGCCGGCAAACACCGCCACCAGCATGCTGTTGCGCATCTCCCGGGCCCGGGTGGCGCCGATGAAGACCCCGTCCAGCAGGAAGCACCAGACCGCCAGCAGCGGCATGGCCACCAGCCAGGGGAGCTGACGTTGCGCCTCGGCGATCACCGCCGGTATGTCGGTAATGTGACGGATGAGCCAGTGGCCCCCCAGGGCAAACGAGAGGGTGAATGCCAGGGCGATCAGCAGCGCCCAGCCCAGATTGAGGACGATGGCCTCCCGCAGCAGCGGCCTATCACGCCGCCCGATGGCGCGCCCTACCATGGCTTCCACCGCATAGGCAAATCCATCCAGCCCGTAGGAAATCAGCATCAGGAAATTGAGCAGCACCGCATTGGCGGCCACCGCCACATCCCCCAGTCTGGCCCCCTGCAGAGTCATGAACACGAAGCAGAGTTGCAGGCAGAGGGAGCGGATGAAAATATCCCGGTTCAGGGCGAGCAGCCGCAGCAGGGCCGGCCACTGGCGCCAGCGCTGCCAGGCGTTGTGCCACACCCCGGGGTCAAGTCGGCGCAGATGCCGGCTCACCAGCCAGAACCCCACCACGAGCGTGCTGTAATCCGCCAGCAGGGATGCTGCGGCCACCCCTTTCACCTGCCAGCCCAATCCCAGCACGAACCAGGCATCCAGCACCATGTTGACGAGATTGCCCAGGATCAGCAGCAGCATGGGACTGCGTGCATCCTGCATGCCCAGCAACCACCCCATGATGACCAGATTGCACAAGGCCGCCGGGGCGCTCCAGACCCGCACCGACACATATTGACCGGCATAGGTCTGTACCTCGGAAGAGCCGCCGCCGAGGGCGATGATGGCAGGCAGGAACGGCAACAACAGGAGCAACAGCGCCATGCCCAGTCCGATCGCCAAGCCCAGGGCCCGCGCCAGGGTGTCGAGCTGCCCTTCGGCATGGGCTGCACCCTGAGCCTGGGCAGTCAGCCCTGTGGTGGACATGCGCAGGAAGCCAAGCAGCCAGAACAGCAGATTGATGAAGGTCGCACCGACCGAGACGCCGCCGAGAAACCAGGCCTGGCCAAGATGACCGATCACCCAGGTGTCCACCAGCCCCAGCAAGGGCGTGGTGACGTTGGAGAACACCATGGGCAGGGCCAGGGCGAAGACGGCTCGGTGGCGGCGAGGATCCTTCAGCCAGGCGGGAATCAGCATGGTGCGCGCCGGGCTCACTCGCCAGCCAGCCGCACGATGCGCGCGAAGTCGGCCACCATGGTCTGCATGTCCACGTGGGGCACCTCACCCGGTGCCACTTTGGGTCGGAAGGTGGCCACCAGCTTCCCCTCGGGGTTGATCAGCACGATGGAGGCGGAGTGGTCGATCAGGTAGTCCTTGCGATCCCCTTCCACGATGGAATAGACCAGCCCCAGATTGCGGACCAGAGGAAAGAGGGCACTGTGAGGTGCGGTCGCCGCCTTGAACTCGGGCTCGAAGAAGGCGGTATAGCTCTTCAGGCGGGCGCTGTCATCCCGCTGGGGATCCGCCGAGATGAATACCACCTGGCTAGTGGGGGCTATCTTCTTCAACGCCGGATAGACGCTGCGCAGATCCGCCAACGTGGTCGGACAGACATCCGGGCAGTAGGTGTAGCCGATGAACAGAAAGCTCCAGTGTCCCGTCAGGTTGGCAGGGGTAAAGGGCTGTGCATCCGCATCCGTGAGGGCAAACGGGTTGATGTCTCGCCCCGCCGGGTAGTAATCGGCCTGTTCCGGCACCGCGGGCTGACTCCAGTAATAAGCCGCCGCAATGGCGCCGATGAACAGCAATAGCAGCAGGTAAAAGCGTGGTTTAACCATATAAAACAAAGCCTTGCTTATGTTAGAAGCCCTGGGGGCAAAACCGGTAGGGGTCATTGTAACCCGCCTGCCCCCGCCGATGGCTAGTCTTGCATCCCGGCGGGAAAGCGTCTGTGCCATGGATAAGCCGCATCGGCGCCAAAACAAGAGCCCCGCTCTGGCGGGGCTCTTGTTTGTACAGGAAGAGGGATCAGGGCCGCAGCCTGTGCTGCGGCTGGGCACGTCTCAGGGGGACGCGCAGCGGGATGACGGGGGCAGTCCAGGGCTCATCCGGCAATCCGATGTCGTGATGACGGCGAAACAGACGAACCAGGCGGACAATCTTGTCTTTGGGGCACCCAAGCCAGATGGTCCAACCATCTCCCTTGTGATAGACCCAGAGCGCATAGAACCATGTCATCCGACTGCCCTTGATGAATCGGGTGATGGAAGATGCGGGCGCTGCGGCCGGCACCGGATCCCACGGCGAGCTTGAAGCCATACCTGTCCTCCTTGCTCAACAGGTCACGCTGACGGGTCTCTTTGTCCCCAACGACGAACCAACCACGGCAGCGTACTGACTGTACGAGTCCCCAGTCTGAGGCGACTCTCCCTTATGCGCACCGACCCGGCGATCATGCATCCCTGCCATGGCGTACTGCCCGGTGCGACTCCCCCTTCCCTGATCACCGACCATGACAGGGGCCTTATCAAAGGATATATCCGAAATGCATGTCGTGCGGCGAGACTATGTGCACAGGAAGGAGAAGCGAAAAGGTGGGGAGGGAGATGCCATCGGCAGATGAAAATGAAGAGGCCTCCCGCAGGAGGCCTCTTCATCGCATCGGATGCTTACATCCAGTCGGCGTTGCGGATCACGCCGACCGCCAGGCCCTCTATGGTGAGGTGCTGACTGGCGAGATCCACCTCGATGGGGGAGAGATCTTCGTTTTCCGGCAGCAGCCATACCTGGCTGCCCTTGCGCTGGAAGCGCTTGACGGTGACGTCCTCGTCCAGACGTGCCACCACGACCTGGCCGTTACGTACCTCCTGGGTCTTGTGTACCGCCAGCAGGTCCCCGTCCATGATGCCGATGTTCTTCATGCTCATGCCCTGCACCCGCAGCAGGAAGTCTGCCCGCGGGTGGAACAGGGCGGGATCCACCTGGTAATGGCTCTCGATGTGTTCCTGGGCCAGGATGGGTTCCCCGGCCGCCACCTTGCCGATCAGTGGCAGGCCGTTTTCTTCAGGCTGCACGTCCTCTTCTTCGAGCAGCAGACGAATGCCGCGGGACGTGCCCGGCATGATCTCGATGACCCCTTTTTTGGCCAGGGCCTTCAGATGTTCTTCGGCCGCGTTGGCCGACTTGAAGCCAAGCTTCTGGGCAATCTCGGCGCGAGTCGGCGGCATGCCGGTCTCGTTCATGTTCGCCTTGATGAGCTCGAGTACTTCAGCCTGGCGAGGGGTAAGGGGTTTCATAGCATGGGCACCTGTCTTTTTATACAGCACACTGGCAGTATATACAGTGCTGGGGCCAAGGCAAGGCGCAACTGGCATTTGTCGCGACCCGACGCACATTTGTCCCTCCCCCCGCTCTGAAGTGCCGACTCATCGTACCTCTCGGCGACAAGCTGTCGGTGATTTGCTATGCTCACGCCGCATTTTTTTGGAGAGCAGACGCACATGTCCCTTGGACAGAAGATTTCCAGAGCCATCCTGCAATGGCCGGTCAGCGGCTTGGTCAATCACAAGAGCCTGCCGGAAAATCCCATCACCGAGCTCAAGCTGGATCCGGCCAGACCCATCGTCTACGCCCTGAAGACCAGCTCGATCACCGACCTGATGACCCTGCAACAGTGCTGCGAGGATCTCGGCCTGCCCGGCCCCTTCACGCCGCTGGAGCTGAACGGTCAACTGCTGCCACGCTACGTCTGTCTGGATCGTCCGCCTCCCCTGTTCGGCACGCGCAACAAGCCACTCCCCTTCCTGCAGGAGTTCCACCAGCTGCTGGACCTGCACAAGCAGGATCCGGCGCTGGACATCCAGGTAGTACCCGTCACCCTGTTCTGGGGCCGCGCCCCGGGCCGGGAAGACGAGGAGGCCTCCGGCTGGAACATCATCAGCAGCCTGGCGCCAAACCGCCTGAAGAAGGCGCTGATCGTGATCCTGAAAGGGCGCGAGAACCTGGTGCGCTTCTCCCCGCCCCTCTCCCTGCGCTACATGGCGGACAAGCACGGCACCGACGAGGCCATCGCCCACAAGCTGGCGCGGGTGGCCCGTACCCACTTCAGCCGCCAGCAGCTGGCCGCCACCGGGCCCAAGCTGCCGAACCGCAACCTGCTGTTCAAGCAACTGCTGGATTCGAGCGTGATCCAGCAGGCCATCGAGGAGGAGGCCAGACGGGAAGGGATCAGCCTGGAGAAGGCGCAAAAGCGTGCCCACGGCTACATGGACGAGATCGCCTCCAATTTCTCCTATCGGTTGATCCGCCTCGGGGAGAGTTTCCTTGGCTGGCTGTGGAACAAGCTCTACCGGGGCCTCTCGGTCAACGGTGCCGAGCAGGTGCGTCAGCTGGCCCAGGAAGGGCACGAGATCGTCTACGTCCCCTGCCATCGCAGCCACATGGATTACCTGCTGCTCTCCTACGTCATCTACCACCAGGGCATGGTGCCGCCCCACATCGCGGCGGGCATCAACCTCAACTTCTGGCCGGCAGGCCCCATCTTCCGCCACGGCGGCGCCTTCTTCATCCGCCGCACCTTCAAGGGCAATCCGCTCTACAGCACGGTATTCCGGGAGTACCTCAACCTGCTGTTCGCCAAGGGCTACTCGGTGGAGTTCTTCACCGAGGGCGGGCGTTCGCGTACGGGTCGCCTGCTGCCCCCCAAGACCGGCATGCTGGCGATGACCCTGCAGGCCATGATGCGCGGGCTGGACAGACCGGTGACCCTGGTCCCCGTCTATCTGGGCTACGAGCACGTGATGGAGGTGAACACCTATCACAACGAACTCAAGGGGAGCCGCAAGGAGAAGGAGAGCTTCCTGCAGGTGCTCGGCATCCTGCGCAAGCTGCGCAACTATGGCCGTGGCTTCGTCAATTTCGGCGAGCCGCTGACCCTCAACAGCTATCTCGGCGAACATGTGCCCACCTGGAAGGAGAGCATCGGCCGGGAGGAGCGTCCCGAGTGGATGGCCTCCACCGTCAACCAGCTGGCCGAGCTGCTGATGACCCGCATCAACGATGCCGCCGCCGTCAACGGCCTCACCCTGAGTGCCCTGGCCCTGCTGGCCGCCGAGCGCCACGCCCTGACCCGGGACGAACTCCAGGCCCAGCTCAACACCTATCTGGACCTGCTCAAGCAGGTGCCCTACAGCCCGCACAGCACCATGCCGGACGAGGACGCCAGGACCCTGCTGGAGCAGGCGATGGAGCTCAACAAGTTCGAGGTGAGCGAGGACAAGCTGGGCCAGATCATCAGCCTGGACCGCTATCAGGCGATCCTGCTCACCTACTACCGCAACAACATACTGCACCTGTTCGCCATGCCCTCCCTGGTGGCGGCCCTGATCGAGCGGTGCGAGGGGATCTCCCGCAGCGAGATCGTCGCCCGCTGTGTCGACATCTACCCCCTGCTCAAGACCGAACTCTTCCTGCGCTATGAAGAGGACGAGCTGCCGGAGCTGATCGATGCCCTGCTGGCCGAGCTGTTGCGCCAGCAACTGGTCGAGGCCCGCGACGGCGGCTACTGGGTCAACCCCGGCAACCAGATGCGCCTGCTGCTCTTGGCCGAAAGCATTCAGGAGACCCTGCAACGCTACGCCATCGTGCTGACCCGCATGCTGGCCCAGCCCCACATCGAGGCGGAGCAGCTGGAAGCGGACGGCCTGATGATGGCGGAGCGCCTCGGCACCCTGCACGGCATCAACGCCCCCGAGTTCTTCGACCAGAAGCTGTTCAGCACCCTGATCCACACCCTGCGCAGCGAAGGCTATCTGGATCCGGGCTGCAAACCGGATCTCGGCCGCTTCCAGGCATTGGCCGACAACATAGTGCCGCTGCTCAGCAACAAGATCCGCCGCACCATCCAGGCGGGCAACCGGCTCTGAGGCGTCGACACCCAACAAAAAGGCCGCATCATGCGGCCTTTTTTCATCAAGGAAGGGGCGCGGGTTAGAGGTAGTGAACCATCACCCCGAGCAGCACCAGCGCCCCCACGTAGTTGTTGTTGAGAAACGCCTGGAAGCAGGCTTCCCGCTGCCGCTCCCGGATCAGTCGCTGCTGGTAGACGAACAGCGCCGCCGCCCCCAGCAGCCCCCAGTAATAACCTGACCCCAACCCCATCAGCTGCCCGACCCCCAGCAGGATCAGCAGGGTCGCCAGTTGCAGCGCGCCGATGATCCGCTTGTCGTGGCGACCGAACAGGATGGCGCTCGATTTCAGGCCGAGCTTGAGGTCGTCATCCCTGTCCACCATGGCGTACTCGGTGTCATAGGCAATGGTCCACAGCAGGTTGGCAAGAAACAACAGCCAGGCTTCCGGCGGCAGGGTATTGGCCTGGGCCGCATAGGCCATGGGAATGGACCAGGAGAAGGCCATGCCGAGCACCAGCTGGGGGATGGGGATGAAGCGCTTCATGAAGGGGTAGCAGACCGCCAGCAGCAGACCGGCAAAGGACAGGCTGATGGTGAGCGGGTTCAACGTCAGCACCAGGGCGAACGAGAGAAGCGCCAGCACGGCAAACAGCACCAGCACTTCCCGCTCGGCGACCCGCCCCATGGGCAGCGGTCGCCCGGCGGTGCGTTTGACATGACCGTCGAAGTTGCGATCCGCATAGTCATTGATGACACAGCCGGCGGAGCGCATCAGAAAGACGCCCACCACGAACACGGTCAGGATCCAGGGGTCAGGCAGGCCACCAGCCGCCAGACAGAGCGCCCACAGGGTCGGCCACAGCAGCAGCAGGGTACCGATGGGCTTGTCGATGCGGGCCAACTGCGCATAGGCCAGTCCCCGCTCCTTGGTTAACAGCTTCACTCCAGCTCCTTATCCGATGGCAACGAATGAGACGATAGCGAGGGCAGGAAAAGTTCATGGACCAGCAGTGGCCATTGCCTCAGAAACAGGCGGGAACGACGCCCCCAGACGGTGGCGGCCGGACACCAGGGATTGCTCGCTATCTCGAAACAGGCCAGTTGCAGGTGATCCCGCCGCGCCGGAGCATCACCGAAAATGCGCTCTCCCAGCGGCTGCTCTCCCAGATCCTGCAAACCGCCCCCCTGCAAGGCAGCTTCGGCAAACAGGGTCCAACCCAGGATGGCAGGCCCGCCATCACCGTGCAGGATCACCTCGCGGCACATGCCCACGGGGGCCGACACCGCCACCAGCGCCTGCTCGTCCACCGTCAGCGACACGGCGCGATTGCCGAGCAGTTGCACCGAGAGGTGATGATTGTAACGACGCAGGCGCCGGGTCATGGAATCGGCCTCCAGCAACCAGGGACGCAGCGCCTCGGGTGGTTCGCACTCTGCAGGCGCCCGCCACGGGACGAGCTGGACGAGGGGAACAGTCAACTCGGACTTCACAGCTTCACCATCCGGAGATTTCCGTTGTCAGGTTAAAAACCGGTTTATTATCCGTAAATCAATGGCGAATTGTAAGAACATCCGTGCTTGACGGCCCCGATGGCAGCATCAAAAATGGGGCATCCGTCGCTGCCGAGCCATCCAGATGAAGATCTTCAGAATTCTGCTGCTGTCCCTGGGGTGTACCCTCTTGAATACACAGGCCTTCGCCAATGAGGAAGAGGCCACCGATCCCGCCTCCTCCGCCGTCCAGCCGGGATTCGCCTATCACGCTCTGGATCCGGACATCATCACCAACTACCTTGGCGACGGCAAAACCCTCGGCTATGTACGGGTGACGGTAGAGCTGATGGCCACGGACGCTGCCGACCTCAAGTTGCTGGAGCAGCACGACCCCCTGATCCGCGACGCCATCATCCGGCTGATTGGCAGCAAGACGGGCGCACAGATCAAGTCCCTGGTGAACCGGGAAGAGCTGCGCAAGGAGTGTGAGGCCAAGGTCAATGAGCTGCTGGTCAAGGAGACAGGCAAGAAGGCGGTCCGCGAGCTCATCTTCACCAAATACCTGTACCAGTAACCACACCGGGAGGGGTCCCGCCCCTCTCACCCGTTGCATTCACTGTCGAGGACGTCATGGGTCACAAGACGCTGTGTGAGTGGCGCCGTCACGAGATCCCCGCCGATCTCAAGACGCTGCGCAAGATTGTGCGCAAACCCAAATTCGTGTGTGGCAAGTGTGCCCGCAGCGCCAATGACAAGGATTACCTGTGCCAGCCGCTGCGGCTGAAGCATAAAGAAGGGTAGGTCCCTCTTCTCACGAAGAGGTTCACGCAAGATTTCAGAAGAGAGAGGAAGGCTGATTTATTGATCAGTCCAGCCATGGCGACCCTGTTCAAACAGGCGACGGGCCTGCACGTCGTTGGGACAGACGCCGCGATACTCCTCTCCCGACCGTCCTGCCAGATAGAGATGCTCGGGTCGGCAATACCAGGCCAGCCCCTTCTGGCGACCCAGCTCCCAAAGGGCAACGTCCACTTTTTCCCCGCACTGGGTCTGGTGAAAAGCAACCCGATCGCCAGCAAAACCGAGCTTGCCGTCCGCCTCTCCCACGTCGCTCCACACCTTCTCGCAAGGGTCGTCGGAGTTGGAAACACAGCCCCCGAGCAGGGCGGCACAAAACATGATGACGAGTGAGCGCATATTCATCCTTGGCGTCGTTGGAATCGTTGTTGAGCCGCTGCCTGCCTCGTACAGCGTCATTTGAGCAGTTCATTCTAACCAGCCCGCCCCATTCTCACCAAGGGCTGCCCCCCTAGCCACACAAAAAATCGGGCGGGCACCAGGCCCGCCCTCAGGCGTTACAGGGAGTCACTGATCGTCGAGAGGGTCATAGTCCTGCCAGCTCTCGTCATCCAGCTCCTCCAGCTCGTCTTCCCAGGATTCCGGCTCCCAGTCATCATCGAGATCGAAATCAGGCGTCTGCGTACCCATGCTCATTCTCCTTGGATAGTGCACCGGCCTACAAAGTCTATCCAGAATAATGGGGCTCGCCAGTGGTTCCGATCAGAGCTTTACCTGGGTGCAGCCACCTGGAGTCATGGCTCCGGTGGCATCCACGCTCTGTGTCAACCTGGTGACAGACCGGGCGAACACGTCGGCTGGCAGTTCCCGCGCAGGGCGACGGGGCACCGACTTGGTCTTCGGTCACAACGCCTTGAACATGCTTGCCTCGCCCTGTCGTGGCATCGCTCCTCAGGTGCTCTGGCGCTTTTGCAATTGAAAATCCAGGGCGAGGCTCATGCCGGCCACCTCCTCGCCCGCCAGCTGGCGCAGGATCAGCTCCGCCGCCTCCCTGCCCATCTGGTGATAGGGGATCCTGACCGAAGTCAGCGCAGGATGACAGGCGCGCGCCACATCCAGATCGTCGAAACCGGCGATGGCGAGCTTGCCCGGCACGCTCAGATGGCGGCGCTGGCATTCGAACAGCACCCCGGCCGCCAGCTCGTCGTTGACGCAGATCAGCGCATCCAGTTCGGGCCAGCGCAGCAGAAACTCCCCCAGCATGGCCGCCCCCGTGCTAAAACTCGGCAGCTCAGAGGTGTTGATGATGGCGTCCGGGGAGAGGTAGTTGTCCAGCAGCGCCTTCTGCCAGCCCTGCATGCGCTGCTGCAGCATCCACTGCTCCTGGCGGGCACAGAGAAAGCCGATGTTGCGGTAGCCGCGCTCGATGAGGTGGCGGGTCAGCTGGTAGCCGGCATCGAAGTTGGAGACCCCGACGTTCATGTCGATGGGATGGCGCGCCATGGCTCCCACCTCCACCACCGGCAAGCGGGCCGCCTGCAGGCGCTGCCGGATGACCTCCCCGGGATCCCCCCCAAACAACACCACAGCGGCCGGATTGTGCTGCAGGAAATTGCTGAGCAGGCTGGCCTCCTGCTGCTTCAGGTGCTGGGCATCCCCCAGCATGATCTGGTAGCCCTCGGCGAGCAGGGTCTGCTGCAGCCCGGCAATCATGTCACCGCAGGCGCGCTCCGCCAGGCTGGGGACGATGACCACTATGGTCTGGGAAGTGGCGGAAGCCAGCGCCCCCGCCGCCCGATTGGGGATATAGCCGAGCTCATCCACCGCCGCCTCGATGCGCTCTCGCATCTTGTCTGACACCAGCTCGGGGGTGCGCAGGGCGCGCGACACCGTCATGGCTCCCACGCCAGCCAACTGGGCCACGTCGTTGAGGGTCACCCGACCCGTGCTGCGGCGTTTTTTCGCTTCTGACATCCTTTCCCTTCCTCGGCATACGGGTGCTCACTTTAAGGCAAAAGCGGGGCACTGACTATTTGCTCAAACCGGATTTTACCTTCTTTGAGGCCGATAAGGGGCAGGATGAATCCCTTCTGTGAGAGAAATGATAGCGCTATCACAGATCAATGTTAGCGCCATCTGGTAGCGCTAACTTTCGGGATCAAGCTCACAGTTATCAAGAGGCAAGATCGCTAGATTGGCGCCATCCTATCCAGCCCGGACACTGCCATGCTGACCCAATTGCTGACCGAGGAGGTCATTTCCATCGAAGCGGGCGCCCGCGACTGGCGCCACGCCATCGAGCTGGCCACCGCCCCCCTGCTGGCCAACGGCACCATAGAGCCCTCCTATGTGGCGGCGCTCTATCGCTCCCACGAGGAGCTCGGCCCCTACTACGTGCTGGGACCGGGCCTGGCCATGCCCCACGCCCGCCCGGAAGACGGCGTCAACCGGTTGGGACTGGCGCTGACCGTGCTGAAGGAGGGGGTCAACTTCGGCTCCGAGGGCAACGACCCGGTGCGGCTGCTGGTCACCCTGGCCGCCAGCGACAGCAACTCCCACGTGGAGACCATCGCCCGGCTGGCCGAGCTGTTCATGAATGAAGAAGACGTGGCGGCCATCATGGCGGCCACCAGCAAAGACGACATCTTGCGCATCCTGGCGCGTTATTGAGTGGCGCCCTGCGCCCGACAGAGGAAGAGAACATGAAGATTCTGGTTGTATGCGGACACGGCCTGGGCACCAGCCTGATGATGGAGATGAGCATCAAGAGCATTCTCAAGGAGCTGGCCGTGACGGCCGAGGTGGATCACCGGGATCTCGCCTCCGCCGGCAGCGAGCGCGCCGAGATCTTTGTCGCCACCCGCGACATCGCCGAACAGCTGGTCAGCATGGGGGTCGACGGCCGGCTGGTATCCCTGGACAACATGGTCGACAAGGCCGCCATGAAAGAAAAACTCGCCATCGCCCTGCGCGAGCTGGGCGCACTCTAACCCCTTTGCGACTGTCTGGGCGGCCGGTGAGCCGCCGCTTCCATCTGCTTGGAGCTGACCATGGAATTTTTCAATTTTCTGATGTTTGACGTGCTGTCGGAGCCGGCCGTGCTGGTTGGCCTCATCGCCCTCATCGGCCTGATCGCCCAGAAGAAACCTGTGACCGAGTGCATCAAGGGCACGGTCAAGACCATCATGGGCTTCGTCATCCTGGGGGCCGGCGCCACCCTGGTGGTGAACTCGCTGGGCGACTTCGCCACCATCTTCCAGCACGCCTTCGGCATCAAGGGGGTGGTCCCCAACAACGAGGCCATCGTCTCCATCGCCCAGCAGTCGTTCGGCAAAGAGATGGCGATGATCATGTTCTTCGCCATGCTGGTGAACATCCTGATCGCCCGGCTCACCCCGTGGAAGTTCATCTTCCTGACCGGTCACCACACCCTGTTCATGTCGATGATGGTGGCGGCCATCCTCTCCGCCGGCGGCATGAGCGGCATTCCGCTCATCGCGGTGGGCAGCCTGGTGGTCGGCGTGACCATGGTGCTGTTCCCGGCCCTCGCCCACCCTTACATGAAGCAGATCACCGGCTCCGACGATGTGGCACTCGGCCACTTCTCCACCTGCTCCTACGTGCTGGCCGGCTGGATCGGTGCCAAGTTCGGCAACAAGGCCCACAGCAGCGAAGAGGTGCAGGTGCCCAAGAGCCTGCTGTTCCTGCGCGATACCCCGGTGGCCATCTCCTTCACCATGGGCATCATCTTCCTTATCACCTCTCTGTTTGCCGGTGCGGATTACGTATCGGAAATCGCCAAGGGCAAGCACTGGTTCATGTTCTCCCTGATGCAGTCCATCACCTTCGCCGCCGGTGTCTACGTGATCCTGCAGGGGGTACGGATGGTCATCGCCGAAATCGTGCCGGCCTTCAAGGGGATCTCCGACAAGCTGGTGCCCAACGCCAAGCCGGCGCTGGACTGCCCCATCGTCTTCCCCTACGCCCCCAATGCGGTGCTGATCGGCTTCCTGTCGAGCTTTGCCGCCGGTCTGGTGGGCATGGTGCTGCTCTACCTGCTGGGGCTCACCGTCATCATTCCGGGGGTGGTACCGCACTTCTTCGTCGGCGCGGCGGCCGGGGTGTTCGGCAATGCCACCGGCGGTCGTCGCGGTGCCCTGCTGGGAGCCTTCGCCAACGGCCTGCTGATCACCTTCCTGCCGGTGTTCCTGCTGCCGGTGCTGGGGGATCTCGGCTTTGCCAACACCACCTTCAGCGATGCCGACTTCGGCGTGGTGGGGATCCTGCTCGGCCTCATCGTACGCTGATCACTCTTGCCCATCGGGGGCATGGCCGACGGTGCCATGCCCCCGCTCATCCTCCCGTACTGCCAGCCGGGCCCCACCAGCCCAAACAACGTCGAAAATATGTGCAAACACAGTGCGTTGGATCGGATTTTCACCCCATAGCGGCAGCATCTGACAGGGGAGTGCGATATGCTGATGCGCTGACGTTCAACCCGACCTCGCTCGAGGCCCTTTCCATGAAATACCTGGTAGTACAAACCAAACAGATAGGAGATGTGCTGATCTCCACCGCACTGTGCAACAACCTCAAGCAGCACGACCCTGCCGGGGAAGTTCACTATCTGGTCATGGATTACTGCGCGGGCATGGCAGAGGGAAACCCCAACATCGATCGATTGATCGTCATCGAGAAGGCGCGCCGCAACGAGTGGCGCTATATGAAGGATTTGCTGCTGGGCATTCGCCGCGAACGCTACGATGTGGTGATCAACAGCCAGGGCCAGATGATAGGCCTGCTGACCTGCCTCTTCTCCGGCGCCCGCCTGCGGATCGGCTTCGACTCCTTCCCATGGCGCCTGGGCCACAACCGCATCGTGCGCTTTCGCCATGACACCGAGCATCAGGGCAACAGCACCCTGGTGGACGACCGGTTTTCACTGCTCAAGCCCCTCGGCCTCGCCAGGGAGGATCGCAACTACTACCTCTGGCTCAGCGACGCGGAGAGACAACGGGGGCGCGAGACCCTGCTGGCCGCTGGCGTCGACACGACCCGGCCACTCATCGCCATGGGAGTGAACTCCCTCGGCCATTACAAGCGCTGGCCCATCGACTGCTTCGCCAAGGTCGCCCAGTGGCTCATCGAGGAGCACAATGCCCAGATCCTGGTCTATTGCGGACCGGGGGAAGAGGAGTACAACCGGGGGCTGAAGCCGCTGCTGCCAGAAGCGCTGCAGGCCAGCGTGTTTGACCATGTGCAGACCCGCTCGGTACGGGAACTGGTGGGGCTCTTCGCCCATTGCCAGCTGTTCGTTGGCAACGACACAGGCCCGCGCCATATGGCGCAGGCGCTGGATATCCCCCTGCTCACCATCGTCTCTCCCCTCGGACACTCCGCCATTGCCAATCCCGTCTCTCATCCCCGTTATCGCTTCGTCGACACGGGTCGTCAGGATCCGCAGCAGGAAATTTTGAATGTGCAGGAGATACTGGCCACATTCTGTGCTGAGCTAGGAATAATGAATAAATAATCGGCTACAGAGGTATGCCCCGCCAGTAACGCAATTTATGGTCTGACCTTTAATTCGTTACTGGTTATGGTCATTCCACCCGAAAACGGGCTTCACCACCACCGATATGATCGAATGACTCTCGTATTCGGAACTATAGATTGACGCTAGAAACTGCATTAAAGATAGTAGACTATATGTGATTATTATTTCGCAGTCTGTTAAAATAATTAAATTATATCTCAGCTGATTTTAATGCCACTTTCTATAATTTTTTTAAAAAAGCTATGCTTTAAGAAAAAAGTCTATCTAAACTCATCCATTGTTAAATGATATTAATTTTTTAATCCTCGCTGCTTATGTCTTAAGGAATAAGACAGTGATGGTCTTATGATAATAGCAAAGAATAACTTAAATCTAGTCGGCTTTTTACATGATTTGATGAGTTCCTTGATAATAAATCTAAACTTAAGAGATTTTGCAGATAAAAAATTATAATTTTTATCAAAAAAATAAAATAAAGATCTGTAAAACTCTATTTCTATGTCTAGATTTCTATTCGTACTCCCACCACCATAATGAACTATCTTTGCATCAGGAACAAAGAATATATTCATTTTTTCTTTCTTCATTCTAATACAGATATCTTCTTCCTCACAGTAAAGGAAAAAATTAGGATCTAAACCTCCAACTTTAAAATAGTCGGATGCGCGAAAAAACATTGATGCTCCACTACCCATTTGGACCCTGAATGGTTTTTTATATTCCTTCTTCCTATCCATATACTCTGATGATTTTAACATTCGACATAATCCGTTGCCAAACCATTGATTACCTACTGATGGTAAATAGGCAAAGGATGGATGATATGTACCATCTTTATTATACTGAGATGGTATACACAGCGATACATCTGGATTATCCTCCATGAAGGAATGAAGTATATCAAGCGCGCCCTCATCCACTAGCGTATCATTGTTAAGAACAAATATGTACTCTCCTTTAGATTCTGATATTCCAAGTATGTTTCCAAGAGCAAATCCGAAATTAATATCATTATCTATAAAATGTATTTTATCATTATTTTTAATTTTCAAGTAATCAATAAATATGCCACGTTCATCCTCGCTCGAGTTATTATCAACCACTATTAATTCATAATCTTGAAATGAACCACGCAATATACTATCAATGCAATCCATTGTGTATTTAGACGAATTGTAATTTAAAATTACAATAGAAACAGAAACCCCCATTCTATACCCTCACTGTTAAAGATGACATTATTTATAATAACTAATCACACAAAAAAACAATACCCCCTGTTTATCGCTATCAATTCATTCTGTATCACTCTCCTTAAAAACTATAGATGCAGCTATAACCAGCGATGAGACAAAGAAAGTAATACCAGAATTGTGACCAAAAAATGCCTGACTGAGGCAGTAATCAATCGATGAAAAAACAGCCACAATAACCAACGCGGAACCACAATGCACATCATCATTATGGGGTCGGTGCAAACGACTTTTTACCAAGAATAGGGGGATCAACATCATCAATAGCAACGCACCAAGGCCAACAATGCCTCGTTTGGCCATTTCATCGAGAAACTGGTTATGGGCATGAGAATTGAAATCATAGATAAACTGGCTAATTTCTCCTCGTGCCAGCTGCGCTTTTTGTGACTGCCGAATCCCATGATTTCCCCAGCCAAATAGTGGCTTTTCGGTAAAGCTCTGCCAAGCACTCTGCCAAAGCTGAAGTCTGATCCCAAGCGAGGTGTTGAGGTTGGTTTTGTCGAGATATTGGCTGATATCATTCTGAGCCAGCTCTATCCGTGCTTCCACACCACTCTGCGGTTGGACAATCAAAAAACCACCGCATAACAGTCCACCTACAAGCATAACGAGGGTTGTCTTGCGATACAGGCACTCTTTAAACAGCACCGCAATAGTAAATAAAATAACAGGTAATAATACCCACCCCCCACGCGTTCCCGAGAGGAAACTGGCCCCCATCCCAGCACAACCTCCCAGCAGCATGAAAAAAGAGAAGGCCAATTTTCCCTTTTTTTGTGCCCAAAGAAGTCCACACAGGCAAAATAATCCTAACGACATGGCAATATTACCACTCTGTAGTGGCATCATATCGTTAAATGCCCGCTCATAGCCCAAAATAAATTTATCATGAATGGCTATGCCACATGCGAGGAGAGCACCGACACCACAACCGGAAAGCAGTATAGGAAGGCGCACAGGCACGCAAGCTAGTAAGGGCAATATGACAACAGCCATCAGCGCTCTACTTGCCCTGTCGATTTGGCTGATCTTGCCACCATCAAACCAAACGGAAATAACCATCACCAGAAAATAGAGCGACAAGCCAAGCCCGATAAACTTGAGTTCACGGGGTAATACCCAATTCAAGCGCCTCACAGCGAAGAAACACAGGCTTGCCAGCAACAACAAAGCTGGGCCATAGGAGTAACCACTGGGCACGGATAGTGCCAGAGCTCCAAATAAAAAAGCTGAGAGTTGAACTAGTAGCGGCAACGCTTGGTCATGGACCAGCCCAAATGCGCCCTGATTGGGCGGCGATTCTGTTTGCATCGGCATACGTTCCTCTACAACAACCTTATTTTCTGAAGACATAATTCCCCCTGATCTTGCGCCACAGACCGAACATGTCGGTGCGGGGGAAGATGGCGATCCGGCGGATCTGGAACGGATCCCGGTGCATGGCTCTGGGGCCGCTGTTGGTGGCCACAGCATAGCGATAACCGGCGGCAACGGCCTGGGCTTTTGCACTGTCGTTCAGATCCCCGTAAGGATAGGCAAACGAGATCAGGGGATGGCCGAGCAACTGCTCCAGCCAGGCCTTGTTGGCCTGGATCTGGTGGGCCTGCTCCTCTGGGGGGAGCGTACTCAGGCGGGGGTGAGTCAGGGTATGGCCCCCGATCTCCACATGACCGGAGGCCACCAGCGCCTTGATTTCGTCCGGGGTCATCAGGGTCACCGGGGTATCGGGGTAGGTCGGGTGCTCCACATCCCAGCGATTGTGATCCTCACCGGTCACCACATAGACCACCGCCTTGTAGCCATACTTTTCCAGCAGCGGCAGCATGCGGGTGAGGTTGTCCCGATAGCCGTCGTCCACGGTGATCATCAGGTACTTCTTGCCGTATTGCAGCCGGTGGATGAACCCGTTCTCCGCCAGGTCGGCAAATGTCAGCGTCTCGTAGCCCAGCCACTTCATCAGCTTGAGGTGCTTCTCGAACATGGCGACCGGGAGCCAGGTGCCATGCACTCCCTTTTCGCTCTCGTGCTCGATGAAGCGGTGATACATGATGACCGGCATCTCCCGGCGCAGGGTCTCGACCACGGCATCCTGATAGACGGATTCCAGTCCGGTCACGACGCCTTGCAAGTCATACTCTTGCAGGATCCGCTGGCGCACTGGGTCTGGCACCACCTTGGAGGCCAGCGCCGAAGGGATCTGCGCCTTCAGCCCGGCAAAGTCGATGGCCAGATCCCTAGGGCCGATGTCGCCGAAGTTGCTGGCGAGGGCCTCGTCCAGATTCTGCTCCGTCACCAGACCGATGGCCCTGGCTTCGCCGATGGCAAACGCCGGACGACCGCACAGCAGCGCCTCCATCGCCACCCGACCGGCACCGATCACCAGATCGCAGCCCGCCATCAGGGCGGGCACATCGTCCACATAACCGATGAAGTCGACCTTGTCCTGAAAACGGGCAAAACGCGCCGGCACCTGGGTGCCGCTGACGATGCGCACCCGGCAGGCTTCCAGATCCAGCACCTCGTCCAGCAACCGGTAGCAGAGCTCCCCCTTGGGACCGCTCAGCCGACCAATGATGGCGATCACCGGTTTGTCGTTGTCCGGTATCGGCACGGGCTGGAACTTGTCGGTCTCGATGCCGTTGCGCAGCACCTGCACCATGGCCGGGTCCACCCCCAGGTTGTCGATGATCTGGCTGGCGATATCCTCGCACACCGCCACCGCCCGGTAGCCCAGCGCATGGAATGCCTTGCGGGAGGCGTGTACCGGCTGGCGCCCGTGCACCGTGGTGATCATGGGGGTGCCGGTCAGCTTGCAGGCGACGTAGCTGCTCCAGCCCGAGGCGCGCGAATGGGCGTGCACAAGCTGGATCCTGTGCTTGCGGATCAGATAGATGAGATAGAAGACGTGCCAGAAGCGGCGCAGGATGCTGCGCTTGTTGAAACGCAACCGAAAGACCGGCCCCAGAGTCGGTTTGGTCAGGGTGTCAGAGACGTAGAAAACCTGGTGGCCACGGCGGGTCAGCTCGTTGCCGACCGTGGTGGCATAGACCTCCGCGCCCGTCACTTCGAGCTGGGAGAGAGCCATCAATATGTTCATGCAAGCGCATCCGATCGACGGGTGGCCAGAGCCACCCGCCAGAGGGGGATCAAGCCCGGTTCAACCAGGCCATGTAATCGGCCACGCCTTCGGCCACAGTCTTGAACTCGCCGTCATAGCCGACGCCGCGCAACTTGGTGAGATCCGCCTGGGTGAAGCTCTGGTAGCGACCCTTGAGGTGATCCGGGAAGGGAATGTATTCGATGGCGCCTTTCTGGTGATGCCTGATCACGGCTTCCGCCACGTTCTGGAACGGCTCAGCCCGGCCGGTGCCGCAGTTGAAGATGCCGGAGTGCTGCGGATTCTGCCAGAACCAGAGGTTCACCTTGCAGACGTCGTCCACGTAGATGAAGTCGCGCATCTGGCCGCCATCCGGGAAGCCGTCACAGCCCTCGAACAGCTTGGGATTGTCACCCTGCTTCACCTGGGTATTGAGGTGGAAGGCCACGGACGCCATGGAGCCCTTGTGCTGCTCGCGGGGACCATAGACGTTGAAGTACTTGAGACCCACCACCTGGGAGTTGATCTCCGGCATCCAGCGACGCACGTACTGATCGAACAACTGCTTGGAGTAGCCGTAGACGTTGAGGGGCTGCTCGAACCTCGGGTCTTCGATGAAGTTGTCGTTGCGCCCACCATAGGTCGCGGCGGAAGAGGCATAGATGAAGGGGATTTCCCGCTCGATGCAGTAGTGGAACAGATCCTTGGAGTACTCGTAGTTGACCTCCATGATGAACTTGCCGTTCCACTCGGTGGTCGCGGAGCAGGCGCCTTCGTGGAAGATCACCTCGATGCCGTCATCCCACTCCTCGAATTCGTCACCGGAGACGATCCGCGCCTGGAACTCGTCCTTGTCCATGTAGTCGGCGATGGTGAGGTCGACCAGGTTGACGAACTTGGTGCCGTCGGTCAGGTCATCGATGACCACGATATCGGTCCGTCCTTGAGCGTTCAGCTGCTTGACCAGATTGCTGCCGATAAAGCCAGCACCGCCAGTTACTACGATCATGGAGTTTGCCTCGCGTACGTTGTGGCCCCGTGTGACTGCCTGTTAAAGCTGTGTATAGTGGGCCAATTTGAAATTGCCGAAAAGTTTATCACGGGCCGCAAGGGGATTCGACCTCGATGACTTTTCCCCTTAGGGCCCGGCAGAGGGACCAGCGATGAAGACCAGAGACAGGATCATCCACAGCGCCACCGAGCTGTTCAACGATCAGGGCGAGCGCAACATCACCACCAACCACATTGCCGCACACCTTGGCATCAGCCCGGGCAACCTTTACTACCACTTCAGAAACAAAGAAGACATCATCCACTCCATCTTCGATCAGTACGCCCGCCACCTGAGCGACAGCTTCACTCCGATCCGCAGCAGCGAGATCCGGCTGGAGGATCTGATGGGCTACCTGGATGCCATCTTCTATTTGATGTGGCAGTTCCGCTTCTTCTACGCGAACCTGCCGGACATCCTGAGTCGCGACGAGCTGCTGCAGCAGAAATACCTCAAGGCACAGGAGCAGCTCCGTGCCACCGTGGAGACGCTGCTCAGAAGCCTGCGCGAAGGCGGTATCATCGCCGTCAGCGATGAAGACCTGCCGGATCTCGGCCAGACCATCAAGATGGTCGTCACCTGCTGGATCCCGTTCCAGATCGCCCAGGCCCCGGCCACCCGCATCACCAAACCCCTGCTCTACCAGGGGGTCTTGCGGGTGCTGTTTTTGCTGCGCCCCTACGTGCAGCCACAGGTGGCCCCCCAGATACATCAACTGGAGCAACATTATCACCAACTGGCCCAACCAGCCGGGTGAGATCTGTTTCACAATTGTTGATTATCAGCATAAAAATTTGAATTTATACGCAGGGATTACAGTAAAATGTCGCCCATTCTAGGGTCTGTCGGCGTTTCGTCGCGACCGTGACGACGCCGAACCGTGCGGGTTGCACGGCCCGGGATCCTGATAACACAGTCGATACAGCAATGAGGACCGAGGATGTCTAACGGATTCTATCGTCACCTGACCGAACAGCTCGAACAGGTCAAGGCGGAAGGGCTATACAAGCAGGAGCGCATCATCACCTCGGCCCAGCAGGCCCAGATTGCGGTGGGCGGCGAGCAGGTACTGAACTTCTGTGCCAACAACTACTTGGGGCTGGCCAACCATCCCGACCTGATTGCCGCCGCCCATCAGGGGCTCGACAGCCACGGTTTCGGCATGGCCTCGGTGCGCTTCATCTGTGGTACCCAGGACCAGCACAAGGAACTGGAGCAGAAGCTGTCCGCCTTCCTCGGCACCGAAGACAGCATCCTCTACTCCTCCTGCTTCGACGCCAACGGCGGTCTGTTCGAGACTCTGTTCGGTGCCGAAGACGCCATCATCTCCGACGCCCTCAACCATGCCTCCATCATCGATGGGGTGCGGTTGTGCAAGGCCAGGCGCTATCGCTACGCCAACAACGACATGGCCGAACTGGAAGCCCAGCTCAAGCAGGCCGATGCCGACGGCGCCCGCTTCAAGCTGATCGCCACCGACGGCGTCTTCTCCATGGATGGCGTCATCGCCGACCTCAAATCCATCTGCGATCTGGCCGACAAGTACGACGCGCTGGTGATGGTGGATGACTCCCACGCCGTCGGCTTCATCGGCGAGAACGGCCGCGGCACCCACGAATACTGCGAGGTGATGGAACGGGTCGACATCATCACCGGCACCCTGGGCAAGGCGCTGGGTGGCGCGTCCGGTGGCTACACATCCGGCAAGAAAGAGGTGATCGACTGGTTGCGTCAGCGCTCCCGTCCCTACCTCTTCTCCAACTCCCTGGCACCCTCCATCGTCTCGGCCACCATCAAGGTGATCGACATGCTGGCCGAGGGTCACGACCTGCGTGCCCGCCTCAAGGAGAACAGTGCCTACTTCCGCGAGCGCATGAGCGCCGCCGGCTTTACCCTGGCCGGCGCCGATCACGCCATCATTCCGGTCATGCTGGGGGATGCCAAACTGGCCGCCGAGATGGCGAGCCGCATGCTGGCCGCCGGTATCTACGTGGTGGGCTTCTCCTTCCCCGTGGTACCCAAGGGTCAGGCGCGCATCCGGACCCAGATGTCCGCCGCCCATACCCGGGAGCAACTGGACAAGGCGATCGATGCCTTCATTCGCATCGGTCGCGAGCTCGGTGTGATTTGATCACATGGCTGGCTGATTAAAACGGGGGCCAAGGTTGGGCCCCATTTTATTACCCTCTGTACCCGGCATGGCGCCGTGAGGAATCTGTCATGAAAGCACTCTCCAAACTCAAATCCGAAGTCGGCATCTGGATGACCGATGTCCCGGCTCCCGAGCTCGGCCACAACGATCTGCTCATCAAGATCCGCAAGACCGCCATCTGCGGCACCGACATGCACATCTACAACTGGGACGAGTGGGCCCAGAAGACCATTCCCGTCCCCATGGTGGTGGGGCACGAGTATGTGGGAGAGGTGGTCGCCGTCGGCCAGGAAGTGCGCGGCTTCGCCATCGGCGATCGCGTCTCCGGCGAAGGCCACATCACCTGCGGCCACTGCCGCAACTGCCGTGCCGGTCGCACCCACCTGTGCCGCAACACCATTGGTGTGGGTGTGAACCGCCCGGGATCCTTCGCCGAATACCTGGTGATCCCGGCCTTCAACGCCTTCAAGCTGCCGGACAACATCCCCGATGAGCTGGCCGCCATCTTCGATCCGTTCGGCAACGCCGTGCACACCGCCCTCTCCTTCGACCTGGTGGGTGAAGACGTGCTCATCACCGGCGCAGGCCCCATCGGCATCATGGCTGCTGCCGTCTGCCGTCACGTTGGCGCCCGTCACGTGGTGATCACCGACGTCAACGAATACCGGCTGGAACTGGCCCGCAAGATGGGCGCCACCCGTGCCGTCAACGTGGCCAAGGAGAAGCTCTCCGATGTCATGGAAGATCTCGGCATGACCGAAGGGTTCGATGTGGGGCTGGAGATGTCCGGGGTGCCCAGCGCCTTCCAGGACATGATCGACAAGATGAACCACGGCGGCAAAATCGCCATGCTCGGCATTCCTCCCTCCACCATGGCCATCGACTGGGGCAAGGTGATCTTCAAGGGACTCTTCATCAAGGGGATCTACGGTCGCGAAATGTTCGAAACCTGGTACAAGATGGCAAGCCTCATCCAGTCTGGCCTGGATCTCAGCCCCATCATCACCCACCATTTCCATATCGATGACTTCCAGCAGGGCTTCGAAGCCATGGGCTCGGGCAAGTCCGGCAAGGTGATCCTGAACTGGGATTGACGACGCGCGAGGGGCGCCTGGGCAATCAGCGTGTCCTGCTCTTGTTCAGCCTCACGAAACCCGGCGCATGCCGGGTTTTTTGATGTGGGATCACCCCTTCCCGCTCTACCACTTTGTTTGCAGATTGCTTAACACTTCACACACAAGCGTTTAAATGGCTGTAACTATTCGGTTATAATCCCGTCGTTTTCTGGGGATAATAAGAGCCTGCTGGGAGTACATGAGCGTGTTGAAAAAACTGAGCTATTTGCTGGCTGCCGGGATGGCGGCTGCCACTCTGTCCGGCGCCGTCCTTGCCGCCGATGACATGTCGACAGAGGCCATCGCCGAGCGTATTGCCCCGGTTGGCCAGGTTTATACCGCCAAGGATCTGGAAGGCATTGCGACCGCCGCGGCCGCGCCTGCGGCAGCCTCCTCTGGCCCACGTGACGGCGAGACCGTGTTCAAGGGTGCCTGCTTCGCCTGCCACGATACCGGTGCCGCTGGCGCCCCCAAGCGAGGTGACAAGGCCGCCTGGGAGCCACGCATCGCCCAGGGATTCGACACCTTGCGCAAACACGCCATCGAAGGCTTCACCGGCAAGGCTGGCATGATGCCACCGCGGGGGACCTGCGCCACCTGCAGTGACGAAGAGATCGAGAACGCCATTCACTACATGATCGACAAGCTCTAAGTAATTGAAAGGGCTCCTCTTGCAGCCCTTTCAATCCCATCACTTCCGACTACGCTTGAAGGTAAGTTTTTTCGGGAGTGTTGCATGTCAGTTCAGCCCACCACACCGCCAGACTCGCACTCCTTGCTGGCGGTCGTCTCCTCCATCATGGATTTTCCCGCCCCCGGCATTGCCTCCCCCGAGGATTACGCCCGACTGGTCGGTCTGCTGGACAAACTCTGCCCTCTGCAACATTTCGCCATGCTGGGGCTGGCCGACGGGGGGCTGAACTGGCGTTACACCTATCAGCTTCCCGACGTGTTCAAGCAACAATTGGGACGGGAAGAACCTCGCCTCACCGAACAGCTCACCCGGCTCGATGAAGGTCAGGGCTGGTGCGTGCAGCCTGTGGAGCATATCGACGTGCAGTGGTTGCTGGCACGCAGCACCCCGGATCAGGCACCCACCCTGAGGTTGCTGCTGGAGTGCCTGGCCAAACGCCTGCACGAAACCCAGACCGGTACCCAGCTGGCGGGGCAGGCTTCCCCTCTCATGCAGCGAGATCCCCAGTGGCAGGAGAAAATCGAGAAGATCGGCCGAGTCATGCGCCTGGCTCACAACCTGCCTCAGCATGCCCTGTTTGCCCAGTTGGAAGCGGTGTTGCGCCAGATGCTCTCGGTCAGCGACATGTTGCTGATCCGGCTGGAAAACCAGCGACTGGAGCGACTCTATCCACCACACCTGACATACGACGATGACATCATTCGGGCTATGTGCCACAGCACCAACAGCGTAGAGCGCCATGAAGAGAGGCTTTACTGGTACAGCCTGCCCCTGCGCCAGCAGCAGCAATACTTTGCCCACCTCATCCTCAACATGACCCGGCCTCTGGAAACCGATGACAGGCTGTTCCTCGATTTCCTGCGCCATCAGCTGACCCTGTTGCTGGAGCTCAAAAGGGTGCGACAGCAACTCGATGAGCTCAACTCGGAGGAGTCCATCAACCAGCGCCTCCAACAGCTGCGCCAAACCAACTTGAGGTTGCAGAAACGGCTCAAGCATCATCAGGAGCTGGAGCGGCGGCTCCAGTTCAATGCCCTGCACGACCCGCTGACCCAGTTGCCAAACCGGGCGCTGCTGATGAATCACCTGCATCATGCCATGACCCGCTACCGCCGTTACCAGACAGCCGGCTTCACCCTGATTTTCGTCGATGTGGATCACTTCAAGCAGATCAATGACGCCTTGGGCCACAGTGCTGGCGATCAGTTGCTGCAGGAGCTGGGCAGCAGGCTGCAAGGCTGCATCCGGCAAAATGACATGGTGGCGAGGCTCGGAGGGGACGAATTCGTCATCTATCTGGACAACAGCCAGCGGGAAGAGGACATCAGCCCCGTGCTCAATCGCCTGATTGGCCGCATCGGCCATCCGTTCAGGCTCCAGGGCAACGAGCTGACCATCACTGTCAGTCTGGGGGTCGCCAGCGTGACGGAGCAGACGGCCGATGTCAGTGAACTGCTGCACCAGGCAGACCTCGCCATGTACCAGGCCAAGCGCAACGGCCGCAGCCGCATCGTCATGTATTCGGAGGCCTGTACCGAACAGGCGGGGTCACCGGAAGAGCGGCTCTTCAGAGCCTTGCGGGAAGGGCGGATTGTGCCCTACTTCCAGCCGGTGATCAGGCTGTGTGACAGCCGCCTGGTCGGACTGGAGGTGATGGCGCGCTGGATAACGGAGGAAGGGGAGCTCAAGGATGCATTCGACTTCATTCCTCTGGCGGAACAGTGCGGCCTCATTCAGGATCTGGACCGCCAGATCCTCAAGCGCACCTGCCAGCAACTGAAGCTTTGGCAACCCGCCTCCGGGGTCGGTCGTTTCAGGATAGCCATCAACCTCTCCGGCAAGCACCTGGCCAGCCACGAGCAGATCATGCAACTGCTCACCATCATGGAGGAGGAGGGTGTCATCCCCGCATGTTTCATCTTTGAGTTCAACGAACGCGAGCTCTCCCGGCAGAGTGCCGACTCCCTCACAGCCTTGCATGAACTCAGGGCGAAAGGGATCCAGGTCAGCCTGGATGACTTCGGCACCGGCTTCTCTTCTCTCAACGCCCTGTTTCACTTCCCGGTGGATTACATCAAGGTGGACGACAGCTTCACCCATCGCATGTTGAACTCACCCAAGGATCTGGCGCTGATCCGCGCCATGCGGGACATCTGCCAGGACCTCGACTTCACCCTGGTGGTCGAGGGGATCGAAAATCAGCAACAGTTGCAAAAGCTCATCGAGCTTGGCTGCGCCCTCGGGCAGGGGCGCCACATCTCCCCCCCGCTGCCGGGAGCCGATATTCCCCCTCTGCTGGGTCAGGCCGCCCGAGAGGCCAAGCCTTCCGGCCTCAATCCTTCTTGAACAGGGCCCGCAGGTTGGCGACACCAACCTGCCCCTTCTGCTGGCGTTCCTCTGCCGTCACCTTCTTCTGGTTTTCCCACTCCAGGTCATCCTGGGGCAGCTCCAGCAGGAAGCGGCTCGGCTCCGGCCGCACCGACTCGCCAAACTGGCGACGCTCCTTGCAGAGGGTAAAGGTCAGCTCGGTCTGGGCCCGGGTAATCCCCACGTAGGCGAGGCGCCGCTCCTCCTCCACGTTGTCCTCGTCGATGCTGGTCTGGTGCGGCAGCAGCCCCTCCTCCATGCCCACCATGTAGACATAGGGAAACTCCAGCCCCTTGGAGGCGTGCAATGTCATCAGCTGCACCTGATCCGCCTCATCCTCCCCTTCGTTGCGTTCCATCATGTCCCGCAGGGTGAGCCGGGTAACCACCTGAGCCAGCGTCATCGACTCCTCCAGCTCATCCCCTTCCAGCATCTCGCTGATCCAGCGATAAAGGGTGGAGACGTTTTGCATCCGCATCTCCGCCGCCTTCGGGCTGGGGGAGGTCTCGTAGAGCCACTCCTCGTAGTGGATCTCCTTGATCATGTCCCGCACCGCCTCCACCGGGTTGCCGCGCAGGGCCTGATCACCGAGCCGTACCAGCCAGTTGGTGAAAGCCTGCAGCGCGGTGAGGCCACGACCGGAGAGGTGTTGCTCCAGCCCCAGCTCGAAGCTGGCTGCAAACAGGCTCTTGCCGCGCTGATTGGCGTACTGGCCCAGTTTCTCGAGGGTGGTGGGGCCGATTTCCCGGCGCGGCAGGTTGACCACCCGCAGGAAGGCAGTGTCCTCGTCCGGGTTCACCAGCAACTTGAGGTAGGCCATGATGTCCTTGATCTCGGTGCGGGAGAAAAACGAGGTACCGCCCGAGATACGGTAGGGAATGCGGTTGGTCATCAGCGCCTTCTCGAAGATGCGCGACTGATGGTTGCCCCGATAGAGGATGGCATAGTCTTTGAACCGGGTGCGATTCATGAACTTGTGGCCCATCAGCTCGGCGGCGATGCGCTCCGCCTCGTGCTCCTCGTTCTTGGCAAACAGCACCTTGAGCTTCACCCCCTCGTCCAGCTCGGAGAAGAGCGCCTTGTCGTAGACATGGGGGTTGTTGGCGATCAGGATGTTGGCGCACTTGAGGATGCGCCGCTTGGAGCGGTAGTTTTGCTCCAGCTTGATGAGCCGCAGATTGGGGAAATCTTCGTTCAGCAGCACCAGGTTCTGCGGCTTGGCACCGCGCCAGGAGTAGATGGACTGGTCGTCGTCCCCCACCACGGTAAAACGGGCCCGCTCACCGACGATCTGCTTCACCAGCTCGTACTGGCTGGTGTTGGTGTCCTGGTATTCATCGACCAGCAGGTAGCGGATCTTGTTCTGCCAGCGCTCGCGCACCTCCTGATTGCTCTTGAGCAACAGGGTCGGCATTACGATGAGGTCGTCAAAATCCAGCGCGTTGTAGGCCACCATCTGGCGGTGGTAGCGCTCGTAGAGCTGGGCCAGCAACACCTCTTCCGGCCCGCGGGCGATGCGCATGGCCCGGGCAGGCAGGATGAGGTCGTTCTTCCAGTTGGAGATCTGGCTGATGAGGGCCGAGAGCTTGTCCTTGTCGTTGTCGAGCTCCGCCTCGGTCAGCTCCTTGAGCAGCGCCAGCTGATCGGTGTCATCGAACAGGGAGAAGTTGGCCTTGAGGTTCAGGCTCTTGTGCTCGCGACGAATAATTTCGAGTCCCAGGGTATGGAAGGTGGAGACCATCAGCCCCCGCGCCTCCTTGCGACCCAGGGTCTGACCGACCCGCTCCTTCATCTCCCGCGCCGCCTTGTTGGTAAAGGTGACCGCCGCTATGTTGCGTGCGTTGTAGCCGCACTGCTGTACCAGATAGGCAATCTTGTTGGTGATGACGCGGGTCTTGCCCGATCCGGCACCCGCCAGCACCAGGCAAGGGCCGGAGACATACTTGACCGCTTCGTTCTGATTGGGGTTGAGCTTCATGGGCCGGATCTCTTGGCTTATGATGAGGGGCGGCATTGTAGCAGAGATCCCGCAAGCAGCCGAAACCGGGCACGGGATCCCGCCACTTCATCTTGTGTTTGCCCGCCATTTTCCGGATCATGACCGACTTTTCCAGACGAGATGAGGGGAGCATGAATCAGCAACAGCACGCCCGGCTGCGCGGCCAGTTTCCAGCCTTGGCGCAGGAGGTGAACGGCCACCCTCTGGTCTATCTGGACAACGCCGCCACCACCCAGAAACCGCAAGCCGTGCTGGATGCGATCAATCACTACTATCGGGCCGACAATGCCAACGTGCACCGCGCCGCCCATGCCCTGAGCGGCCGGGCCACACGCGCCTTCGAAGATGCCCGCGAGACGGTTGCCCGCTTTATCAATGCCCCTCGCAGCCACGAAGTGATATGGACCCGTGGCACCACGGAGGCGATCAATCTGGTGGCCCAGAGCTGGGGGATGAGCGAGCTGAGGGCGGGGGATGAAATCGTGCTCAGCACCCTGGAGCATCACGCCAATATCGTCCCCTGGCAGCTGGTCGCCCAGCGTACCGGTGCCGTCATCCGGGTCATCCCCCTCGATGAGCGGGGCGATCTCGACATCGCTGCCTATCTGGCCCTGCTGGGACCACGTACCCGACTGGTGAGCGTCGCCCACGTCTCCAATGCCCTCGGCACCGTCAATCCAGTCAAAGAGATGGTGGCTGCGGCCAAGGCGGTCGGGGCCTTGACCCTGATCGACGGCGCCCAGGCGGTGGCCCATCTCGAGGTGGATGTGCAGGCTATCGGCTGCGACTTCTACGCCTTCTCCGGCCACAAGCTCTATGGCCCGACCGGCATCGGCGTGCTGTGGGGTCACACTGCACTTCTGGAGCGGATGCCCCCCTGGCAGGCCGGCGGCGAGATGATCGACAGAGTCAGCTTCAGCGGCACCACCTTCAACACTCTGCCCTTCAAGTTTGAAGCTGGTACTCCTCATATTGCCGGCACCATCGGCCTCGCAGCAGCCATCGACTTTGTGATGGAGCAGGACAGGGACTCACTGGCCAGCCATGAAGCAGCGCTGACCGACTATCTGGTTGCCGGACTGCAACAGGTGCCAGGGCTGCGTCTGGTCGGCGAACCCGGTCAGCGCGCCGGCGCCGTCTCCTTCCTGCTGGAGGGTATCCACCCGCAGGACGCCGCCACCCTGCTCGACATGCAGGGCATAGCCCTGCGGGTCGGCCATCACTGCGCCATGCCGCTGATGGAATCGCTCGGTATCGGCGGCACGATGCGCGCCTCGCTGGCCTGCTATAACAATCGGGACGATGTCGACGCCCTGCTGGCCGCCCTGCACAAACTCAGTGACTTCTTCTAAGGCAGACAATCCAATGAACAGCCTCGCAACCTATACCCGGATCGGCCTTGAGCCCGATGCCGATACCATCCGCCAGCAGTTTGCGGCGGCGAACGGCTGGGAGAACCAGTACCGCCTTATCATCCAGCTCGGCAGACTGCTACCCACCTTGCCAGCAGAGTGGCAGCAGGAAGAGAACCGCCTGAAAGGGTGCGAGAGCCAGGCCTGGCTCAAGGGAGAGATGGGTGAGGACGGCAACTGGCACTTTGCTTGCGATTCCGATGCCCGCATCGTGCGCGGTCTGATTGTCATCGTACTGGCGGCACTCAATCATCAGAGTGCCGACGCTATCCAAGCTTTTGATATGGATGCCTATTTCAGTGAATTGGGGCTCGAGAAACACCTGAGCCCGTCGCGAGGCAACGGGCTCAGGGCAATCGTGTTGGCAATCCGGGCGCTGACGGTCTAACCCGCCTGGTTCAGTGGTCGATCAGGCTTCGCCAATCGACCCCGTGTCTTCATTTCCGGCCTCTTTTTCGGCGCGGGCTCCCCGCTCGGCAATCTTCTTCAATACCCGGGACGCGGCAACCAAGCCAAAAGTGGCCGTCACCGGCGTCACGGCACCGAAGCCGGAGGCGCAATCCATCTTCATATTGCCGTCGCTGGCCGCCTTGGCCTGGCAGGTGCCGCCATTGCCATCCGGATAACTCAGCTGCTCGGTTGAGAAGACACACTCCACCCCGAATTTGCGCGCCGGATTCTTGCTGAAGTTGTGCAGTCGGCGCAGGTCGGAGCGCACCTTGGCGGCCAGCGGATCCTGAATGGTCTTGGCCAGGTCGGCCACGGTGATCTGGGTCGGGTCCATCTGCCCGCCGGCACCGCCCGCCACGATCACCGGGATCTTGTTGCGCTTGCAGAAGGCAATCAGCGCCACCTTGGCCTTGACCGAGTCGATGGCATCCACCACATAGTCAAACTCCCGCTTGATATGCTCGCTCAGGTTGTCGGCGGTGACGAAGTCATCCACCTCGATCACCTCGCAATCCGGGTTGATGGCACGGATGCGCTCGGCCATCACCTCCGTCTTGAGACGGCCGACTGTGCCCTGCATGGCATGGATCTGGCGATTGGTGTTGGTGATGCAGATGTCATCCATATCGATCAGAGTGATCTGGTTGATGCCGGCCCGAGCCAGCGCCTCGGCCGCCCAGGAACCGACGCCACCAATCCCGACCACGCAGACTTTCGCCTGGCTGAAGGAGCGCAGCGCACTCTGACCATAAAGACGGGCTATGCCCCCGAATCGCTGTAGATACTCTGCTTTCATACCACCACCTTGCTTGAGGGCGGCCATTATAGCGGCAACCTCTCTCAGGGGCGATGATCGGATGATGGCGGTGTTGATGTGAGGGGAAATGGGTGCTGTCTCGGGAACGAAAAAAAGCCCAGTCGTTAGACTGGGCTTTTTAAGTAGTGGCGGAGCGGACGGGACTCGAACCCGCGACCCCCGGCGTGACAGGCCGGTATTCTAACCGACTGAACTACCGCTCCGCATTCGGTTAGCTTTCGCTAAATCTTTTGCTGCTTGTTTGTGAGGTGTCATCCTCGCAGCCAGTAACGTGATTTTTCACGTCACCGTTTAATTGTGTGCCTGGCAGTGTCCTACTCTCGCATGGCGAATGCCACACTACCATCGGCGCTACAGCGTTTCACTTCTGAGTTCGGCATGGGGTCAGGTGGTT